>JBARMQ010000484.1:0-26987 GCA_049802535.1 Bryobacteraceae bacterium | reverse complement strand
GCTGAAAGTGGGAGGAATCGCACAAGTGAAAGAAGAAGTCCGCGACGTTCGAGCCGGCGCTTTTATAGAGAATGTCTTGCAGGACGCGCGCTATGCGACGCGCGTTTTCCGACGCAGCCCGGCATTTTTCGTGATGGCGGTTCTGACGCTCGCCCTGGGGATTGGCGTCACCACCGCGTTATTCGCCATTGTGAATGCGGTGCTGCTGCGCTCGTTGCCATATGCCGATGCAGACCGAATCGCAGTATTGGGAGGCGGAACGAACAGAAATCGCGCCGGAACCATTTCCTATCCCGATTTCTTAGATTGGCGCGCGCAAAATCATTCATTCGCATACATAGCCGGTTACGGCGATGACGATCTCAGCATCAGCAACGGCGACTCCGCTACCCGCGCCCATGTGGCGATGGTCACGCAAGATTTCTTCAAAACGTTCGCCGTTCATCCCGCGATGGGGCGCGACTTCACCGCCGTGGAACACCTGCCAGGCGCCTCGAATGCAGTATTGATCAGCGACTCTCTTTGGCGCGGCATGTTCGGTTCGTCTCCGAACGTGCTAGGACGCACGCTTAAGCTGCTCGGGGGCATTCGCTGCACAGTGATCGGCGTGATGCCTGCCGGCTTCGACTTTCCGAAACAGAGCCAAGTCTGGACCACAGCTGAAATTTTGGCGGAAGGGCTCAAGTCTCGCACAGCCCACAATTTTCACCTGATTGGCAAGCTCAAGCCTGGGATTTCCGTAGCGGTGGCTAAGGAAGACATTAGCTCCATCGCGCGACGTCTCAAAATCGAGTATCCCGGAACCTACCAGACGTCGGATGGTGAAGTGGTCGGGCTGCGCGACTACCTTGCCGGCCCTTTCAAACCGTCTCTTTTGACATTGCTCGCCGCGGTCGGATTAGTGCTGCTGATTGTCTGTGTGAACGTTGCGAATCTGCTGCTCGCACGCGGCGCAGCGCGGTCGCATGAACTGGCCATCCGCGGATCTCTCGGTGCCAGCCGTAGCCGGCTAATACGGCAATTAGTCGTGGAAAGCCTCGCATTGGCGATGGCAGGCGGTGCTACGGGCCTAATGTTGGCTTGGTGGACGCTGCACGTTCTAAAGTTCTTTGTTCCTATCACAATTCCTCGTATCGAAACCGTCTCAATCGACCTGAATGTCTTTGCATTTGCGGCCATCATCTCAATGCTGTCGGGCCTGCTCTTCGGCATCGTTCCAGCATTCTCTGCGGCGCGCCTGGATGTAAATGAAATGTTGAAGCAGGCGTCTACGCAACACTCCGCCGGACCCGCGGGGCGGCGCATCGGCCAACTGCTTGTCATCTCGGAAATTGCGCTCGCCTTCATGTTGTTGATCGGCACAGGTCTTCTTGTTCGCAGCTTCGATCGGCTGCGGCGCGAACCCATCGGCTTCAATCCATCCAACGTGCTGACCGCCGATCTTTCCTTTCCTGTGCTCAGTCTCAATTTCGGTGTCCCGCCGGATCGCCTGAACAATTACCAATCGATCGCCGACCAAATCCGGCTGATCCCGGGTGTGCGCGCGGTGGGTTATGCCTCCGGCTTACCTCTCACCGGCGATAACCGCGACGGTCATTTTTCTGTTGAAGGACAGGCCGACTTGCCTGGATTTCTTTCCGATGCCGATTATCGAATCGTGAGCCCCGATTACTTCCGTGCTCTTGGGGTTCGCCTAACGGCCGGCCGCTTCTTTTCAGAAGGCGATGGGCCCAATACAATGCCGGTTATCATCATCAACGCGAAAATGGCCACGAATCTCTTTCCTCACGGGAATGCACTGGGCCATCGCATCTGGTTCGATAGCTTCGATCCGGAAAAGCGTTACATGACCATTGTGGGCATCATTAACGACATCCGCGAGGACGGTGTAAATCATCCTGCCTTTGCAGCCGGCTACGTTTGTTACACGCAACATCAGCAGATGCTGGTCGATGCAAGCTTGGTGGTAAAGGCCGGTTCGGATCCGATGCGTTTTGCGCCGGCCATTCGTAAGATTGTTCGCTCCGTAAACAAAAATGTCCCCGTCGCGTTCGATACGTTCGGCGACATTTATAATCGTTCCATTGCCCGGCAACGGTTCGAAGCCCAAATGCTAGGCCTATTTGCCTGGATCGCCATTCTGCTTGCAGGAATTGGCGTTTATGGCGTCTTGTCCTACTTAGTGCAGCAGACGCGAAGCGAAATCGGTATTCGGATGGCGCTCGGCGCCAGCTCCCGCCAAGTGTGGCTGCGGATCGTTTCAGGCGCTATCCGCGCGGCGCTGATTGGCGTTCTCCTCGGCCTCCCGGCAATCTGGGGCATTGCCCGTATTCTTTCGTCGATGCTGTACCACGTCGGCGCATTCGATCCGTTTACATACGGCAGCGCGGCAATTTTGCTGCTTGCCACTGTTCTGCTTGCGAGCTATCTACCGGCGAAGCGGGCCACCAGGATAGAGCCCGCCATCGCTCTTAAGTATGATTAGCCGCTTTAGGCCGACGGCAATGCGCCCTTCGCGAGCAGATCCCGTATCTGAACAAGCAATTGTTGATCTAACGTCGGGCCGGGCGGCGGGGGCGGAGGAACAGGTTTAGGCATTAATTTCGATAACGCCTTAATTAGTAGAAAAATGCAGAACGCGATGATCAAGAAGTCGAGGATCGTGTTCACGAAATCGCCGTACATCAATAATGCCGGCGGGTGCGGTTTTGCCGCCTTGGCCGCGGCCAGGCTGGCGTAGTGGTTACCATCGAGCGCAACAAACAGGTCCTTGAAATCGACACCGCTGGTCAACATCCCGATGGGCGGCATGATGATGTCATTGACTAGGGCAGTAACAATTGCGCCAAAAGCGCCCCCAATAATTACACCGACTGCAAGGTCTACAACACTTCCACGCGATATGAACGCTTTAAACTCCGATACGAATGCCATGCTTCACTTTGCTCCTCGATTGGTGAGTATAGCGTCCGCTTGGCCGACATGCATTAGCGCAAGGTCTTAAACGAGTCCAGGATTTGCATGAGCCTCTTACGGTTCGAGAATCACCTTCATCAGGCCAGGCTCCTTGGCATATAGCCGCTCAAACCAACGCGGGCCTTCCGATAGCGGCGCACGCGCGGTTAGCATCGGACCTACGCGAATTGCGCCGCGAGCCATTAAATCGATACATGCGGGATATTCTCCCGATGAGGCGCACGAACCCATCACACGGATCTGCCTTGTCACGACGGATTGCAACGGGAACTCGATCTTAGGAACGATGTTGCCGACCAGTGTGACCACTCCGCCCTTACGAACCGATTCAATCGCGGCCTTGACGGGTGCTGCTGCGCCGACGGCCTCGAGCGCGATGTCCGCTCCGTGACCCTTAGTAAGGTCTCGGACAGCGGACGGGACGTCGTCCCGCAAGGGGTTGACGCTATGCGTCGCGCCTAGTTCCAAGGCCGTTTCCAGTTTGTTATCTTCAAGGTCTACTGCGACAATTTTGCCGCAGCCCGCTAAGCGGAGCGCTTGAATCGAAAGCAGGCCGATCATCCCAGCTCCCACGACTACGGCAGTGTCGTTCAAGGTCACAGGAGTAATGCGCACGGCATGTACTGCGACGCTCACGGCCTCAATCATCGCCGCTTCAGGGAAGGAAAGCTCGTTGGGCAAGTGGTAACAGACGCGTTCGGGAACGCTGACATATTCAGCGAACGCACCATAGCGCCGATACTCGCCGCAAGAGACTCCCAGCACCTGCCGGTTGTCGCAAAGGTTCATTTCTCCACGCTGGCAAAAGAAGCAATGGCCGCAAGAAATGGTTGAATCGAACGTAATGCGGTCTCCGGGGCGAAAGTCTGCGACTTCGGCGCCCACTTCCGCTACTTCTCCCGCAGCCTCATGACCCATCACGACTGGGGGAATGCGCCGCCCTGTCGTGCCGTCATATCCATGCACGTCGCTGCCGCAGATTCCGCAGGCTTTTACCCGCACCAGGAGATCGCGCGGCCCAATCGCCGGTTGCGGAAGATCTGTCAGCTCTAAATGTTTATAGGAAGAAAGAAGTAAAGCGTTCATGGCTGCCGTTCTTCAGTATCTCTTGCCTTGGGTGACTTTGCTGCGCGGGCCTTGGGGTTGACAGTTTACCCGAAGAGATTTATGCTCGGGTAAACAGGCAACCCAAAGCGAAAGGAGCGTACGGTATGTTCTGGCGGCGCAGAAAGCCGGAAGACTTCGAAGCCGAGATTCAAGCCCATCTGCACTTTGAGGCCGAGCAACTCAAAGCGCAAGGGCTCAACGAAGAGTATGCGAGAAGGGCTGCGCGGCGCGCTTTTGGAAACGTTACCAGAACTCAGGAACGGTTCTTTGAGAGTGGACGCTGGCTTTTCGCTGACCTTCTGCGAGACGTCCGCTATGGAATGCGCATGCTGGCCGCTAACCCTGGCTTTACGTTTGTTGCCGTTCTGATCCTGGCGCTGGGCATCGGCGCGAACACAGCGATATTTAGCTTGCTGAATGCGGTGTTGCTGCGGAATCTGCCGGTGGAACACCCGCACGAGCTTGTACTGTTTGGCAAAGGGGAGTGGGTCGGGAGCCAGAATACTTTGCCGGATCGAAGCTGGCAGCTTTTCTCTTACAAATTCTTTCGGGAATTCAGGCAGAAGAATCAAATCTTCTCAGATGTTGCCGCGGTGAACAGTATCGAGGCATCCGTTCACGGCCGTGTCGGAAGCAGCGCTGCTCTCGAAAAGATCAACATAGATCTGGTTTCCGGAAGCTATTTTCACACCCTCGGCGTTAAGCCTTCGGCCGGCCGCTTGGTGTCCGATTTCGATGACCAAACTGCTGGAGCGCACCCGGTCGCGGTCGCCAGCTACCAATGGTGGAAACGCCGGTTTGCTTCGGGAACTCCGATATTGGACGCCAAGGTGACGATCAGCTCAGTGGTCTACACGGTGGTAGGCGTCGCGCCACCCGGCTTTTTCGGAGTAACTGTTGGCCAAGCGCCGGATCTCTGGATTCCGCTTGCCATGGAGAAGCAAATTTCGCCAGGATGGAACGGTCTCGATCAAAACCTCTTTCAATCGCTCTATATCTTCGCGCGCCGCAAGCCTGGCATCAGTGTGGCGCAAGCCGCAGCCAATACCAATTTATTGTTCAAGCAGATTTTACGGGAGTACGCCGGACCACAGCCCTCGCGCAAAGACCTGGAAGCAATCCGAAATGCCAGCATCGATCTTACGCCAGCGGCTACCGGTCTCTCTCAATTAAGACTCCAGTTTTCGTCGCCTTTGAAAATCCTGATGGTTGTCGTGTCCATAGTGCTGTTAATCGCATGCGCCAACGTGGCGAACTTACTGATGGCGCGCGCGGTGTCAAGGCGTCGCGAAATTGCCGTTCGAATGTCTTTGGGTGCGAGACGCTCTCGACTCATCCGCCAACTACTTGTTGAAAGCGGGCTGCTTGGTTTGAGCGGCGGCCTGCTGGGCGCAATTTTCGCTTGGAACGTAAGCCACCTGTTACTGAGCTTGATTTCTCCGGATTCGGCTGCGATCCCCGTGAACGTTGCTCCGGACGCACAGGTATTTGCGCTGACTTTTGCGATTGCGGTTTTGGCAGTTCTTCTATTTGGAACTCTTCCAGCGTTTCATTCCACCCGTCTGCAGCTAACGTCTTCACTCAAAGAAGGCCGAGGCATTGTGACAACTACGCTGCAGAATCTCTTTTCACGCGGTCTCATTGCCGGCCAGGTGGCCCTCTCATTGGTGCTTCTGGTGGGCGCAGGCCTATTCCTACACAGCTTTGCGAATTTGATGGATGTGAACACAGGCTTTGATAAGCAGAACGTTGTGGCCGTCGAGATAGATCCCGGCTCCGTTGGCTATCAAGTCGACGCACGTCTCGAAAGCATGATGCATCAGGTGGAAGAACGCGTCGACACAGTTCCTGGAGTTCACGACGCCAGCTTTGCCTTCTCGTTGTTCGGCGGCGGCTGGACCGATCCAGTCACTGTGCCTGGACGCCCGCCCAAAGACAGTGATCCGGACGTGTTCCAAGACATCGTCGGTCCACAGTACCTAGCCGCGATGAAGACTCCGATCGTTGCCGGCCGGGCATTGAACGACCGAGACAATTTGACCGGCCCGAAGGTCGCGGTCATCAACGAAGCAATGGTTCGCGCTTATTTCGCCGGTGGCTCCGCAATCGGCCGCACGTTCAGCGTCGGAAACGAGGGCGAATGGCAAAATATCCAGGTGGTGGGGATCGCCAAAGATGCGAAGTACATGAGCCTACGAGAGCGGGAAAGGCCCGCCGCCTTTTACCCGCATGCGCAACACGGCATGTTCTTGTACCTTCTGATTGCGCGCTACACCGGAAATTCGAAATTTGTCTTCCCTGCAATTAAGGATGCGGTGCATTCCGTGAATCCGAATCTGCCGATCGGAAACACCACGACTTTTGCGGCGATCGTTGACAGTTCGGTACTGAACCAGCGGTTGGTGACACAACTCTCTACGTTCTTTGGTCTGTTGGCAGCGCTGCTGTCGTGCGTCGGCATTTATGGCGTCGTCTCTTACGGGGTGGCACGAAGAACCAACGAATTCGGTCTCCGAATGGCCTTGGGAGCGGAGCGAGGCGACGTTTTGTGGATGGTGATCCGGGAGACCAGCCGCATCCTGGCTATCGGACTCGCAGCCGGGCTGCTTATCGCCCTTGCGTGCGGCCGCCTGATCCAGAGCCAACTGTTTGGACTTAAATTCTCCGATCCGTTCACGATTTTGATCGCGCTCGCCGTGATGCTCTCGGTCGCGTTGTTTGCCGCCTACCTTCCGGCCCGGCGGGCAACGCATATAGATCCGGCTGCGGCACTGCGGAACGAGTGAAGCGCGCGCCTAGGAGGCCGCTTCTGCCTCTGAAAGGAGGCCCAAGCGCCGCAGGATACGCCGCACTTTTTTGGGTGACACCGAAAGCCGCTTGGCAACTCGCGATACTTTGCGGTCCTCGCGCTCCCACACCTTTGGGATCAGCAACTCTTCGAACTCGATCACCACTTCCTGTAGGGTCTTATCGCCGACCGAGCCTTCCGACCACGCCCGCAAATTGGGATCGGGCGTTCCCGCACGGAGTATCTTGGTCTTCAACAGCAAGAACTCCTCCCATAAAGCGTCATGACGGTCCTGCTCCAGATACGCTTCGGCCCTGTCCAGACAAACGCGCGCTGATTCAGGGTTGTTGAAGAAACCATTCACGAGCGTCAGCCCCTGGCAAATATGCGCCCGGCCCAGTAGCCGGCGGCTCTGTGTGTGCTTGGCGAGTTCGACCGCCTCCGCAGCGCAATCGTGCGCCACTTGCGCATAACGGGTCGAGTCTTCGCCTTCCCCGATTTGTTCTTCGAAGCGCGCATTTCCGACTAAGGCCTGCAATATGCGTGCCCGGCACATCAGAATGTAATCCGCTTTGGTCGCACCCAGTTCGAAGGCTTCGCGCGCCGATTCCTCCGCTCCTTCGAAATTGCCGCGATCGAGTTGTATGTAGGCGGCATTCACACGTACATTGCCGGAGCCATGATGCGTATGTCCGCGGTCGTAAATGACCGCCGCGCGCGCAAGGTCGGCCTGCGCCTGGCTCAGCAATTGGTGCATTCGTTCAAGGCGTGCCGCTTTAGGCTGCCCTTCGCCTCGCCGTCCCTCTTCGTTGCGGCGCAGTTCCCATTCGGCGTCCATATTCCGCCGGATCTGCAACGCCAACAGCCGCTTCGCCTGCGCGATATTGGTCAAAGATCGGGCAAGATAGCCCTCGAGGCCAGAGCGCCTTTGAAAATATTCAATGGAAGCTTCGAAATGCTGCAATGCGTGATCGTAACGGCCCTCACGCCGCGCCATGCGGCCATAGGCTGACTGGATGTTTCCTAGCGCGATATAGTCGTCGCATTCACGGAGCGTAAGATTCGATTCCTGCAGCAGCCGAGCAGCTTCCTTAGGCTTCCCCTTCTGAAACATCAGCCAGCCTTCCACGGTGCGGATCACCGCAACAAGGTGGACTGTGCCCAGCTTCATCGCCTGTTCGGTGGCGCGCTGAATGACTTCCAGGGCTCGATCATACTCACCGCTTCGCCGAAAGCAACGCGCCTTCCAGAAATCGGCGATCGCAATCAGCGATTGATCCTGAAGTTCATCCTGCATCGCGAGCACGAAGTCAAGGTGACGTAGCGCTTCGGCTAAGTCTTCGCCGGCCATTGCCGCACGAGCCTCAGCCATTCGCAGATGAACGTAGTTGGCCAAGGACATCCGATTCCGATGGCCTTTATCAAAACGGCCAATCAGGTCGTTTAACAGTGCGCCGTCTTCGAAGCCTACATCCACCCACTGTGCTAAGGCGCCTACAGCTAAACCAGCGTCGGCGCCCGAAGGATCGAGCGCCGCAAACCCTTCACGCCATTCCGCCAGCAGCCCAAGGCCTACACCAACCTGGCGACTCAGCAGGCAGCAGCGCAGTCGATCGATCAGTGACGGCTGGATGATAGAAGCCAACCCCGCATTCTACGCCCGAGCTGACCAGCGAGCTCTTGTCTAACGAATGTCTATATGAAGAATGGCATCGGAATGGCGATGACGCCAATCCCAATACGCCTGCCGTTGCCTAGCGTTGGCGCGTTCCCAATCGATGTACGCATGGTGGTGTTCCCGCCAATAAATGTGATAGGCACGGTCTTCATGTTCGTCGAAGTCATGGTAATCACGATGGTGCCTATCGTAAATATGGTGGCGGTCGTCGTAGTGCTGCGCTGGCAGATTGGTTGCGCAAATCAGCGCAACTGCCATCGGTAGTATCAAAGAAATCTTTGTCAAATTTTTTCGGTCTCCTACTCGTAGACAGCGCGAGAACTCCTTGGTTTCAACTACTATGATGAAGATCGTTCAATCCGTTCCCGTAAGAGTACTATTCCGGTCACATATCCCCTATTGAATTGCATCGCGATCTGCGAGTACGAACCGGGATGTAACCTAAGGGTTTCAGATGCAACTTCAAATGATTGAGGAGAGAATGTGGCCGACAGCCGATTTCAAGATGCGAATGTAAGTCGCCGTGAAATATTTGAATTGGGCTCAGCGGCGCTAGCAGCGACAACGTTGGCAGTGACGGCTCCTGCCGAATCCCAAGCGCAGCAGCCACCTGAAAAACATAACGCGCCCAACGAGACGGATCCGGGGCCGCGCAATCTACCTCTCGCCAGGCAAAATCCGGATTCTGAGTGGCCGCCGGAAACAGACAACGGCAGTGTCAAGCCATTCAAATATTCGTTCGCTCTTTCTCGAAAACGTGTTGAGGAGGGCGGATGGACACGCCAAGTGACCGTTCGCGATTTGGGTATCTCGAAGTCGATTGCCGGCGTAGAGATGCGCCTCACGGCCGGCGGCGTCCGCGAGCTCCACTGGCATGTGGAAGCCGAATGGGCCATCATGCTTTACGGCAATGCGCGCATTACGGCGGTCGATCAGCACGGCAAAAGTTTTGTCAGCGATGTGGGCGAGGGAGATCTATGGTTGTTCCCGCCCGGCATACCTCATTCCATTCAAGGCCTAGGGCCGGATGGCTGTCGATTTCTGTTGGTGTTCGACGATGGCAATTTTGACGAATTCCATACCTTTCTTATTACGGATTGGCTGTCGCATACGCCGAAGGAAGTGCTCGCAAAGAACTTCAACGTGCCGGCATCGACTTTTGACAAAGTTCCCAAGAAGGAACTGTTCATCTTCCAGGCCGCTCTTCCCGGCGATCTGAAAGCGGAACAGACGCAGGCTGCCGATGGCACAGGTACGGTGCCAAAGAGCTTCGATTTTCGGGCGAGCAAAATGCAGCCGACCAAGACAACACCAGGCGGCCACGTCAAGATTATCGATTCTAAAATTTTTCCCGTAACCCCGATTTCAGCGGCCATCGTTACGTTGAAGCCCGGCGGCTTGCGCGAATTACACTGGCATCCCAACGCCGATGAATGGCAATACTACATTAGCGGCAAAGGCCGCATGACACTCTTCATCGCCGGTAGCGACGCCCGAACCATGGACTTTCAAGAAGGTGACGTCGGCTATGTGCCCATATCCAACCCTCATTACGTGGAGAATACGGGCGACTCCGATTTGGTTTTTTTGGAGATGTTCAAATCAAGTGAATATCAGGACATTTCACTGGCTGAATGGATGGCCCATACGCCGCACCAGCTGATGGACCAGCATCTTCAGGTAGGTCAATCGATGCTGGCGTCCATCCCGAAGCAGGAAATGGTTATCACTAAGACGTAGTTGGGCGGGTTCGCTTCGGCGCTTGTTTCTAGCTCCGGGTTCTGTCGTAGAATGCCTTAAACATGGCTACCGCCGTTCCTTCACCGGCCGCCGTAGAGCTGTTCTACTCGTACGCTCATAGTGACGAGCGTCTCTGTGAGGAATTGCGAAAGCACTTGACGGCCCTGAAACGTTCCGGGTTGATCAGCGATTGGTACGACCGCAAGATCGAACCAGGTAACGAATGGCGGGCAGAGATTCAGGACGCGATGGAGCGCGCCGGCATCATCCTGCTCCTGGTCAGCGCCGACTTCCTGGCATCGAAATTCATCTTTGAGGTTGAACTGCCGTTCGCCTTGAAGCGGCATGACGCGGGCAGCGCGCGTGTAATCCCGGTTCTTCTGCGGCCTGTCGAATGGCATGACTCGCCCTTTGCGAAACTGCAAGTGCTTCCGTCGGAGGCGCGAGCTGTGACGCTATGGCCGAATCAAGACGAGGCTTTCTCCGACATCGCGGGCAAGCTTCGCGAAGTTCTCTACGATGACCGGTTAGGAAAGCTCGCGCCTGGGCACGGTCCCGTGCCAACTCAAACCCGGACGCAGCAACGAGTCCTTGATGCGGCGATCGCCTCATCTGTCGTGATCGATGAACCAACGGACGTTGTGACCATGGTCAGAGCCGCTGATTCAGGGGGGCTCAAGATGATCCTCAAGATGGATCGTTCCTATTCGCCTACCAGCGATGACGTTCGTTCAAATACGTTCGAACTTGACTTTCCGGTCGACGAGTTCGGCGGAATCAAGCACGCGGATCTGGAACTCGCTCTCGAATCCCCCGGCTGTGATCCTCCCGTTCAACGAAAGCGCATCCGCATTCCGCCAACAGGCGATTCGAGTGTTTTGGTGTTCATGCTCACGCCCCGTCGCGCCGGAACATTGAGGCTAAATCTGGAAGTCCTGTCCCAAGACATTCAAATAGGTTCACGAGTGCTTGTGACGATGGCCGTTCGCGCCGCTGACGCTCAGCCAACCTCGTCCTACAGCGTCACGTCGTTGCCACTACTAACAAGTCCCTCGCGCGTCCAGTCATTTAGTGCACCGGTAGCTTCGGCTCAAGCTCCAGCGCCCGCTCCTCCCAGGTTGCGGGACCCTGTCATACCATTTCCAGGCAGCCCGCGGATTGAGCCGAAAATCGCCGACGAGCGAAAGCCTTTACCCCCCAACGCTAACCCGACAATCCCGGCGCGGTCAAAACGGGGCGTCTGGATCGGCGTGGCCTCCTCAGCCGCGGCGCTTGTCCTTGTGAGCACGGTCGTCCTCATGAACATTCCGCAGAACGGCGCTTTACAGACCCCGGACAGCGCTCCGCCGCCTGCTGCACCGGCCGTAAGAATCGAACCGCCGACGCAAGGAATTACGGCTCTCAATGAGGCGATCAATCGGCAGCCAAACGAGGCGGCCCTTTACCTGCAACGGGCAAAAGAGTTTGAGCGGAGTGGAGCGGCGCTTTTAGCGCTCGCGGATGCCAAGCACGCCACGGAACTCGCGCCGGCGGACGTTCAGGCGCATGTGTTCTACGCCCAACTTCTTGAAAAAGCTAACCTAAACACCCAGGCATTGCAGGAATACAAAAAGATCCAGGCATTACATCCATCATCGGCAGTTCACGCCCATGCGGCGGAGAAAATAGATGAATTAGAACGCCGTCAGGTCTCGAAGAAACCCTGAGTCGTTTCAATCCGAATACAGTCCGGACAAGTCGTCCGGGACGGACTAGTTTACTTGAGCGGGCGCTCTAATCCATTTGTAATGGACCCTGGGAGACGCTTCTGAATTTGCGTTCTAGAAAGGCCATTGTCGTCATTGGTCCACCGGGTTCGGGGAAGGGAACTCAATCGCCGCGAGTTGCCGCTAAGTTGGGCTTTCCGTGGATATCAACTGGTGAAATGTTGCGGCGCGAGGTTGATTCCGGTTCGCGGCTCGGACGATTCGTCGGCGGTCTCATGGCCGAAGGCAACCTTGTCGAAGACGGCCTCATGAATCAGATTGTGGGCGAGAGGCTGCGACAGCCGGATTGCATGAACGGATTTCTTTTAGATGGGTACCCCCGGACCGTCACGCAAGCGTACTTTCTGGACGATTGGCTACTTCAGAACGGCTGGGACCGTCCGGTGGCGCTTCATTTCGATGTGCCCAACGAAGAGCTGGTGATGCGGTTAGCCGGGCGACGCCAATGTTCGCAATGCGGTCATATCTATGGTTCCGTGCCAAACGGGGGCTCCATCGCAAACGAGATCGAAGATTGTCCGCGAGATGGTGCTCCGCTCGTGTGCCGGATCGACGATAGCCCCGCCGCGGTGCGCGAACGGCTACAGATCTACCATAGGACTGCCGGTCCCCTTCTGCGTCATTACCAAGAGGGCGATTATCACTGCATCGCCGCGGTTCGATCGCCGGACGAAGTCTTTTCCGGTATCATACGGATCTTCGAAGATTGGCAGGGGGCCTTAGCCGATCCACGCCCGAGTCGCCTTGCCCAGTTCGGGGCAGCCAACTAGGCACATCGTCATCTCCAGTTCGGACCGCAAGATCTCCATCACGCGGGCGATACCGAATTCTCCTCCTACCGCCAAGCCGTATAAATAGGGTCGTCCGATGCACACCGCGGAAGCGCCTAAGGCCATCGCCTTGAAGATGTCGGTTCCGCGACGGATGCCGCCATCGAACAGGATCGTGGTCTTGCCCCCAACACGGTCGGCAATTCTGGGCAAGACTTCTAAAGTAGCCGGCACGGTATCAATCGTCCTTCCGCCATGATTGGAAACAACCACGCCATCGCAGCCTGCGTCGATAGCCCGGTCAGCGTCGTCAGGGTGAAGAACGCCCTTGATCAACAGCGGAGCTTTGAGCAGCGACCGCAACCACTCGAGATCCGCCCACGTCGCGCTAGCCGACCGTAGCGCCGAATAAATGTGCCTTCCAGACGGGCGATCCGGAGAGGCCGCAACTCCGCCCCGAAGGGTCGACAAGTTTACGCGCTCGACTCCCGGCGGTAAGACGAATCCGGCGCGCAACTCCCGATCCCGCGGGCCATTCGATGGCGTATCAACCGTGACGCAGATGGCCTCACATCCAACTGCTATTGTGCGCTCCACCAGTTCCCGCGTAATGCCTCGGTCCGGGTTCATATACAGTTGGAACCACAGCGGCTGAGTTGCCAGCGCCGCCATATCTTCGATCGACGTTGTGGCAAATGACGCTGCGATCAGTGTGCTTTCGGCTAAGTTCGCGCCGCGAACAGTCGCTCGTTCGCCTTCTGCATGGAAGAGCTTGTGATAGCCAGTAGGGGCAAGCAAGATCGGATGCGCATGCCGGCGCCCGAAGAGTGTCACGGACGTGTCGGTGCGGCTTACATCCACTAAAATGCGGGGTTGCAATCGAGTGCGCCCAAATGCTGCCCGATTTTCCGCGGAGGTGATCTCGTCGCCTACCGCGCCCGCGACAAACTCATAGGCGCGATGCGGTAAGTGCGACTTCGCCAAGGCTTCGAAGTCGTCCAGGGTCTGAACTAAGGCAAGCGCCGATTTGTCAAGCGTGGGCTCGACGTTCACTTGAGGCTATGCCAACACCGGCTCTTCCACCCGGGCATATACATAGGGCCCTTCGGGAATAGCAGCGATTTGCGCAGACTTCGGCAGGCCCTTCAAAAAGGCAGCAAGGGCATGTTCCGGCCGGTCATACACACGGCCGCCCAGTCCCGCCCGCAAATGGTCAGGCAGACCAGGCACATAAAAAAAGATCTCGTATTTTTCACCCGCCAGGGCAAGTTTCTCGATTTGCCATTGGTCTACCACGACCGGCGCGTGCGCAATTTGATTCAACAGCTCACTATAGCTTCGAAATTCAAGCAGTTTTTGGGCAAACTCCTGGGCCCCAGCACCCTCCGCACATTCGGCTATCAACAAAATTCGTCCGCCAGGCTTTACGATATGCTGCGCCGCCGTGACGCCCTTAATGGCCTGATAGAACGTCAGATCCAGTGGGTAACCAGCCGCAGTGGTCAACACGGCGTCAGCAGGCTGCGGAAGCCGTTCGAGCAGTGCTTCACTCACAAATTTGACACCCGCCGAATGTGCCTGCACAGGATCGCCGGCAAACACTCCCGCGATGTCGCGAGTGCGCGTTAAAGCCGTGTCCAACATAAAGTCATGCCGCGCCATCCGCGCAATCTCGAGTAACTCGCGGTGCAGGGGGTTGTCGGCAATTGAGCCCTCGATGGCCTTCGGCTCCCGCATAAATTTCGGGCTATGCAGCACCTTGATCGTCTCCTGCGCGGCTAAGCCGGGAGCAATCAATTTGCGGCCGCCGGAGAAACCCAGCATCAGGTGCTGTTCAATAAATCCGAGGGTTATGTGCAGATCGGCCGAAACGAATCTTTCATCGATGTAGACCGGCGTGCCCCGGCTGGTCTCGCCCAGAAAGCGATGTTCCTCCAACTCCTTCGCCTGATGATTGACAATGCGGTAGCGCGAGGCGATTGCCGGCCCAACAATTCGCAGAATCTCCTCTTCGGTCGCGGGCCGGTGAAGACCGGTTGCGATCAGGATCGTTATATCGCCGGGCGCAATTTGAGCCTGCTCAAGACAATCGAGCAGCGGAGGGAGCGTGACCGAGTTGGGCGCCGGCCGGGTGATATCGCAAACCGAAATGGCTGCGGTTCGCTTGCCGCGCGCCAGATCCCGCAGTGGCGCGCAGCCGATAGGCGAATCGATCGCATAGCGGAGCGCTCCCGTCACATCCGCCAGTGGCGCGGCCGATTTTGCCTCCAGCACGCGGTATGCGTAGCCTTCCGGCAAATCTAGCGTCAGCCCGTCTTTGCCGAATGCGACCTTGAGTTTCATATGGGGGCCGGCCTATTTGAATTCCAAGATCTCTTTTTCTTTTGCTTTCGCGGCTTGATCCAGCTTCGCGATCTGCCCGTCGGTCAGCTTCTGAATCGTATCCAACGCCTGCCGCTCCTCGTCTTCGCTAATGGTTTTATCCTTCAACATCTTCTTGAACTGTTCGTTTGCATCGCGCCGGATATTGCGGAGTCCAACGCGGCGTTCTTCGGCCACATGGCTGAGTTTCTTCGCCAAATCGCGTCTCCGCTCCTCTGTCAGCGGCGGTACCGGAACCCGAATCAGCTTGCCATCGTTTGAGGGGTTCAGACCTAAGTCAGCACTGCGAATCGCCTTCTCAATCGCTCCGATCAGCGATGAGTCATACGCCTGCACTGTGATCATGGCGGGTTCCGGCACATGTAGTTGCCCGACTTGGTTTAACGGCGTAGGCGTGCCGTAGTAATCCACACGAACGCTGTCCAGCAGACCGATGTTGGCGCGGCCCGTGCGAATGTTGCTCATTTCATGCTGCAATTCCTGCAGGACCTTGTCCATGCGTGCGCGCGCATTCGTCTCCACTTCCTTGACGTTCTTTGCGCCGTTTGCGGCAGGAACCGTGGGCTGTTCTGGTTTCATAAGCTTGATCTTTTAGCGAATCATGGTGCCGATTGTCTCGCCCATCGCCATTCGCATTATATTGCCGCTCGCTCTCAAGTTGAATACAACAATCGGCATGTTGTTGTCGCGGCACATCGCGACCGCCGAAGCGTCCATCACGGCGAGCGCCTTCGACAGAACCTCCGTATAACCAACTTCCGCGTATTTAACGGCGTCAGGAAATTTTTTGGGATCTTTATCGTAAACTCCGTCCACGCTAGTCGCCTTCGCGATCACCTGGGCGTGAATTTCCAAGCCGCGTAGCGTCGCCGCGGTGTCGGTCGAAAAATACGGGTTTGATGTACCGGCTGCAAAAATCACCGCTCGGCCCTTTTCCATGTGGCGGATCGCGCGGCGCCGTATATAAGGTTCGGCAACCTGATGCATCTGAATTGCCGTCATCACACGAGTTGGCACATCCTGCCGTTCCAGGGCGTCCTGGAATGCCAGTGCGTTGATCACGGTTGCCAACATGCCCATGTGATCGCCGGTGACACGGTCCATGCATTGCGCCGCAGCGGCAACACCGCGAAAAAAATTTCCTCCACCCACGACCAAACCTACCTGGACGCCGGCCCGAACAACCTCGGCCACCTCCGCTGCCAGAGAACGGACTCGCTCGGGATCAAGTCCAAACAAATTCCCTCCGGCGAGTGCCTCACCACTGATTTTCAGAAGTATTCGTTGATAGGCTGGCATGCAGTCTCATACTGAGCATAAACGAACCTTGGCAGGCGCCTGACAGCTTCCTGTAGACTGGGGACAGTTGCGCCGATAAGGATTCTTGACGCGCGAACTTATACAGATGTCGAGCAGCCTGACGCCTTCTGCCAATAAGCCCGCCGTCTCCGGGATTGGCGCCTTAAAACCCTCTGTTGCCGGGTCTTCCTCTGTAAATCCGCTGGGCAGCAATGCGTCCGGACGGGAAAATTGGATGTCGCCCGCTCCAACTGCACCGGAGCTTCACCGCCACAACTGGCAAGAGCGAGCATTAGGTTTTGCTCCGATTCTTCTCGCCACCTACGTTTTCTTCCTCTTTTCCCGCATATTTGAGGCTTCACTTCTCTTTGGCTTCGGCAATCTCTACCTGATGATGGTCATTTCGGCCGTGGGCCTGCTGGTCATCTTCCTGGGCGGCGATTTCCTGCGCGCTGCCGGAACACCTGCAGGTCTGATCTTTCTAGTTTTTACGTTTTGGGCCGTAGTAATCATGCCGTTCAGCTCCTGGCATTCAGAAAGCCTTGAGGTGTTCGGCAATATTTGGCTTAAATCGGTGGCCGCCTTCTTCATCATCGCCGGCCTTTCCCGCAGCTTCGATCACACTCGCAAAGTGTTTATGTTTCTGGGGATCGGTGCGGTCGTCTCGCTGGTCGTCGTGATCCTATCGGGCCATCTGGCGGGGGATCGGTTTGAATCGTTTGGAAGCATGGCAAACGCCAACGAAGTCGCGTTCCACCTCATGCTGGGGCTGCCCTTCATTGCCTACGTCATCGGCCGATCCAAGGTCGTTTGGAAGATCCCACTCGCGGCGGCCTTCTTGGGTTCGATTGTTTACAGCCTGAAAACCGTCTCGCGCGCCGGAATCATCATCGCTGTGGTGCTTTTCGTGATCGCATTCGTACAAGTCTCATTCGCGAACAAGATCAAGCTCCTCTGTATCGGCGCGGCGGGTGCTGCCATTGGACTACTGTTGCTCGATCAGGCGAGCGTGAGCCGCTATTTGACCATCCTCAACCCGGATTCAGTCTCGGATGAGGCGGCCCGTTCCGCGCGGGAATCGGCCGATACGCGGAAATATAAGCTGGAGCAAGGCATCGAGCTGACCTATATGCACCCAATTGCCGGCGTAGGTATGGGTGACTTCATTCCGGCCTCCGCCGAACTTTCCACCAGCAAGGGTGAGAAACCGATTTGGATTGCGAGCCATAATTCATACGTCCAAGTCTCGAGCGAAACGGGCATTCCGGGATTCGGCTTGTTCTGCACCGTATTTGCCATCTGTTACATACAGTTGATTCGACTCGGCAAGACCGCTCGCCGCCTCAGGCTTGAGGAGCTTCGGTCAATGTCGGTATGTGCTTTACTGGCCCTCGTTGCGTTATCGATTCACTTCTTCTTCGATGCGATCGCCTGGGATTATTATTTTCCGATGATCGCCGGACTCAGCATGGCGTTGGTATACACGTCTAGGCCCCTAATTGCAAAAGCCGAAGCGGAGGCTTTAGGCGGGACGGAGACGCCGGCGCTCGAAACGGCTGCGGGGACGTCCACTCAGGGCTGGCTGAGGCCCTCGTTTACCGTACCTTCAAAAACGTCACAGCCGCAGCCACGCAATCCCTACCGGCTGGGCCGTCGAAGGGGCATAGGCTCGCGCCAATAGCTCCCCGATGCATCCTTTTTCTCACTCAGACGCATTGAGTTGAGAGAGGCTCAGGGTATTACCGTCCGGATCTTTGAACCAGGCAACCTTCGCACCTCCAGGCGCTGTCCAGACTCCCCATTCGTCCTGCTCCATACCCGGATATCGCGTGAATTCGACCCCCGCGGTCTTAAGCGTTTTGGCCGCCAGTACGATATCCGCGACGTTCCACCCCAAGACCGTATGTTCCGCCGGGATTAAGTTTGGCATGATCGAGACCCGAATGGTGGACCCATTGGAATCAAAAACCAGAGCGAACGGCAGTTGCTCCGAGACCAGCCGAAGGCCCAGGGTATCCCGATAAAAGGTCTTGGCGGCTTCAGAATTTGAAGTGCCGACAAACGACACGAGCTCTTGCTTGTTCAGCTGAAATAATTCGGTCATACCGCCATCATGGCCTTTGGCTTGCCGCGGCGCAAGACTGCCAGTACGCCATAATACATCTCGATTGCGACACAGCATTCTGAGGGCATACGACCCGCGTCCTGGGGTTTCGATTTCGACTCCCAGAGCATGGATGCAGGGCTTGCAACTTACTTCAAGTTCATCCGATCTAAAGTGAGATGTAGAGACGAATCTCCACCATGGCAACCACTCCATCGACACCCAGCTTTATCCCCAGCACCGAGGAACTCAGCGAGTCCGAGCGCGATTTGCGCTTTCATCCGTCGACCGTCGAAAACCCGAAGACTCTGTCGCGTGATCAAATTACCTTTTTCAATGAGAACGGCTATCTCAAGGGCATTCGCATCTTCGATCGGGAGGAAATTGCGAACATCCGGAGTTATTTCGACGATCTGCTCGCCCGAACGCTTGCTGCCGGCGGCAACAGTTACTCCATTAGCACGGCGCATTTGCGCTATGGGGGCGTATATGACATCCTCACCGATCCGCGCATTGTGGCGTGCGTAAAAGACCTTGTGGGCGACGACGTTGTTGCATGGGGATCGCATTTCTTCTGTAAGATGCCAGGGGACGGGAAACGGGTGTCGTGGCATCAGGACTCGAGCTATTGGCCGCTCACACCTTCGATGGCCGTCACGGTGTGGTTGGCGATTGACGACGCCGATGCCGAAAACGCTTGCATGCGGTATATTCCTGGATCGCAAACGTTGGGCCACCTGACCTACACCCTCAGCGAGACAGACGAGGCGAATGTACTAAACCAGACCGTGCCGAATGCCGAAAGTCTCGGCCAGCCGATCGATGTCGAGCTTGAGGCTGGCGAGATTTCGATGCATAGCGACCTGCTCCTCCACGGGTCGGAAGCCAACCAATCCAATCGACGGCGGTGCGGCCTGACGCTCCGCTATTGTCCTTCGATCGTGAGAGCCGGTCTCGGTTGGAACGGTAAGGGCGTGATCGTCAGTGGCAAAGACGAATCCGGCCACTGGGCTAATCCGCCGCGTCCCAATACCGACTGAACCCGGCGATCCGGTTGCGCGCTACATCCGTGTGCAACGGAATCGCGCCGCCGTCATCCACTCTCGGGAGACCTCAATGCCCGGCCAGGAATTGACGGACACTTTTTAATATGGGACTGCTTGATATCGCGAACATGTTGCGCTCATACGCTGGCTCGGATGTTTCAGCGCCACCTCCGAATGCGCAACAAGACTTCGCGCAGGCGGCGCAGCACGCTCCGCCCGAACATCTCGCCAGCGGCCTGACCGCTGCTTTTCAGTCAAACCAGACTCCTCCGTTTCCGCAAATGCTCAGCCAGCTCTTCGGCCAGTCCAATGGACAGCAGCGCGCCGGCATATTGAGTGAGTTGCTCAGCACCGCCGGACCAACTCTTGGAGGCGGTTTGCTTCAGCAGTTCTCTGGTTTTCTCCATGGTGGAACTGTCACGCCCGAGCAAGCCCAGCAGGTAGCGCCCGAAGCTGTACAACAGCTCGCCGCGCATGCGCAGCAGCAGGATCCCTCTGTTGTCGAGCGCGCAGGTAATTTCTATGCCCAACATCCCCAGCTCGTCCAGGCTTTGGGTGCTGGTGCGCTCGCGCTGATTATGTCGCACCTCTCGGAAAGGCTGTAAGGCGTATGTGGGCACTAAAATGCTCGGGATTCTGTTGAAGTTGATGATCTATCGAGCTTCAAAGGACTGCAAGATTCGGCAGGTTGCGGGTTTGAAGTTCAAATACTGCTGATATACTGTGGGTGAACCTATTCCGATCAGGGTATCGGATCTCTGATGCCTCTATTAGTAGGAGAACGAGTTTGAAACGCGCTGGATCCGACGATTCCCTACGCTGTTCCTTCTGTCACAAAAGCCAAGATGTAGTCGGCAAGCTAATCTCTTCACCCAGCGACTATCCGCGTGCGTATATTTGCGATGAATGCATCGCGGTCTGCAATTCGATCATCGAAGACGATCGCCACGACCAAAATTATGGCACCCCGGGAAAGTTACCACGGCCTTTAGAGCTCAAGGAATATCTGGATCAGTACGTAATTGGCCAAGAGTCCACCAAGAAGAAGTTGGCGGTGGCCGTCTATAACCATTACAAGCGGATCCAGATGAACAAGCAGCGTGGCAGCGAAGTGGAGCTGTCGAAATCAAATATTCTGCTGATTGGTCCGACAGGTACCGGAAAAACGTTGCTGGCCCAGACCTTAGCCCGAATCCTCGATGTGCCGTTCGCGATAGTGGACGCAACCACATTGACCGAAGCTGGCTATGTTGGTGAGGATGTCGAAAACATCATTCTGCGTCTTCTACAGAACGCCGATTGGGACGTCCAGCGTTGCCAAACCGGCATCATTTATATCGACGAAATCGACAAAATAGGCCGCAAGGACGAAAATCCGTCCATTACTCGAGACGTTTCGGGCGAGGGCGTCCAGCAGGCATTATTGAAAATTCTGGAAGGTACCGTTGCTAACGTTCCCCCCCAAGGCGGCCGTAAGCACCCCCACCAGGAATTCACTCCCGTCGATACTACCAATATTTTGTTCATCTGCGGTGGCGCATTCGTGGGATTGGAAAAGGTAATCGCGCGCCGCTCGGGTACGAAATCCATCGGGTTTGTTGCTTCCGATGAGAAGAGTGAATTGGCGCGGCGGGCGGCAAGCTCAGTGCGGCGAGATACGGACTTATTGGCACAGTGCCAACCGGTGGATCTGATTAAGTACGGATTCATACCCGAGTTCATCGGACGCATGCCAGTAACCGCTGTGCTAGAGGACCTCTCGCGAGACGCGTTGGTTCAGATTCTCACCAAGCCTAAGAACGCCATCATCCGGCAGTATCAGAAGCTGTTTGAATTTGAGAATGTTAAGCTGAAGTTTAGCGACGACGCACTTGAGTCGGTTGCCCAACTCGCGATGGAGCGCAAAGTTGGCGCTCGCGGCCTACGGATGATCCTGGAAGATCTGATGTTGGACCTGATGTACTATCTCCCTACATTTAAGAAGGTCCGGGAATTTGTCGTGACCAAAGAGATGGTACTCTCGCAGAAGATAAACATGGCAGTATTGGAGAAGGCGGGCTAGTCGCCCTGGCTCCTGGTGAGCCGGTGGCGCGCTAATGTTTGCGGCTCGGCATGCCGACTAAATAAGTAGGAGCCGTTATTCCGATTACGCAGGTCTTCATTCATCGCCCGCTGGTTTGCGGGCGATTATACATGAGTTGACCTCTTAGTTCTCACTCCCGCGCGCGCTTAAACCCTAAGAAAACAACAAATGGTTACGACGAAAGATAAATCTGATACCAAACGCTTACCCATGATGCCCATCCGGGACGTCGTCATTTTTCCGTACATGATGACTCCGTTTGTGGTGGGCCGTGAGTCAAGCGTACGCGCGCTTGAGGAAGCGCTGCTTGGCGACAAGAAGATCTTTTTGGCGACACAGCACGACGCCTCGGTAGATGAGCCGCGGCCGGATGAGATTTATTCGGTGGGAACCGTTGCCAATATCGTTCAGAGTCTGAAGCAGCCGGATGGGAATATTAAGGTTCTGGTCGAAGGCGTTGAACGGGGAAAGATCGTTTCGGTCAGCGAAGAAGAGGGATATTTCCGGGCGGTCGTCAAGACTACCAGCTTCAAGGTGGAGCAGGGCAGTCAACTGGAAGCCCTGACAAGTCGTGTCACGAGCCTATTCGAGTCTTATGTAAAGCTCAGCCAAAATCTGAACTACGAGACCATGATCGCGGCGATTCGTGTCGACGATCCGGGGAAATTGGCGGACACGGTTGGCGCAAATCTGCAATTGACGATCGAAGAAAAACAGGAATTACTCGAAATTTTCGATCCCATTGACCGGTTGACTCGCGTCGCCGAATTGCTCGATATCGAAATCGAAAAGTTGAACGTCGATCGCACCATTCAAGGCCGCGTAAAGCGCCAAATGGAGCGGGCTCAAAAAGAGTATTACCTCAACGAAAAAATCAAGGCCATTCAAAAGGAGTTGGGACGCGGCGAAAAGAGCGAATTCGATGAACTGAAGAAGCGCATTGAAGCCGCCGGGATGACCAAGGACGCGCAGGAGAAGGCGATGGCCGAGCTCAAGCGTCTCGAAGGCATGCCCCCGATGTCGGCCGAGTCCACCGTTTCGCGGAATTATCTGGATTGGCTCCTCGCGGTGCCATGGAAAAAACGATCCAAAGAAATTCGCGATCTGAGATACGCGGGTCAGGTTCTCGAAAGCGATCATTACGGGCTCGAAAAGATTAAGGAACGCATTCTGGAGTTTCTCTCCGTGCGGCGTCTGGTGCAAAACCCGAAAGGGTCGATTCTGTGCTTCGTTGGCCCTCCCGGTGTTGGAAAAACTTCCTTGGGGATGTCAGTGGCGAAGGCCACCGGCCGCAAGTTCGTTCGCATGTCGCTCGGTGGAGTTCGCGACGAAGCCGAAATCCGCGGCCATCGCCGTACTTATATCGGAGCATTGCCTGGGCAAATCATACAGATGATGAAAAAAGCCGGAACCCGTAATCCGGTCTTCATGCTGGATGAGATTGACAAGATGTCCATGGATTTCCGGGGAGACCCGTCGGCAGCGTTACTCGAAGTTCTCGATCCGGAACAGAACTACATGTTCGTGGACCACTACTTGGACGTCGAATACGATTTGAGCCAAGTCTTTTTCATCGCCACGGCCAACGTCCTGCACACCATTCCGGCGGCTCTGCAAGATCGTATGGAAGTCATCCGGCTATCCGGGTACACGGAACTTGAAAAGCTGGAAATCGCGAAACGATTTCTGGTGGCGAAACAGCGCAAAGATACCGGTGTCACCGACGAACAAGTTGCTTTCACCGATAGCGGTCTTCAGTCTCTGATTCAGTTCTACACTCGCGAAGCGGGTGTCCGGAATTTGGAGCGCGAAGTCGGCAACGTGTGCCGGAAGATCGCCCGGAAGCTGGTCGAGGCGCAATCGCCCGCAGGAGGCGTCGTGCCGGAACCAGTTGCCGCCGGGACGGATGGCATCGAAATAATCGAAGAAGAAGCTGCCGCGGCCGAAGAACCAAAGAAGGGCAAGAAAAAGGCCAAGAAGGAAGAAGTTCCGCTCATTCCGATTGAAAAGGTTGTCGTCACGCCGACTGTTGTCACCGACCTATTGGGTCCACAACGGTTCCGCGATCGCGATCTGGACAAACAGAACGAAATTGGCGCTACCACAGGGCTCGCTTGGACTGAGGTGGGCGGCTCAATTTTGACGACCGAAGCGACTGCTATGGAAGGCCGTGGCAAGATGACTACCACGGGAAAGCTGGGCGACGTCATGCAGGAGTCGGCGCATGCGGCCATGAGTTACATCCGCTCACGCGCCCAATATCTTGGTCTGCCCAAAGACTTCTATCGACACCTGGACATACACGTTCACGTCCCTGAAGGTGCGATTCCGAAGGATGGTCCCTCGGCTGGTATTACGATTGCAACCAGCATCTGTAGCACGCTTACGGGCATTCCGGTCCGATACGATCTCGCCATGACGGGGGAGATCACTGTGCGCGGGCGCGTGCTGCCCATCGGTGGACTGAAGGAAAAGTTGCTGGCCGCTCATCGGCATGGAATTTACGAAGTAGTGTTACCCAAGGACAACGAAAAGGATTTGGTGGACATACCCGAGAACGTCCGGAAGGAAATGAAATTAGACTTCGTTTCCTCAATGGACGAAGTGTTGAAGATTGCTCTGGAACGTGAGATTGTCGCTCTGCCACTGGCTTCGACGGCCACGGCGGCGGATTTAGCGGTTCGAACGGTGGAAGAGAATCTGACCCACTAGGGATCGAGCCTACGGAGGCACTCGGCCTTAAAGATAGGAAAGAAGTGGTGGAAGCGCAACCAGTGGCGAGCCTGATTATCAGCGCGGCGCACTCGTCGCAGTTTCCACTGATGGGATTTGGTGAAACGGCGCTCGAGTTTGCTTTCCTCGGACGCAGCAACGTTGGCAAGTCGAGTCTGCTGAACCGGCTGGTGGCTCGGCAATCGGAGTTGGCCTTTACCAGCTCCCGCCCTGGTTGCACGCAATTAATCAACTTTTTCCGGATCGACGATCATGTTCATTTCGTCGACCTGCCAGGTTATGGTTACGCGCGCGTCTCTCTGGAAGAGCGCGCGAATTGGAAGAAGCTGATCGAAAGCTATTTGACAGGGAGGGATTGCTTAGCGCTCTCTTTCCTGCTCATCGACGCGCGGCGTGGATGGATGGATATGGATCGGGAACTCAAAGCTTGGCTCGAGTTCCATAACCGTCGATACCAGGTGGTTGTCACCAAGGTCGACAAACTGAAGAGTAAGAACCAATTCAAATCGGCTCTGGATGCGATCCAAAAGGAATTACCGGATCAACAAGCAGTGCCGTTCTCGGCTCTAGACGGCCGGGGAGTGAGGGAAATTTGGCAAGTCATCTCGAAGATCAAGAACATGTAAGTACCCCCGCGGCAGCCGCCGAAGGCATGCCCACCGAGACGCCAAGCGCAACGGACAACGTCACGCCAAACGTGGACGACTCCGGCTCAAGCTTGAGCCAGGATGCCAACTCGGCAGCGCGCGCGACCGGGGAGAAAAACGCACAACCGGCAACCGACGGCGAGAGCAAGCCCCGGACGGGCGAATCTAAGGCGTCCGACGCCCCTGAGCCAAAGCCCGAACGGACTGCCCCACGTGGGCGGGCTGAATCCCGCCACGAACATAAGGGCGATGCTAAACCGGGCGAAACTAAGCACAGCGAACATAAGCAGAGCGATGGCTCGCGCCGTTTGATCGCAGATGTGAAACAAGGAGCGCCAAAGGCCAACGGCGAGGCGCGCCCCGTCCAGGAGAAGCAGGCTCAAGAGCTGAAATCGGTTCAGGAGGCGCAACCCCCTCAAGAATCCAAGTCCAGCGTGCAGGAAGCTCCTGTCAAGGCTCCGGAAGGTTCGGCGCAAGGACAAGCGCTGCCGCAAGCGCCAAGCTCCCAAGCGCCAAGCTCTCAGGCGCCGATCCCAGTAGCCGCGCAAGGGCCTGCTCAGGCGCCGTTACAAGGCTCGGCCCAAGGCTCTGTGCAAGCACCCGTCCAATTGCCCACACAAGGCTCGCCACAAGCGCCCCAGGGTTCAATTCACGATGGAAAGCGTCGTGGCCGCCACTCCATTGGCAATACCGGCGGGCAGAATCAGAAGAACGGCGCGACGACGCTCGATCTGGTTGAACTCAAGGATATGAGCATCCAACTGCTCAATCAGATCGCCAAAGATCTGGGTGTGGCTGGGGCAGCCGGTCTACGCAAACAGGAACTGATTTTCAAAATTCTGCAAACGCAAGCGGAAAAGAGCGGCCTGATCTTTTCTGAGGGCGTGCTGGAGTGCCTCCCCGATGGTTTCGGGTTCTTGCGCGCTCCCGAATACAACTATCTTCCGGGACCTGATGATGTATATGTCTCGCCGTCGCAAATCCGGCGCTTCGATCTGCGCACCGGTGACACGGTTTCCGGCCAGATCCGTCCGCCGAAGGAAGGCGAACGCTATTTCGCGCTGATCAAGGTCGACGCGATCAATTTCGAACCACCCGAGGAATCCCGCAACAAGATCTTCTTTGATAACCTGACGCCGCTCTATCCCGATGAGCGTTTGAAACTCGAAACCGTCAAAGATAACTATTCGGGCCGCGTGATGGACCTGCTGACGCCCATTGGCAAAGGTCAGCGCGGTCTGATCGTTGCGCCTCCACGCACCGGTAAGACCATGCTGCTGCAGAGCATCGCCAACTCGGTCACTACCAGTCATCCGGAGATCAACCTGATCGTTCTCCTCATTGATGAACGCCCCGAAGAAGTCACCGACATGCAGCGTTCGGTACGGGGCGAGGTGATCAGTTCAACATTCGACGAGCCCGCGTCGCGTCACGTCCAGGTGGCCGAAATGGTTATCGAGAAGGCCAAGCGGTTAATCGAACACAAGCGTGACGTCGTCATTCTGCTTGATTCCATTACACGTCTCGCGCGCGCCTACAATACCGTTGTGCCTCCTTCGGGCAAGGTACTCTCGGGCGGCGTCGATTCAAACGCTCTACAACGGCCGAAGCGATTTTTTGGCGCGGCGCGCAATATCGAAGAAGGTGGCTCGCTGACCATTGTGGCTACCGCCTTGATCGATACCGGCAGCCGCATGGACGACGTGATCTTTGAAGAATTTAAAGGCACCGGCAACATGGAAATCCATCTCGATCGCAAATTGGTGGACAAGCGTGTCTTCCCGGCCATTGACATTAACCGGAGTGGAACGCGTAAGGAAGAACTGCTGATGCCGCGCGAAGAGCTGAACCGTGTTTGGGTGCTGCGC
>JBARMQ010000483.1:0-11882 GCA_049802535.1 Bryobacteraceae bacterium | reverse complement strand
GGCGATGAAGGTGGACCTCGACACCTCTGGTCCAGCGGATGTTATGGAGCCGAACGGGTCAAATATCGCCAGCGTATTTGACCGCATCAGCGTTGAAAATCCTTATGCTGCCAAGCGAATAACGGACTACATGCAACGCATTGTTCCAGGGTTGCGCACTATAAGCTCCGAAACGTTCAAAACCTACAAGCTCCTAAATTTCGAGTACGAGTCTGCTAATTCGGGCTCGCATACGTTCCTCGCGAGTAGCATGTCGGACGGTACGTTGCGCGCCTTTGGCGTACTCGTCGCACTTTTTCAGCGCGCCGGGAATGAATCGCGACCGACGCTTATCGCAATTGAGGAACCGGAAACAGGGTTGCATCCGGCGGCGGCCGGGATCCTCTTCGATGCTCTCGCAGAAGGATCTCGATTTGGTCAACTCATTGTGAGCAGTCATAGCCCAGATCTCCTGGAGAGCCCCGAGATCTCTACGGGATCGATCTTGGCAGTAGATGCAGGGGGGGGAACGACCCGCATCGCGTCGCTGAATGAGGCAGCCCGTTCAAGCCTGCGCGACAAGTTGTACACGGCTGGAGAGCTTCTGCGCATGGACCAACTCAAGCCGATGCAGCTTGACCAATCAACAGCGAAGCCAGCGCTGTTCACTGCCGACTGATCCTTAGAATGTTGAGTATCGCGAGCATTGTCGAAGGGCATGGCGAGGTCGAAGCTTTGCCAATCGTAATTAGAAGAATTCTTGCTGAGGCTCGCCCCAGCCGATTTGCCAACATACTGCAGCCCATACGAAAACCACGCGACAGTCTGCTGAAGGCGAACGAGCTCGAAAAGGCCATCGAGCTGGCGGCGAGGAAAACCAATCGCAAAGGAGCCATTGTCGTTGTCCTTGACAGTGATGGCGAGCCTCCGTGCCAACTCGGTCCTGAATTGCTAAAGCGCGCCGTACTCGCGGCAGCGCATCTGCCTGTCAGGGTTGTCCTCGCGCACTGCGAGTGGGAAGCTTGGTATTTGGCGGCAGCAGTCTCACTATCAGGTCGACGTGGACTTAAAAGTTCGCTCCTGCCGCCCAATAATCCCGAAGCTATACGTGGTGCGAAGGAGTGGCTGAGAGCGAATATGGATCCGAGTCGAACATATTCACCAGCGATCGATCAATCCGCGTTCGCGAATATGCTAGATCTGGAGGCCGCGAGAACTGCACCTTCGTTTGCCAAGCTTTGCCGGGATATTCTGTCGTTGCCGCAAGAAGATCGACCTTCTTAGGGTTCGCAGTTACCCGAAGAAGTCGCGGACCTTTTCGAAGACGCTCTTCTCGTGAGGCGCGTTGTCGGTGGGAAGCAGCGTACGGAGCTCTTCGAAATGGCGGCGCTGCTCCCGAGTCAGTTTCTTGGGGATCTGAACATCCACATGAACATATAGATCGCCTCGGCCGCGCGCATTGACCTCCGGCACGCCTAACCCGCGCAGTTTGAACTGAGCACCGGATTGTGCGCCTTCCGGGACGCGGATGATTTGCGGACCGTCAAAAGTCTCGATAGTGATTTCAGCGCCCAGTGCGGCTTGCGCGACGTTGACGGGCAACGTGCAGTGCAAATCGCTTTCGCGGCGTTCAAATATGGGATGCTCGGCGACCTTGAGAACGACATACAGGTCGCCGGGTTGGCCGCCCTGTGGTCCAGGATTCCCTTCTCCACCCAAACGCAAGCGTGTGCCAGTATCGACACCCGCCGGGATGTTGACCTTAAGCTTCTTCTCGGTACGATGAAACCCTTCGCCACGGCATTGCGAACACGCCTGACGGATGACTTGGCCTCGGCCTCCGCAGGTGGGACAGGTCTTGCGGATGCTGAGAAAGCTCTGCTGGTAGAGGACTTCGCCGCGGCCGTTGCACAACGAACAAGTAACTAGGCCGCCATTCGGCTCCGCGCCAGTGCCCCGGCACTTTGTACATGCTTCCAGGCGCGGCACCAAAAGGTCGGCCGAAAGGCCTCGCATCGCGTCGTCAAAGCTGATTTCGAGATCGTAGCGAATGTCCTCGCCACGCTGAACACGTTGACCACGGCCACCGCCGCCACGGCGTCCGAACATGTCACCGAACCCGAACAGGTCACCGAGTATGTCTCCAAAATCGGCGAACTGTGATTCGTCAAAATTGGGCGCGGATGCTCCATTGACGGCTTGGTGGCCAAACCGGTCGTAGGCGGCCCGTTTCTGAGGATCGCTCAGGATAGAGTAGGCTTCGGCAGCCTCCTTAAACCGCTCCTCGGCATCCGTGTTGCCGGGATTACGGTCGGGGTGATGCTGCAACGCAAGCTTGCGGTAGGCAGACTTTAGCGTCTGGTCGTCGCAATCGCGCGTGACGCTGAGGATTTCGTAGTAGTCTCGTTTGGCGACGCCCATCGTCTTTAATTACTGGAATTCCTAGCGAACTATTGGCGAACGGCTACTTTGACCATAGCCGGACGCAGGGGACGGCCCTTGAAGTTGTAGCCGCGTTGATACTCTTCGAGGATCGTCTGATCCGGGACATCCGGCGAATCGACCATCTCGACGGCGTGATGGAGATGTGGATTGAATAGCGTTCCTTCGGTCGAGATCGGTTCCAAACCAATCTTCTTAAGGGATTCGTATAGCCGCTGGTAAATCAGTTCCATACCGCGCGCATACACTTTATCGGCGCTTTCGGCCTTAAGTGCTCGCTCAAAATCGTCCAAAATGGGCAACATGGCTTTGGCGGTATCCATGCTGGCGAATTCGAAGAGCTCGCCACGCTCGCGTTCGACGCGTTTTTTGTAATTCTCAAACTCCGCCTGACGGCGCTGCATCAGTTCCTGCAAGTCGCGCTTTTCCCGGGCTAGTCGGTCCAATTCGGCGTTCTGGGAGTGAGTTCCCGCAGTTTCGGTGGGGTCACTCGCCTCGTGCTTTGGCTGAGGCTCAGTGGCCCCGTTCAGCGGTTTAGTGTCTTCCGTCGCGACACCCGACGTGTTCGTATCGTGTTCCATTGAAATCTTGGCGAAATCTCTGAGCCGACCTGCTGGGCCAAGTTGGGTTACTCCAAGTTAGGCGAAGCTTGGACTTTTAGGGTAACAGACAAATCAGCCCCGGACAGGGGCGGGTTTGCATCGCCCGCGCTGCTCAGGTATCCTTAACATTGTAGCTCGAACAGGGCCGCACGCCAAAATACGCGCTGTCGGAGGTTGACAGCGGCGGCTGCGGGCGCAATTCAGAATTCAGGTTTAAACAGTTTCTAAATGGCAAATACAGTTTCATCGTTGAAGCGCGTGCGGATGGATGAGCGCAAGACCACCATCAATAAGGTACGGAAGACGCGCTTGCGTCACCAGATCCGCACCATGCGCCGCCTTCTGGAGCAGAAGGACGCTGCGGGGGCGGCAAAGGTTGTACCAGCAACGTTCTCCGCAGTCGACCGGGCGGCAAAGTGGGGCATCATCAAAAAGAACACGGCCGCGCGTTACAAAAGCCGTCTTACCCTTCGCTTGCGAAGTCTCACCGCCAAGGCTTAGACCAGCGCACGCCGGGGTCAGCGGCCCGTCGAAACGGGCTTATTTTGCAGCTTTATTTTTAAGATCTTCGAGATGCAAGACCCAGCCAAGGCTGGTCGCGACGGTACTGGCGCGCCATTCGCCTTGATCGTTAACCCAATCCGAGACATTCGCCTCAGGCCCGGAGATTTTGCCCGTTTTCTCAGGCGGAACAAGCGAAGCGATAGTAGCGGCGACCGAGTCGGAGGGTATCTTCACTTCGGATCCTTCGGGGATCTCGAAATTTGAGCGGCTCCCAACCACGTATTCGCGAAAACCGTCTTTATCCCGTCCGCTGCCCCCTTGATAGAGAACGTTGGCGTCAGCGGGAAGTTTGATCCCAGCCAAGGCCTCAATCTGCGACCTGCTTTCCTGCTTCATCGGTTTATCTCCGTTCACACATCCTGATAACACAAGAAAAAAAAGAACACAGAAGCGACTGCTATAGCGCATATGCTTTACGTTTCTCTCAGCGACCACCGGTCGGTTTCGGCGTGATCGTGGGCGCGCTTCCTTGCGCCCATTTAACAGTGACTTGGTAGGACCCCACAGAGTCGAATTCTTTGGCGAGACCCTGGCGCTGAAACTTTCCCATGAAATCGTCCGTAATCTTGAGAGGTCCGATGTGCACTGATTTGCCACTATCCCAGTTGTAACGATCGTAGAACTTGTATTCGAAGTCCATCGTGAACTGCCTGGCGGCGCCAAATGGAGGCACGTTCACAGTTCCTTTCCCCCAGGCCGAATACCCGCCAACGGCGAAAAACCAGTCTTTATTTTCACGCTGAGTATCATAGCCATTCGAAGCGCGTCGTGAGGTGATCTGCCAAGTTCCCGGCTTCAAGGTTTCAGCGAATTTTTGAGCCGTTGTCAATTCTAGTAAGAAGAGCGTCTTCGCAGACGGAACATCTCGAATCATTCCCACCAAGTCTATGGTTAGCGGGTCACCTGACTCGTCGAAATAATGATTTAAATGACGGACCGCATTCGGTCCCGTAGCTGCCCACGCTTCCGCCTGTAGCTGAGAATATAGTAGCTTTTCGGCTCGCGAAGACATCTCCGTTGACTCTGAGTCGAAGGCTCCGGCCCCTTTATCTGGATGGATAATCGGATCGTCTGTTCCTACCTTATAATCCACGTCACTCTCCCTGGAATGTGCGAGGCCTAGCGTATTGGCACACCTAACAAGGGCGTCAGGCATCCGCGCGACCGCCACTACTTCCAAGTGCAATTCGGTGACCTTCTATTGTCTTGCTTGTGACCTATTGCTTCGAGCGTTGGAACGTAACGGGCAGCGAGTAAACTTGCTCGAAGGCTTGGGCGGCTTCGCCTGCGGCCCAAATTTCGAGGTCCGCGTCGGGATCAGCCTCCACCATCAAATGCAATCCCCCGTTTTTCACAGCGCCTCGAACATCATGGACCTTTTGGCCATGGCCGCGGTCGAGAGCGTCAGCGATGCGGAGTAGTGGCGCTAAAGTCATAACAATGCGCTTCGAATCGGCGTCGAGTGCTTGAAATTGCATGTGCCGGGGCTGGGGCATCGATTTGCGGTGGAAGCGGCAGAGCGAGGCGATGGTGACGCGCTCCTTGTTGGTGAATCCGGGCAAGTCGGCATTGGCGACCAAGTAGGCCGAGTGTTTATGATGGCCGGTATCGCTGACAAAATGTCCGACGTCGTGGAGGTAGGCTGCCGCCTGGACCAACTTGCCTGCCAAGGGCGGCAATCCGTGTAGAGGTTGCAGAAGTTCAAAGAGCCGGTGCACGAGATACGCTACTCTGCGGGCATGCCGCAGCACCACGCCATAGCGCTTAGCCATGGTTTCCACAACAAGCAATTGCTCGCGTGACAGCTGGGATAGCTCGCGCCCCACCCCACGGGCCGCGAGATCGGCAATGATTCCATCGCGGACGCCCGCCGTTGAGTAGTAAAGAGATGAGCATCCAAACATCTCGAGCACGCGCAAGAAAACGGCAGATCCGGCCACGATAATTTCGGCACGGCGCGGGCCAATTCCCACCAATTTCCGGCGAGCGGCCAAGTCGCGGCTGGAGACTTCCGCATATAGTTTGCGGATCTGAGTGGTTCTCGCACGCAGGCGGTCGGCAGCGTCCCGCTTGGGGCGGGGAACCTCATTTACTTCGCAAACGATTGCGGCGGCAGTGGCCGAGGTGGCCACTACGCGGTCAAGCTTTTCCTCGTGACGCCGCTTGTGAAACGGCAAGAGTTTCTCGTCAATATAGGCATTCATTCGGTGCAGCTCATCAGGCGCGGGAGGATCGGATTCAAGGAAGAGTTCAGTGAGCCGAACGGCGCCCAGTGGGCGCGAGACCGCATCTAATAATTCGCCATGTTGTGACAAAATCAGCTCGGCACTTCCGCCGCCAACGTCGACGATCATCGTTCGTTCTTTTGGCCGGGGCCAGCGCGCCTCCACGCCCAGGTGAATGAGGCGCGCCTCTTCTTGGCCGCTAATGATTTCGACGGGCGTGCCGAGGGCAGTTCCTGTTCGCTCCAAAAACTCCTGTTGATTGCTAGAATCCCGGACCGCGCTGGTCGCTACTGCGCGGACGCCGTGCACATCAAACTTTTGATATGCGGTGGCGAAGCGTGTGAGCGTAGCGCAGAGAAACGTCAACGCTTCTTCGCTGACACGTCCGTCACGGAAGACGCTTGCGCCAAGCCGTGTGACTTGACGTTCCTGGACCAAGACGCGCAGGATCTCCGGGCCGGCTTCGGCTGCCATCATCCGGACGGAATTGCTGCCGATATCGATCGCCGCGTAGCGAGGCATATCCGTTTATAGCAAGGCGTGCGGACAGGAGACTTTATGGCAGTCTAGGATGGGTTTGTGCGCGTCAAACTCCTGGGGATTTTCTTGCTAGTAGCCGCGCTGGTGTTTTTGCTTGTGCGAACCTTTGAGGCAAGAAGACCGGCTCAAACGCCCACGCCTACAGCTAGCCAAATGACTGCCCCAGCGAGTGGAGGGGCCGCGCCTGATAGTTCGACGGTAATCTACGCCCACAATTTATTGCTTCGGCAAGGCCCCGGACTGCAGGTCTATGTGAATTGGTTACACGGGCATCTCACGCGCGCTCATTCAAACGTTATCCCGTCATTTGACGAGCCGAATTCATTCTTTATCGATATAGATACTGGCGCTCTGCACGTCAGCCTGGACGAAATCTCCGCGTTTCTGAATGCCAGTGGGTTAAGCAAGACTTCGTTGCGCAACATCAGGCTTTCGGGCGTAGGCAATCAATTGAAGTTGAATGCCACGCTCCGCAAGGTTGTGCCTTTGCCCATCGAGGTGACCAGCGTGATGTCGCCGTTGCCCGACGGCCGCATTCAGCTGCACATTCTTAAAATCGCCGTGGTGAAAATTCCGGTAAGAGGCTTGCTGCGCGGTCTTAACTTGAAGATCGCCGATTTGTTCAACGCTAAATCTGTTGCAGGTGTTCAAGTGACCAGTGACGACATCTTTCTTGATGGTTCGACCTTGATGCCCGCGCCGCACATACGCGGCCATCTCACAGCAGTTCGCATCGTGAATTCGACCCTGGACGAGGTTTACGGCAAGTCCACAGAGAAGGATGAGATTCGCGTCGAGCAGTGGCGCAACTTTTTACGCCTCCGGGGCGGCACCCTCACGCTCGGGCGGTTGACCATGCACGGAGCCGACATCATCATGATCGATACTTCGAATGACCAATGGTTTGAACTCGATCTGGCGAAATACGAAGAGCAGTTGGTAAACGGCTATATCCGCATGACGCCGGAAGCCGGATTGCAAATTTTCATGCCTGATCTCAGCCTGATTCCGAAGAATAAGGCGAACGCCGAGATCAGTATCGAATGGATGAAAAACCGGAATGTCCCGCCGCCGCCCGATGTCACGTCCAGATAGGATGTGGGCATCGATTTTGGGTGACGATCGCTAGAATCCGCGGGAGGCGAGGGCTAAGCCTCGCATCGCCTCCGAGTCGCTTGATGATTCTAACCGACGCAGCTTACCGAGCCTGCGAGTTCCTCGGCATTTTCAGGCGGTTCGGCTGAGTACAGTATGTGTTTACGCTCCGTCGACATCTTGGTGACGACGATCTGCCAGGCTTCGCTGAGATCTTCGAATAAGGATTGAACCTCCGCCAAAATTTCGTCAGACTGCGATGTATTTGCCTCGATGAGACGACGCTGACAGTAGTCATAAAGCCGTCCATAATTCGCCGCAATCTCAGCCGCGGCCTCGTGATCGAGCCCGTTCAGAAGCTCGGTGGTGACGTCAAACGCCTTATTGATGTGGCGCACCCGGCCAGGAATGTCCTTCAGGCGGTTGCACTCCCGTGCAGCGATAACTGCTTTAATTCCTAATTGATAGAGGATCTGGACCAGCCGCTCCGGCGGCGCGTTCAGCACTTCACTTTCTGCATACTTAGACAGTGGCGAAGATGGCATACAGTAGCTTCAATAACTCCTTCGGCGCATTATTTCTTGATCGTTCGTCAAAACTTTCCGTCTAGCCGAATTCGGCTTTCGTCGTGCGGCCATGCAAGTAAAAGCAAATGGCCGGCCAAAGCCCGGCTTGATAGTGTTATCGGTTTGAGAGCAAGAAGATCTTAGCGGATGAATCGGATTACGGCCAGGATATCGCTAACGATTCAGCGGGTCTTCGACCCAGGGCGGCGTGGCTTCGACAAGGGCGCCAAGCAAGGGGTCAAGACGTTCCAACCCCTGCTTCATCGCCCAGGCGATGCGACGGTAGGAGAAGTGACCCTTCACTCCGCTACGCAGCCGGGCAATATACTCCAGTTCGGCGAAATCCATTTTGAAGAGAAATCTGGAGCGCGCGGCAAAGGGAAGAAGATATTGGGAGGCAGGCTCCGGGAGCGCCGCGATAGCTTGGCCGGCCTTCATGAGCGCTTCGGAATACACGTCTGCGGCCTGACAAGTGGCGATGACGTCGGGCGTCTCATAACCCAGGTCATTAGTGTAATACTGCCTAAACTGCTGACAGCGGCGGTGCCGATGGAGATCACGATAGGCGCCAATATCCATGACGAAATCAAAGACATAAGGCGCGCTTCGAAAATGCCGCGGCAATTCCTCACGGCGAACGCGCTGGCCAAGTGCGATGTCGATGACCTCCTGACGCCGGGACTGGCTCCATCGACAAGCCCAGTCATAGAGTTCGCGGTAGCTTCTGGTGACGACCGGATAGAGCAGCGTGGCACAGATATCGGCGACCGCGTCGGTTGGTTGAATGAGATCGGCGGCCCTAACCGCATGGCCTGCGGCGGGCGGCAGGTGATCGGCCGCCCACTCGGCCAAATCAGCGCGAAGGCGGGGGGCCTGGCTGTCAGCTTCTGCATGGCGCGCCAGCGTGGGAGCGATGGGCGCGGGCGCCTCACCGTCCCATCCACATTGCGGCGGCTCGGCGCACGCCTTTGCAAGTTCGTCTCCGATGCTACGGAGCTCTTGAAACTCGCTCGCGCGCAGCCTTCGAATTTGTTTTTCGAGAGTGCGGATGCTGGTCACTTGGCCAACGCCCGTAGGGATGCCGAAGGGAAGAAGATAGCGCGCAATATCGAAAGCACGAGCGGTGAGATTGCGGCGATAGGCTTCCGGCTTCATGTCCTTAGGACAAGGGAGTTGTTCTTGAAGATATGAGAATGCGCGGCCTTGGACCTCGCGGTACGCATCGAGGAGATGAGCGCTCGCTGACAAATAGGTATCGGCTTCGTGAGCATTCAACTCGGGCGGCACGATAACGCCACTTCCCGAAAAGTCTTGATAGCGGGAACTGCGCGCCTGCCCATCCCATAGCTGCTCATCTTCAATTTCGGTCGCAGCTAATTCGGAAATGCCCTCGAAACAGACAGCGAGATGGCCTAGATCAGCAATGCTGGCGTGGCCGTATTGGAAGTAAAAGCTTTCGAGGAATTTGCTGGAATCGTGATTTCGCACCCAATCGATGGAGTCTGTTATGGAGTCAGGCGATCGGCTATAACGCGCCAGTGCGTACGCCAATTTTTCTGGCGGCATTGGAGCTAGTGTAATGACGCGTGCTTTCCGCTCTTCAGACATGAAGCCGCTATGATAACGAATTCGCCATGCATATTCGGATCAAACGTTTGCACCCCGACGCGCAGCTTCCTTCTTATGCGCACGGACCGCTAGAGGACGCCGGCCTGGATGTGCGGGCGGTGGAAGCCGCTGTGCTCGAACCGGGCATTCCGCTGGCGATTGCAACCGGTTTGGCGCTCGAAATTCCGTCTGGGTACGAGGTTCAGGTCAGACCTCGCAGTGGGCTGGCTTTAAAGCACGCCATCACGCTGCCGAATTCGCCGGCCACGATCGACCCGGGTTACCGCGGCGAACTCAAAGTAATCCTCTTGAACCTCGGCAAGACTCCGTTTGCAATTTCTGCCGGCGATCGGATTGCGCAATTGGTAGTCGCGAAATACGAGACGGTGGAATGGGCGGAAGGGGACTTGGCCGAATCAGTGCGGGGCGCGGGCGGATTCGGCTCGTCCGGGCGCTAACTCTTGGAATCGACCTCAGATGTCAGCTTGCTTGCGAGCGGCTGAGTTTGACCGGCATATTTGTTGCCCACCTTCTTGTAGTAGGGAACGGAGACAGGCGAACTCAATTGTTCGAAAGTGAAAGAACAAATCCGCATGCCAGGGTAAAGCGCGACTGGCATAATGCCAAGGTTACTGAGTTCTAGAGTTGCTTTGCCGCGCCAACCCGGATCGAACAAACCGGCTGTCCCGTGCACGATGATGCCGATGCGTCCCAAGCTCGAGCGCCCCTCCAAACGCCCGAGGACGTCATCGTCGAGTTCCAGTGTCTCGACCGTGATCGCCAAGGCGAACTCCCGGGGTTGCAGCACGAACGGTTCGTTTTCCTTCACATGAATCGTGCGCATGATGTCTTGAATAGCGCCTTTCTCGCGTACATCGATGAAGGCATGACGGCTATGCTCAAAGACACTAAATTCAGATCCGAGCCGGAAGTCTACCGAGCAACTGCCGAACTGCTCAGGCGGCAATTCGGGCGAAATCCGGATCTTGCCCTGTTCAAGATAACGCCGTATATCAATATCGGAGAGGACCATGGATGCGACAGATTGAACCGACATCCTAGCATGCGTGAAATGTTATTCTGGGTGCAACCAGCGTGCGTTCGCGCCGACGCAGCAGGGAGTGGGCGGCTAGCTCAGTTGGGAGAGCACCACGTTCGCAACGTGGGGGTCGTGGGTTCGAACCCCATGCCGTCCACCAGCTAAACTATTGAAAATGAACCACTTGCGTGATTGTTTCACAATTTGAGTGTGCCGTGCCGTACACCAATTGGGCTTTGAGGCCCCCTAAGGGGGACCTCGTCTTCTGCGGCTGCTTCGGTCAACTCGGACGGATCAGAGTTGCCGGAACGATCAAGGATGCGAATGGTGTCGGCCTTGAGCTCGACGGCGAGTTGCTGGATAACGGGAACCGAGATCGTGCGCTCGTATTCGCGCGTGGCAAGTTCGCCTTGAACGAAGACTAGTGTGCCCTTCGAGAGGCGCGATGTCAGTCGAGCGAAGCCTTGCCCGAATGCGATCACATTGTGCCACTGCGTCTTGTTGTTCCACTCGCCTTTCTCGTCCTTCCAGGGCTTGGTCGTGGCATCGGAGAATTTGGTAATGCTAGAGCCATTTGGCAGTTGCTTCGTTTTTCTGCCCGATTTCCTCTGGGCACTCAGAAACGAGCGGCACCTGCTCCCAACCAAGAGAGTGCTTTCTTTGGGGGAACCTGAAGAATTTTGCTGCGCCTCTCTTTGAAGCGAGGAATCGAGCACTCAAAGGTTGCAAATTATGAGGGTGGAGCCGAAGAAAGTAGAGCGAACGGCGGCGCCGGACGCAGGCTTTTTTCCCGAAGCTGTGCCAGGGAAAGCAGGCGCAGAAGAAGAACGGGTGGAACCTGGCAGCACACGTCTGGATCTCGTGGGAGCACAAACATGCTTAGCCTTCGTTCGATGCGTCGACGCACTTGGGATTCGGGTTTCGCGCGCTGCGTGAGTTCGCAGCCGAAGGCACCCCTTAAGGCACTGACGTCCACCTATTTCGTTCTTAAGCTGTTGAATGCGCTACATTCGCGCTTGAGGATGCCATTCCATTACGTTGGTGCCCGGTTGAGTGGGATTGCATGCTGCTCTCCTGCTTCTATGGAGTTTTGGATCGCCTCGAGCCACTGCTGATGTCGAATTGGAATTTCCCCGCACACCATCATCTCTGATTCTCGGCCATAATCGCTTTTAGGCCGTAATAGCTGATCAGATAGAACGCAACTCCGAAAGAAATAATG
>JBARMQ010000482.1:0-14146 GCA_049802535.1 Bryobacteraceae bacterium | reverse complement strand
CTACACCATGACCTTCACCCAATCATTTTTATCGGAAGTCCAGGCCATCGCTGAACAGCTGGATGCCGCCAGTATCGATCGTGTCATCGAAAAACTTCATTTGGTTCGAGAAAGGCAAGGCCGCCTCTTCATTCTTGGCGTTGGTGGGAGCGCCGCAAATGCCTCGCACGCCGTTAACGATTTCCGAAAGATCTGCGGCTTTGAATGTTACGCACCGACAGATAACGTGTCCGAATTGACCGCGCGCACTAACGATGAAGGCTGGTCCACCATCTTTGCCGAGTGGTTACGAGGTAGCCGTCTCTCGGATAAGGACGGCATCCTGATCCTTTCAGTCGGCGGGGGCAATCTCGACCTTAACGTCAGCCCGAATCTGGTTCGTGCAATTCAATACGCCAAAGAACAAAGAGCGGCGATCGTCGGAATTGTTGGACGTGATGGGGGCTATACGGCCCAGGCTGCGGATGCGTGCGTGATTATTCCAACCGTTAATCCGATCCATGTAACTCCGCACTCTGAGGCTTTCCAGGCTATCGTTTGGCATCTCTTCGTATCACACCCCAAGCTCAAAGTGAATCAGACCAAGTGGGAAGGGGCGGCGCTCGCGCAGGTTTGACTTGTCGAGTCTGGATTGGCCATGAAGAATCGAGCTGTGTTTCTCGATCGTGACGGAGTCCTGAACGAATCTATCATCCGTGATGGTAAGCCCTACCCGCCACATCGGCTCGAAGATTTCCGGCTGTTGCCCGGAGTGGAAGATGCGTGCATCTCTCTCCATCGGGCCGGTTTTCGATTGGTGGTGGCCACCAATCAGCCAGATGTCGGGCGCGGCAGTTTGGCGCGCGAACTAGTGGAAGGGATGCATTCTCGACTCTGCGAACTATTACCGATTGACCGCATCGAAGTTTGTTATGATCCTGGTGGCGAGAGCTCTTGTGAGTTCCGCAAGCCACAGCCAGGAATGCTGCTTCGCGCAGCCAAGTCGCTCGGAATTGATTTGAAATCCAGCTACATGGTTGGCGACCGCTGGCGGGATATCGATTGCGGCCACGCAGCCGGTTGTCGTACGGTTTTCATCGATCGGGGCTATAGCGAGTCGTTGCGGAAACAACCCGATCTGCGCGCGTGCGATCTGCCAGCCGCCGCGGCGTTAATTCTTTCGGAGATTCGAATGGCATGATACGCGCATTCCATCACGAGATCGGCCAGGCCCCGGAAAGGACCAATGGAAGGATGACCAGAGCAACTGCGGCAGCGCTCGAAAGCGACGCCACTTCCGAAACTATCTATGCCCTGGAACAACTGAGGGTAAAGATTTTTGCAGACGGAGCAGACAAGCGCGGAATGCTGAGCCTCTACGAAAACCCTCTCATCTGCGGCCTAACCACCAATCCGACTCTAATGCGGAAGTCGGGCATTTCCGATTATGAGGCGTTTGCCCGGGACATTTTGTCGATTGTGACGGACAAGCCCATCTCGTTTGAGGTGTTTTCGGACGAGCCTGCGGAAATGGAACGGCAGGCGCGCAAGATCTCATCGTGGGGAACAAACGTATATGTAAAAATTCCGGTTACCAACACTCGCGGCGAATCGATGGCGCCCTTAATTGCTCGCTTGGCCGGAATGGGCGTTAAGCTAAACGTCACGGCTATCTTGACGCTGAGTCAGGTGCGTGAAATCGCCGCATCTCTCTCAGAAGCCGTCCCCGCGGTGGTGTCGGTCTTTGCCGGTAGAATCTCTGACACCGGCCGCGATCCCGAGCCATATATGCGAGCCAGCCGGTGTCTGTTGGAGGAGCGGCCGTTAGCCGAGCTGCTTTGGGCCAGTGTGCGGGAGGTCCTCAATATTTTTCAAGCCGATCGGTGTGGATGCGACGTTGTGACCGTTCCGCATGACATTCTCGCAAAGGCGATGAAGGGGAGCGGACGGGATTTGGCCGCCCTGTCGCTCGATACTGTTCGCATGTTTGCCGGGGACGCCAGCGCTGCTGGATTTACTTTATAACGTCTGCAAAGTGGCCAGCGAATTTCCACGTATTTATCGCTCAATTCACTAATGCCGATACTTTCGTGGGAAAGCGGGTTCTAACGGATTTGTTTCCCCGCTTGTAAGGGACCGTGGTTTGGGGTTAACATTCAGAATGGGTTTAGAGTCGGTTCACATCTTGGGCATGCGCGTCGACAAGACTAGCTACGCCAATGCGAGCGGGCTGATCTGCGGTTGGGCGAAGGATGGCGAATCGCGCTACGTTTGTGTCGCAACAGTTAACAATGTAATGGAGTCTTTCGACTCCCGTCACTTTCGCTCGGTGATGAACGAATCGGATCTCGTCACGCCGGACGGTATGCCGTTGGTTTGGGGATTAATGCTGTTGGGACATAGAGATGCAACTCGTGTGTACGGGCCTGATCTGACACCTCATGTCCTGGCGGAAGCGGAACGGAAGCATATTCCGGTAGGCTTTTACGGAGGATCCGTGACTACTCTGGCCCGCTTATGCAATGTCCTGCAACAACGTTTTCCGGCGCTCGAAATTGCCTACCGCTATTCACCGCCGTATAGGCCTCTCTCTACCGAGGAAGATGAAGAGGTCGTTAAAGCAATTAATTCTTCTGGAATTAGAATTCTTTTCATTGGACTTAACACCCCAAAACAGGATTTTTGGATGGCAGCTCATCGGCACCGCGTCGCGTCTGTCATGGTCGGAGTGGGGGCAGCATTCGATTTTATTGCCGGTTCAAAGCCACAGGCTCCTCGGTGGATGATGCGGATGGGCTTAGAGTGGCTTTTCCGGCTGATTACTGAGCCAAAGCGCCTTTGGAAGCGCTATCTTAAACACAATCCTCGTTTTCTTGCCTTATTCGGAATGCAACTCCTCGGCTTGAGGAGATTTGTTCCAGGTGATGCAGCGAATTAGCTGAGCACTGTTTCGTGGACGGCCGTTTCGTTGAAACTAAACATGGCATCTTCCGTACCAGCGCGAACGAGAACCGAGCAGGTTGCGCAAGCTGGCTCGCCAGCCCTCTTCATGGGCATTTCCCTCATGATTGCGGACCTGATATCGCTCTCTCTGGCCGTAACGTGTGCCTTTTGGGTGTGGTCGCACATTAACCCGGCGATACCTCCTCTACAAGGAACAATGTTCTTGGCTGTGGGAATCTCCGTCGGAGTTCTCGCATTCAATGGAATGTATCCCGGTGTGGGGATTACAGCCGTTGAGATGATTCGCCGCCTCTGCTACAGCATCACATTGGTTTACCTTGTTCTCACTGCATCGATGCTGCTGGTGAAGGAATGGTGGATAGACTCTCGCGGGGGATTCTTGCTCGCGTGGGCTTTTTCACTGCTTTTAGTGCCCATGGGCCGATGGCTTTGCGGTGTTTCGTTGAGGCGTTTCCATTGGTGGGGCGTTCCGGTCATTATTTTGGGCGCCGGCAAAACAGCTACTACGGTGATTCGGAACTTGCGTGTCAATCGCGTTCTGGGCTATCGCCCAGTTGCTTGTCTCGATGACGATCCTCTGAAACACGGCGAATGTTTAGGCGTTCCCGTCAGCGGAGCGCTCTATGAGGCTGAATATCTTGCCACCGAACTACAAGTTCGTCACGCTATCGTCGCGATGCCGGGTATGCCGCGCGACTTACTGGTGAGAAACCTGCATCATTGGGCGACGATCTTTCCCAATATTTTGATTGTTCCGAATTTATTTGGTGTGGCCAGCTTATGGATTGCGCCTCGTGACTTAGGTGGAGTGCTTGGCCTGGAGATTCGACATAACCTGCTCAATCCTCTCAATCGTTGGGTGAAGCGAGCGATGGATCTGGCTATCTCCAGCGTGATCTTACTTTTTTCGGCGCCCTTTCTACTCCTCGCGGCGCTGTGGATCAGAATAGTCAGCCCGGGCAAGCCGTTTTATATGCAAGAGCGTGAAGGTAAGCGCGGTGCGCCCATCCGGATCTTGAAGCTTCGGACCATGCATCACAATGCCGAAGGCATGCTCGATGAGCATCTGTCCACCCATCCGGAGGCTTTATCTGAATGGAACCAATTTTGTAAATTGAAGGATGATCCGCGAGTGTTGCCTGGAATCGGAACATTCCTTCGCACGAGCAGCCTTGATGAACTGCCGCAACTATGGAACATTTTGAAGGGCGACATGAGTTTAGTGGGGCCTCGTCCATTCCCCATTTATCACAACCAACGGTTCGACTCGGAATTCCGAAGGCTGCGCACACAGGTCAAGCCTGGCTTAACAGGTCTTTGGCAAGTGTCTGCCCGTAGCGATGGGGACCTTGAAGTCCAAGCCTCTCTGGATACTTATTACATTCGCAACTGGTCGTTGTGGCTTGATTTATACATTTTGATTCGCACCGCGATCACCGTTTTGGGACGAAACGGCGCATATTGACGCGGTTTACATCAAGGAGCAATGCATGACACGAGTGCTGGTTGCCGGCGCAGGCGGTTTTATTGGCGGCCATCTTGTCAAACGGCTGAAACAGGAAGGTTTCTGGGTGCGAGGCGCGGACGTGAAGGCGCATGAATATGAAACGTCGCCGGCGGACGAATTCATGGTCGGCGATCTTTCCGATCCGGCAGTGGTGCGCCAAGCGGTCGCCGGCGTTTCCGATGTGTATCAATTGGCTGCTGACATGGGCGGAGCAGGTTATATTTTTACCGGCGATCACGATGCAGCCGTCATGCACAATTCCGCCACCATTAACCTGAATGTGCTGGATCTTGGCACAAAGGCCGGAGTGGAGAAGTTTTTCTACTCATCCTCAGCCTGCATTTATCCCGAACACAACCAGCGCGATCCCGATAATCCAAAATGTTCGGAAGACTCCGCGTATCCTGCGGCTCCCGATAGCGAGTATGGATGGGAGAAACTTTTTAGCGAGCGTCTCTATCTCGCGTACGCGCGCAACTATGGCGTTCAAGTGCGGATCGCTCGTTTTCACAACATCTTTGGCCCGCTCGGGACTTGGCATGGAGGCAAGGAAAAAGCGCCGGCGGCGCTTTGCCGCAAGGTGGCAGAAGCACGTCAAGGTAGTGAAATCGAGATTTGGGGCGACGGTCTTCAAACGCGCTCGTTCCTATACATCGACGAATGTCTGGAAGGCGTTCGCCGCCTCATGGACTCGGATTTCAGTGGACCGGTCAACATCGGCTCAGAAGAGATGGTCACGATCAACCAACTCGCTGGAATGATCATGGAAATTGCCAATAAGCGTCTCTCCATCCGCCACATTCCCGGTCCCCTTGGAGTTCGCGGGCGCAATTCGGACAATCGCTTGATCCAGGAAAAACTCGGCTGGCGCCCCAGCCGCCCGCTGACGGAAGGTCTCGAGAAGACGTACGGCTGGATCTCAGGTCAAGTTGACGCTATGGCGCCGAAGGCCGCGTTCGCGATCGCATAACGTCTTGCCGGTTGCGCTACTTCACCTTTACGGCCGCAGCCAGCGCTACGTCCGCGTTCGACACCGCCGCATCCACGGTTCCGTGCGCTTCTTGGCCTTGCGCCAGAAATCCCTTCCAATTCAGGATGGCATTCCAGCGCCAGTGTGCGCCGCGTCCATCCTGCGCCTCGTGATAGTTGTCGTAATCGAAACTGATCGGTCCATAAAATTTGCCGGTATCTTGGGAAGCACCGGTTGTTGTGCTGCGCGAGGTCAGATAAGTGATGTCGTTGTGATCGACCACCACTCTCGTCGCCCAATACGGGCCGTATGAACCGCTGCCCCGGTTCTGCTGCTTCACGGTGATGCCGTTGCCCCAGTTTCCCGCCACCGCGGTGTTGTGCTCCACCGTGACATCTGCAGAAGCTGAAATTTCAATCTGAGCATCCCCTGCCCATGGGTCAGAATGTAAGCTCTCCAGGCCATTTAGGCGGGAGATGTTGCCGGTGATCTTTGCCTGCCGGCTGATCTCATACAGGATCCCGGACCCGTAGTTTCTGTCGATTGTGTTGTTGGTGTAAGTGGCGCCTTGGCACTCAATGTCACACCATAATCCCATTCCGTTGTTATCGTGCACATTATTCTTAGTAGTAGTTAAGTTGTTGGTCCGCACAAATTTGGCCCCGCCTGCCTCCCAGCCGCGCGCAAAGGAAGCGTAGTTATTGAAAGCGATCTCGTTGCCCTCAACGACGGTGTTGTCCGCGGCGACGCCATCCAACCCAGTATTCCCGTTTCTAACGAACTTGTTGTTCATGATGTGCGCGCTCGGGCAAAATAACAACTTAAGCCCTGAATAGTGATTCAAGGTCAGCGTGTTGTCCTCGATTACCCAACCCGTGTTTTGAGGCGCGCGCTGGCCATTGACCAGTTCGCCACAAGCAATTGAGCCACTCTGAGCCGCGTTAGCGTACTTCTCAATGGTGAGCCCGCGAATGACGACGTCCTTAGCGTTCCCATGGATTGCCGTCCTCGCTTCGCCAATCTCTAATATGTGACCTGCGGGATCGTCCGCTATATAGACTTGATGGGAAGCCTGGTCGAAGAACCAACTTCCGGGTCTGGTTTCTTGCAACGTCTTTACTCGATGAACGATCTCGTCGCCACGGAATAGCTCGCGGCCGTGGTCGCAGCCAATCGTATATTTGGTTCCGTCTGCATTCTTCTCACCCGTCTCGCAAGCTCCCCCGACCGGTTCCGCGGACATGTCATGCATAGGAGCAGCCCACAACGGTCCGGCTTTTTGAAAGGTTAGTTGCTCAGAGCCATTCAAGACGGCCCCCGGCTTCCCAATAAATTGATCACCATCTTTGGGCTGAAAGCTTCGGAGCCGGTAAGTGCCGGGCTCGAAGGTGAAAACCGTGCCGGGTGGATGTGAGTTGATAAGATTTTGAATATTCGGGACGGCGGGAGTTAGAGTAACTGCCGTCCCTGTATCTGGTTCGAGTGCCGAGCGCCCTCCGCACACTGGACAAATTGAAAGAAGGACGGCCGCATAAAGAGGGGTTGTAAAGATCGTCTTGAGCATTACCGGCATCTTCGGTTTGACACTACCTATCGTACTGATCGTTTCATTCTCGATTGGCGCTTGGCAATCGTCGATCTGGGCGCGAGCGCGCGTGCTGGCGAATCGCAATACGGTGGAAGGTTTGACGGAAGCATCTCGGCTGGTCCCCGCCAGTCCCGAATTCCCGCGCGAGTTGGCTTACCTTGACCTGTCGCACCGGCACGATCTATTGCAACGCTCCCTGGCGCTCAACCCATTCGATGCCGCCGCGTGGATTCAACTGGGCATCGATGACGAGTTACGTAGACAAGACGTTCTAGCGGCAAAGCGTGATTATCTCTCCGCCGCCGATGTCGACCACATGTACGTGCCTCGATGGACATTGGAGAACTTCTACCTCCGGCAGAACGATCCTGCTGAATTTTTCCGGTGGGCCAAGGCGGCCTTGAGCATCACCCCCTACTATTCCTATCCAATTTACGACCAGATTTGGAGCGTCTCGACCAATCCGGTTTTCAATGCTTCCTTGCTGCCCAATCGCCGCCGCATCCTATTCGAATACGTTGGCTATATGCTCGCTTCGAACCGCGTTGACCTTCGTGGCGCCCCCATTTTCAGTCATGTGGCTCAACAGGCGCTGCTCACTCAAAAATCACAGATTGCGGACGCGAACTTGATGAATCCCAACATTGAGAATCAAATCTCCGGCGGCGCGGTCGACAAACTCCTTATTGAGGGCGCCACATCTCAGGCCGAATCGTTGTGGCAGACTATGAAGACCGCCGGATTGACGCAGCTCCCCGCGCCATCGGACGAGCATCCGGTCACCAATCCGGCATTCGAGACGCCCATCTCCGGAAATGGCTTTGATTGGTCAGTTAACCAAGTCAAGGGACTCGCGATTCAGCGGGTGGTTCCTGTGGGCCTCCGAATCGCCTTGGACGGTTTTGAGCCCGAATCTTTTCAGCTTCTCCATCAATTCATTCCGGTTCGGAGCGGCACACGCTATCGGCTGACATGGGATATGGAATCGATTGACCGCGCGCCCCCGAATGGCATGCGGTGGGAGATTCATGGCATTACGGCGGGGGCCATTTCGCCACAAAATCTGGCTCAAGCGTCAGTCTCAAACAACGCCGCCGGTCCTTCCACCGAGGTATTCGACGTTCCGCCTGATGTGAAAGCATGTCTCATTTCTCTGATTTACACGCGGCCGCTCGGCGAGACGCGCTTGGAAGGAACTTTCCTACTCAAAAAGGTGGCCGCTAGTGTGGTATTACAGAAGCCATGACGGGCCTTCCGGAGACGACCCTAGGTAAGCGTTGTCCCTCTTGCGATAGCGATGATGTTCGACCCTCTCGACGGAAGGGAATTCTCCGATTTATCTATGAGTTGCAGGGAGCTAAGAAATATCGTTGCCGTCAGTGCCGACGCAGTTTTTTCGTAGCGCTATCCCCGGCGATAAAGGAGACTCTGCGGCGCGAAGAACGAGCGCGCGTGGATCGCCGGCGGGGATGGAAATCGTTCGTACGGGGTACCCGTGAACGGCGCGCGCTGGAAGTTCTGCTCTTTCTCGGCTTATTGCTGGTTTTCTTTTACACTTTTAACAAATTGCTAAAGCCGGATGGCAGCGGTTTTTTCGGAGCTAACTGACCAATAGGATGCAGGCGGCTAACGGGTCGCCATCGCAGCGTATTCTTCGTAGCTGCCGAGGAAATCTTCGATTCTCCCGTCTTGAAAATGCCAGATCCGGGTCGCTACTTCATCGATCAGGTCTTCATCGTGCGTGACCAAAAGCACTGTTCCTTCGTACTTCTGCAAAGCCACGTTTAAAGCGTTGATCGCTTCCAAATCCAAGTGGTTGGTCGGCTCGTCAAAGACCAGAATGTTTGGTTTTTGAAGCATCAGCTTACAGAAGATCAGCCGCGCCGCTTCGCCTCCCGATAATGCGTCAGTCGGCTTGTTGCCTTCTTCGCCACTGAATAGCATCTGGCCCAAGAGGCCGCGGATCTCTTCACGCGAGGCCTGCGGATCCCAATCATGCAGCCATTCGGCGACTGTGGTTCCGTTGCGGATGGTGGCGCGATGATCCTGCGCAAAATATCCCACTTGCGCTTCGTGCCCCCAGGCGACTGTGCCTGAATCGAGGCCCACATCTTTATCGTCAACACCGGGCGCATTCGCCAGCAGCGCCTTCAGCATGGTCGTTTTCCCGGTGCCGTTGCGACCCATGAGGGCCACTTTTTCACCGCGCTGTAATGCTGCCGAGAAGTTGACGATCACTTTCAAACCGTCGTAGCCCTTGTTGACGCTCTTGCATTCCAAAATATGGCGCCCCGACGGCCGCTTCATTTCGAATCGAATGAAGGGCCGCTGGATATTCGAGCGCGCCAACTCTGTTGTCTGAAGCCGCTCCACTTCCTTCTTGCGCGAAGTGACTTGGCTTGCGCGGGTGCCGGCTGCGAAACGCGCAATGAACTCGTTCAACTGCGAGATCTTCTTCTCCCGCTGTGCATTTTCCGATTCGATGCGCGAGCGGATTTGCGTCTTCTGCAGCACCATATCGTCATAGCCGCCGGGGTACGTGATGATGGTCTGGTAATCAATATCGGCGGTGTGGGTGCAAATCCCATTGAGGAAGTGCCGATCGTGCGAAATGACGATCAAACTGCCGGAATAGTGGGACAGAAAATTCTGCAGCCAGTGAATGGATTCAAGATCGAGATAGTTCGTCGGCTCATCCAGCAACAAAGCATCCGGCCGTCCAAAGAGCGATTGGGCCAACAGGACCCGCACTTTTTGGCCGCCCTGTAACTCGCTCATCTTGCGCTCGTGCAAGGATTCTGGAATATCTAGGCCGTCGAGGAGAACCGCCGCATCGCTCTCCGCCGTGTACCCGTCCTCTTCGGAGACCACACCTTCCAGCTCACCGAGGCGCATTCCGTCTTCATCTGTTAACTCGGGCTTGGCGTATAACGTCTCGCGTTCCTCGAGTGCGCGCCACAGCGGCAGGTTGCCCATAATCACCGTATCGATCACTCGATACTGATCGAACGCGAACTGATCCTGCCGCAAAATGCCCAGCTTTTTCGGTTTGACCACTGTGCCCTTCTGGGGCTCCATCTCACCGGAGAGCAGCTTCATGAAGGTGGACTTTCCGGCGCCATTTGGGCCAGTCAACCCATAGCGGCGACCGTCCAAGAATGTGGTGCTGACCTCGTCGAAAAGAATTTTCGCGCCGTAGCGCATACTGACATTGCTAACGGAAATCATGTGTACAAACTGTGTGAGGGAACCCCCATTGTACCGCGAAACCTATGTTTTCACGAAGCCGGTGCGTTCGCGATGCTATTCTGAGGCGTCGATCTTCAAGGTGTCCTTGCCGTTAAAATGATCCGTTGTCAAAACCTCACGAAGATCTTCGGATCGTTCACCGCCGTTGACAACATTTCGATCGAGGTTCCGGGCGGCATCTGTGTGCTGTTGGGTCCTAACGGCGCAGGCAAGTCCACGCTGGTCAAGATGCTCACCGGTTTATTGATGCCCAGCTCGGGCACGTCGGAAATCGATGGCCTCGATGTCCAGCGACACAACCTCGAGGTGAAACGCCGGATTGGAGTGCTTCCCGAGTCTCTCGGCGTATTCGATTCTTTGACGATCGAGGAGCACCTGATGCTGTGCGGTCCGATTCACGGATTAAGCGCCGCCGAAACTCGCGCCCGCATCGAACCTCTGCTCCGCATCCTTGGTCTTGAAAAGGGGCGCAAGACCTTCCTCGATCAGTGCTCGCACGGCATGCGCAAGAAAACGTCGCTTGCTATGGCCCTGCTGCACAATCCTCGCGTTCTCTTCCTCGATGAGCCGTTTGAAGGAATTGATCCGGTATCGGCAAAAGCCATTCACGACCTGCTGACGTCGATTTCACGACGGGGCATCACCATCTTTTTGACTTCTCATATTCTTTCTATCGTCGAGCGGCTCACAACTAACATCATGATGATTCGTGCCGGACGTATCGTCTGGACGTCGGCCTCGGCGGGTGCTTCCCGGCCGATTGAAGAAGTCTATTTTGACCTCGTGGAAGCTCCGCCTTCTGAAGACCTGCCTTGGCTCCAGTCCGCGCAATCCTAGCAGCCCTTGCTCGCGCCCTCAAACGCGACCTGGGCACGCTGCAAAGTATCACCGGCAATAATTTCTTTCTGTTTGCCGCGCTGGTCATGCTACAGCCCGAGAGCGGCGAATTTTTACTGCTCTTAGTTGGCCTATTACTACTTTTCCCGCTCTCAGCCGATCCGCTTGCGAAGATCCCCGCGGAACGCTATGCGCTCTGGCCTCTGAGCCGCCGGCAACGTCTTGCACTCCGACTCGCCAGCATCTTCTTTAGCCCGATCATTTGGATCGCTGTCGTCATGCTGCTTTTCAAGGCTCATCTGGTTGCGGCGGTCGCGTTCGTTCTCATCGCCGTGACTGTCCAAGTCCTGACAGTGATGACGAGGAACATTGTGCATCGTTCTCCGCAATGGAACGCGCTCTTGCACATTCCTCAATTTCCTGGCGTGTTCGGTGGATTGGTGCGCAACAACCTGCGCCAGTTACTGAGCGTGCTGGATCCGTATCTGGCGTTCCTTCTGGCGCTCGGCGGCGCGGCATACCGGTTCAGCCCGCATCCGAACACCAGCGCTTTTCCCATCATGGCGTTGGTCGTCTCGTTGACGTTGAGTAGCTATGCACAGTCTTTCTTTGGCCTCGAATTCGGCTCGGGCGTCACTCGTTATCGATTGTTGCCCTTGCGCGGATGGCAAGTTCTCCTTTCCAAAGATTTGGCCTTCCTGATTGTTCTTACAATTCTCGTTCTCCCGCTGAGCCCAGTCGCAGGGATTACGTCAGGATTCGCGATGCTCGCCATCGGACATCACATTTCCGTTCACGAACGTCTTCCGCAGAAGCGCTGGCGGTTCACTGGCGCCCAACTTCTGCCGGCCGGATTGGTGCAAACCATGGCGGGCACGGCGCTAGGCTTTGCGGCTTATCAAAGCGGCATCCTCTATATTGCGATTGCTATCGTTGCTTGGGCCGGCTCACTTTATATTTATGGACGCGCGTGGGAACGGCTCACTGAAGCGGCGCGATAAATAGCGGGCGGCATCCTCATATACTGTGGTCGATGTCCTCTACCAATAAAATCGATCGGCCGCTTGGATTTAATACCCGGGCGCTCCATGCCGGCTACGATCCTGACCCGTCGACGCACGCCCGGGCTGTCCCGATTTATCAATCCACATCGTTCACGTTTGACGATACCGATCATGCTGCTCGTCTCTTCGCGCTGCAGGAATTCGGCAACATTTATACGCGCATTATGAACCCGACGACGGCCGTACTGGAGGATCGAGTCGCTTCGCTTGAAAATGGCGCCGCTGCGCTCGCCACCTCCAGCGGTCAAGCAGCGCAGTTCCTTGCTCTCACCACTTTGGCCTCGCCCGGGGATCACATTGTCTCGGCCAGCACCTTGTACGGCGGAACATTCACGCAGTTTGAGGTCACCATGCGGCGGCTCGGCTACGATTTCTCGTTTGTCGAACCGGACGATCCTGAAAACTTCCGCAAGGCCATTACGCCCAAGACCAGGGCGTTGTATGGCGAGACGATTAGCAACCCTCGCTCAAATGTGCTCGATATTGGGGCTGTCGCCAAGATTGCGCATGATCACGATATTCCGCTGGTGATCGACAATACCTTCGCTACTCCTTACGTTATCCGCCCGATTGACTTTGGCGCTGATGTGGTTGTCCATTCTTTGACAAAGTTCATGGGCGGACATGGAAACTCAATCGGCGGAATTATCGTCGACAGCGGCAAATTTCCCTGGAACAATGGCAAGTTCCCAAGTTTCACCGAGCCTTCCCGCGCTTATCACGGCATGAAATTCTGGGACACTTTCGCCAATATCAGCTTCATCATCAAATGCCGTGTCGAAGGGTTGCGGGATTTGGGCCCCTGCGTCAGTCCATTCAACGCCTTTCTCTTTCTTCAAGGCATTGAAACGCTGGGCATGCGCATGGACCGGCACCTTGAAAATGCCATGGCCGTGGCCCAATACCTGGAGGCGCACGACGAGGTGGAATGGGTAAAGTACGCCTCACTTCCATCGAGTCCCTACTACGAGCTATCGAAGGCTTATACGCCCAAAGGTGCTGGCGCTGTATTTTCCTTTGGCGTTCAGGGCGGCTATGATGCGGGCCGCGCGTTCATCGATAAATTGAAAATTTTCTCTCACCTCGCGAATGTCGGCGATGCCCGCAGTCTGGTCATCCACCCGGCTTCAACCACGCACCAACAGCTCAGCCTTGCTGAACAAGAAGCAGCCGGCGTCTCGCCCGAGTTGGTCCGCCTATCCGTAGGTCTTGAAGATGTCGACGATCTCATTTGGGACCTGGATCAGGCGCTGGGATAAGGAGAAATTGGGGAAAGCGGGCTTGGAACGCTCGTCTTAACGCTCCGAAGGAACTCGCGCAAAACGGCCACGGGATCGAGCGTGCCACCCAAAGGAATAGCGAGTTCCTACACGGTCTGGTGGCACGCAGCCATGCCCTTTGCGCTACTGAGGAACCCGCGCAAAACGGGCACAAAATCAAGCATGCCACCCAAAGGAGTAGCGAGTTCCTACACGGTCTGGTGGCACGCAGCCGTGCCCTTTGCGCTACTGAGGAACTCGCGCAAAACGGCCACGGGATCGAGCGTGCCACCCGAGGAAATAGCGGGTTCCTCTCTTGTATGGTGGCACGCAGCCATGCCCTTTGCGCTTCGAAGCAAGCGCTCTTATGCGGCTTTCTGCTTCTTGTCGGAGTAGAAGGCGCCGCGTTGGACGAGACCTTTGCGGCGGATCGTATCTCTGTAGGCAATCACGTCGTCGTATGAAAAATCGAACCCAAGTTCGCGCGGATCGAACGGCATGCCTTCCGCCTGGGCGTTTGTGAGGTTGTTCAGGGCGTCGCCCATCTGGCCGCGGTGAGTCGCTTCGCGGAGGCGGATAAGTTCTTTCAGTTCAGCGGTGTCTGTATTGAAGTGGCGACGCAGACGCTCATTCTGCAGAGAAAGATTGTTGAGCTGGCGCTGGTAGCTGGTGAAGGTTTTCGCGTCGATCAGCGCCGGCCGGACAGACGGGTCCTGGTTTTCGTACAGA
>JBARMQ010000481.1:0-9227 GCA_049802535.1 Bryobacteraceae bacterium | reverse complement strand
GCATGATGTTCATGACGCCGATGCCGCCGACTAATAAACCGACGCCAGAAATGGCAATCGAGATCAGCAGGATCATGCCGGTAATTTTATTAAAATTCTCAATGATCGAGTCCGGCGTTGAGATGGTGAAGTCGTCCTCTTTGCCCGGCGGAACATGGCGAAGCTTGCGTAAGGCGGCGCGTTCCTCCTCAACGGCGTCGTCGCGTTGCCCCTGTCGCGCTTTTGAAGTGATGTAGTAATTGTCGGACTGCGGATACCGCAGGCGCGCCGTTTCGAACGGGATGATGGCTTGACGGTCCATGCCGTTTTCCCCGAAGAATCCGCCTTTGGCTTGATCGAACACGCCGACGACGGTGTACTCGGCTCCATCAAGCGAGACCGCGCGGCCGACGGCGTCTTGCCTTGGAAATAGCGCGTCCGCCAAGCTTGATCCAAGGACGACTACTCGCGCGGCGCGGCGGTTCTCAAGATCGGAAAAGATGCGGCCTTGCCGGACGTCGCGGGGCGAGATGTCGTATAAGTTCGGCGTCACGCCTTCTATAGCGAAGTTTTCGGATTCGTATCCAGGCACTTTCGCTACAGGTACGCTGCCGGCTGGCGGGACGATATACACGCTAAGTGCGACGTCGCTGATCGAAGGAACGGTGGCCTTAATATACGCAGCGTATGAGATCTCAATCGGGCGGCGCTTACGTTCCTTGGGGGGAGCGTTGGCTCCGCTGGGGTCGCCGCTCAGACGGCCAACGAAGATGCTGTCGGGTCCAAACTCCTTGAAGAAGTCGACAATTTCGTTGTTGAGTCCAGTCAGCAACGAGGCGACGGAGACAACCGTAGTGATGCCGATGACAATGCCGAGGATGGTTAACCCGGAGCGAAGCTTGTGCGCCGCGATGGCGCCCAGAGCCATGTTCAGGATTTCCCTCGCGCTGACGCGCATAGTGGTAGTCATGATTCGGCTCGCAACGCAACGACCGGGTCTAGCAACGCGGCACGTCTTGCCGGATACCAGCCGGAGACGATGCCGACTGCGCTTGAAACAAAGATAGAAACAAACACGTAAGGCAAAGTGACTCGCAGCGTAGCGCCGGATGTGACGCTGATCAGATAGGCGGCGCTCGCGCCCAGGGCGAGGCCCAGCACACCACCTGCCAGCGAGAGAATAACCGACTCGATTAGGAACTGCAGCATGATGTCGCCGCGCGTCGCGCCCAGGCTCTTGCGAACGCCAATTTCGCGTGTCCGTTCGGTAACGCTGACCAGCATGATGTTCATGACGACGATGCCTCCCACCAAAAGGGAAATGCTGGTGATGGGAACGACCACGGCCGCAATCACCCCGAGAATCTGGCTGGTGAACGACCGCACGGAATCGGGCGTTAACGTATCGAAATTGTCCGGCTGACCGGGGGGAGTGTGGAAATGATTGCGCAGTGAGCCACGCGCTTCGTCCAGCGCCTGGTCCATGTTCAGCCCTGTCCCTGGACGCGCACCTCCAAAGACAACCAGGCCCGTGCGGCCGCCGAACAAATCCTGATACAGCGTGTCCGGGATATAGACGGGGTTGTCCAAAGTCTGTCCAAACGAGGAGCCCTGGTGTTCCACCACGCCTACGATCGTCAGGTTGATGCCGGAAACTTTTAACTCTTTTCCCAAGGGACTTTCGCCGGGATAGAGCGTAAGCCGTATGTCGTCGCCGATGACGCAGACGGGACGGTGGAGCCGCTCTTCGGTATTGGTGAAGAACCGGCCGATCGAGATGGGAACGTCCCTTATTTCCGGCAGCACGGACGAAACGCCGAGAATGCTGGCGTTTTCGTAAATCTGGTTATCGGCTTTGACATCTTCCAGGCGCTGCTGGTAGGGACTGTAGAGCACGTCGTCGCCAGTATTGGATCGCAAGTAGGCAATATCCGCGGTCAGGATGCGTTTGTTTCGGCGCAAACGTTCGGCGCGTTCGCGTGCGGTCAGGCGGCCGACAGAGGCTATTTGCGCGAACATGAAGCTATTGGTGCCAAACGCTTTCGAAGTAATGCTGTCGGCATAAGCGCCCAAGCCATCGATAGCCGCCCCGACCAGGATGACGCTGGCGACGCCAATGATCACTCCCAGCAGCGTCAGGAAACTGCGGAGTTTGTGCGCACGAATAGAGTCGAACGCCAGGAACACTGCCGTTCCCACGATGTTCAAAGCTTGCATTTTTGCGGCGGAGATCTCATTTCTATGATGACATCTTCTGTTAGGATCACAAGCGCGCTATGTACCAGGACCCCAATGAGCCCTTTGAACACCTGGATCCCTTAGATCTTTTAGCGATTGCCGCACACCCCGATGATGTGGAACAGACCTGCGGCGGAACGTTGATTCGTTCGGCCGAAGCGGGTTATCGAACAGGCATTTTGGATTTGACGGCGGGTGATATGGGCAGCCGCGGAACGCCAGATCTGCGCATTGAAGAATCAAAGGCCGCGGCATCGTACCTGTTGACTAGCTGGCGGCAGAACCTGCGATGGCCGGATGCCCGGCTTGAGAATACGATCGCGGCGCGAATGACATTGGCAGGAGTGATTCGACGGCTGCGCCCGCGCACCGTGATCCTCCCTTATTGGACTGGACGCCATCCGGACCACTATCGAGCGGCAGAGATCGGCTACGAAGCGTGCTTTCTCGCGGGTCTGAGGCGCCTTGAGGAAGACACGCCGCCTCATCGACCCTTCAAAATTCTGTATTCCTCCCTGTACGCCAATGTCACGCCGTCATTCGTGGTCGATATTACCCGGCAGTTCGATCGCAGAATGGCTTCGCTATTCAGTTACGTTTCGCAGTACGGAAATTCAGAATTGGCATCGGATCTATTCCCTTCGCATGCAGAAGTAGAACAGCGGCTGGCAGCAGTGGCGCGCTTCTATGGCAATTTGATTGGGGTGAAGTACGGCGAGCCCTTTGTGATCAAGGAGAATATTCAGGTCGATGACGTTGTCAATATGCCGGTGCGCAGCATATGACGGCTCAGTCGCGAAAGATTTTTGTCGTACAAGTGGCGAGAACCCGATCTAATTTTTCGACAGGCGCGTGGTTGAAGCGCGCCGGGGGGAAAATGTTTAATCGATTACTTTGTATAACGCTGTTGTGTATGCCGGCGACGATGCTGGCAGAGGATACAAATGTTCGACTGGATCGGGCCGCAACGGTGCTATCCGAAGTGATGTCCGCTCCGGATAAAGGCATACCGCTAAACCTGTTAAGCCGGGCGTCATGCATCGTCATCGTGCCGGGATTAAAGGGCGCGGCGTTTGTAGTGGGCGCGAAGTATGGCAAAGGTTTCATCTCTTGCCGTAGGGGTTCTGGATGGTCTGCTCCAGGGGCGGTACGCGTCGAGGGCGGCAGCGTCGGCTTTCAGATCGGCGCCGAAGATACCGATGTCGTGCTCCTGGTGATGAATCGGACCGGCGCCAGTCACTTGCTCTCGGACCAATTCACGCTTGGTGGAGAAGGCTCTGTGGCGGCAGGTCCCGTGGGCCGCACAACCACCGCTTCCACAGACCCGACCATGCACGCTGAGATTCTTTCGTGGTCTAGAAACCACGGGGTATTTGCCGGAATTTCTTTGCAGGGCGCGACTCTTCGACAGGATCGCGACGACAACGCGCAGATGTACGGAACGCCTTAGGGAAACAAGGAAGTAGTCTATGGTCACGTCAAATGGCCCAGCAGCGGATCGGAATTAGAAGGTGTGCTACACAAATATGCGCGGCGCGCTGCGGCACGGCGCCACAGACATTCCTAATTGTCCTTAACGAACTGTCTTGAGCCAAGGTTTCGGCTGTTGACCGCTATCGCGAGCGGTCACACGATCGTACATATGCTTGCGGCTGGTGGTGCCCAACGAAGTGTTGTATAGACTGACGAGGCCAAGGGCTTCTTTCACGTCTTCTTCGAATTCATGGAGCGCCTTCAGCTCGGTCGCCGTTGCGGGAATGCGCTTTCCGCTGGGCGTTTCGAGAAACATCTGGTAGCCGCCACTCAATAAGACCGCGATCTCGGGCCCCGCCAAGATGCCCGCCCGTTCAATCTCCGGCTGGTTCTTCCCCGCATCGCCTATGAGTGCTGCGACCCCATGCTTCATTATCTTGGCGCGCCCGTCCGGCTGGTTCTCCACAGTAAAACCGGCCTGCTTCAGCAGGTCGATGCGTTCAGAGAATGTGGGTACTTTCGGCCGGTCGCGGCGGAAGAACATTCCTTTAGTATAAAGGTCGTAACAGCATCCACATTATTATGATTGAGCCAAAGATACCGATCGCCGCCATCACAGATGAATTCTCCCCGACGCTCGCAGCCGCAATTCCCGTCATGAAGGAGATCGGTATGCGCGCTGCGGAATTGCGCGTGGTGGATGGCAAAAATGTGATGGATTTGACCGTGGACGAGTTGAAGCGTACCCGGGATGCACTTGGCGAAGCCGGTTTGCATGTGATCTCGATCGCGTCGCCGCTATTGAAATGCGTGCTGCCGAACGCCCCCGACTTAGATAGCCGCTTTCAACATGATGTATTTGCATCAAAGCACACCTTTGAAGATCAACCGCGTTTGACTGATCACGCGGTGGAAGTTGCGAAGTTCTTCGGCGCGAAGATTGTGCGCGTTTTTTCCTACTGGCGAACGGTCGATCCCGAAAGCTGTCACGACGCGATCGTCAAGGCTTTAAACCATCTTGGAGATCTGGGCGCGCGAGAAGACATCCTATTCGGCTTGGAGAATGAGCATGCTTGCAACGTCGGAACAGCGGCTGAAACTATGCGAGTCCTGGACGACGTTCCAAACCCACACATCGTCATTGTGTGGGACCCGGCGAACGCTTTGGTTGCGGGGGAGGAGCCGATTCCTAGCGGATACGGCCTATTACCGAAACGCCGCATTGCGCACGTGCACGCGAAGGACTGCCACATGGAAGGAGAAAAGCCCATCTGGGGTCCTTTGGGTACTCGGCGCGTCGCCTGGAAGGAACAGGTTGCGGCTTTACTGGCCGATGGTTACAAAGGCTACATCAGTCTGGAAACGCATTGGCCCGGTCCCGATGGCAACAAGCTCGAAGCGAGCCGGATTTGCGGCTGGAATTTGCGTGGATTAGCAGCGGCGTAAACGGGAACGAATGCAATCTCCCTTCGCGTCTTGCCGATTAATATCGTGATACGATATATCTAATTGACGGGGACTAAGGTTTTAAGAAAGACTCTCTCGCCAGAGCAATATCGGCAGATTGCCGAATTTCGTTATCGCATTCGCCAGTTTCTGCATTTCAGTGAAGAAGTTGCGCGCGGGAACGGCATTGAACCTCGCCAGCATCAATTGATGCTGGCGATTAAGGGTCTACCGGAAGGTCTTAGACCTACGATTACGGCGCTTTCCGAGAGGCTATGCCTCCGGCACCACAGCACCGTGGAGTTAATCAACCGGCTAGTTGCGCATGGTGCCGTAGTGCGAGTTCACAGCAACGAAGATAGCCGCGAAATATTGGTGGAGTTGACACCGCATGGTGAGGAACTATTGAGAACGCTCTCTGTATTGCATTGGGAAGAGCTGCAGAATGCAGGACCGGCGCTGGCGGATTCGCTGCGTGCCATGGTCCATCGTCCAACTCGGCCGAAGCGGAGGTCGGCATAATGGCTGCACACGCTAAGACAAAGCATTCCGAAGAGCTGGGTGATTTCACAACTACCCCTCGCGTGCTGCTCATCGGGCTAATCGCTATCGGTATTGGGTTTATCGCGTCGCTGGTGGCATGGGCGCTACTGAAGCTGATTGCGTTCTTCACCAACGTCTTCTACTACGGACATTTGAGCGTCGCGCCGGCTTCTCCGGCCGGCAATCATCTTGGAGTTTTTGCAGTCGCTATCCCGGTAATTGGCTCGCTCATCGTGGGCCTAATGGCTCGTTATGGATCCGAGCGCATTCGCGGGCATGGCATTCCTGAAGCCATTGAATCGATTCTGATGAATGGTAGCCGCGTTCATCCCAAGCTTGCGGCTTTGAAGCCAATTTCAGCTGCAATCTCGATTGGTTCAGGCGGACCGTTTGGGGCCGAAGGGCCGATCATTATGACGGGTGGCGCGCTGGGGTCGATGATTGCGCAATTCTTTCACTTGACCAGTGCCGAGCGCAAGACTTTGCTTGTTGCGGGAGCGGCAGCCGGTATGTCGGCGACTTTTGCCGCGCCACTATCGGCGACTCTGCTTGCCGTAGAGCTGTTGTTATTCGAATGGAAGCCGCGTAGTGCAATTCCGGTTGCACTGGCCGCCGTAACCGCAGGCGCTGCACGACGCTACATCCTGGGAATGGGACCGTTGTTTCCGGTCTCTCCGCATCCGATCTTTATTGGGCCGAATGGTTTGCTGAGCTGTGTCTTGATTGGCGTAGCAGCTGGCGCATTGTCCGCGTTACTGACCGTTGGCGTGTATGCGGCTGAAGACATTTTTCAAAAATTACCGATTCACTGGATGTGGTGGCCGGCGATCGGTGGCGTGTTTGTCGGCATTGGCGGATTGATCTTCCCACATGCGTTGGGTGTCGGCTACGACACCATCGGGCTGTTGTTGCAAACTAACGTGCCGCTGAACTTCATGCTGGGAGTGCTGTTTATCAAATCGGCAATTTGGATGATTTCACTTGGCTCCGGCACTTCGGGCGGCGTGCTCGCACCGCTACTCATGATGGGTGCCGCGCTTGGCGCCGGACTTGGTCTGCTATTGCCTGACTTTGGCGTGGGTTTTTGGCCGCTTGTGGGTATGGGCGCGATTTTGGGCGGCACGATGCGATCTCCCTTTACCGGAATCGTTTTTGCGATTGAGTTGACCCACGATCTCAATATGCTGCTGCCGTTGGTGATAGCAAGTTTCCTGGCCCACGCCTTCACGGTGCTGACGTTGAAGCGATCCATCCTAACGGAAAAGATTTCGCGCCGCGGCTATCACCTGAGCCGTGAATACGCAGTCGATCCGTTGGAAATCCTTTTTGTCCGCGAGGTGATGCGAAGGAATATGGTCGTACTGCCAGCAGAGGCAACGCTTGAAGAATTGCGCGAGTTGGTTCGCCCCTCGCGAAGGCGGCATGGCCAGCATGTTTTTCCGGTTGTGGAGAAAGACATGAATTTATTGGGTGTAGTGAGCCGCAATCATTTGCTGCAACGCTTCGAAGAATCGGAAGCAGGGCCCTTGCAGGAACGTCTACGCGACATCATGTCTCGCAAACTGGTTACCGCCTCGGAAGACGAGTCATTGCGAGTTGTTGTGTATCGAATGGCCGAGACGGGATTTACGCGTTTGCCTGTGGTAGACGCTGCGAACGAAACAAAGCTACTGGGAATGGTTTCGCTGGACGACCTGTTGCGAGCCAGAACCCGTAACCTGGCAGAGGAGCGGACTCGCGAACGGACTCTCCGCATTCGGTTACCGATCGCCGGCCGATCTAAGACGCAAAAGATCTTGGCCGATTGAACGAATCTTTTAGTGGATCTCCGGCTCAGGCATATCCATTTTCTGATCGAGAAAATCGAAATCGCATCCCAAGTGCGCTTGTGTGACACGCTCAGCATACAGCGCCATGTATCCGCGGCCAAATTTCGGCGCGGGTCTCACCCACTTCGTGCGCCTTTCGGCCAACTCCTCGTCCGATAACAAAACATCCAGCCGCCGCTTCTCAACGTCTAGCGATATCAGGTCGCCGTCTTCGACTAACGCCAACGGTCCGCCGATAAAGCTTTCCGGCGATACATGCAACACGCACGTGCCATAGGATGTGCCACTCATTCGCGCGTCCGATATACGCACCAGGTCGCGCACGCCCGAGGGCAGCAGCTTCTTCGGAATGGGCAACATTCCCCATTCGGGCATACCCGGGCCGCCCAGTGGCCCAGCATGTTGCAGCACCAGAACAGAGTCTTCCGTAACGTTCAGGTCGTCTCGATTCACGCGCGCATCCATGTCGTTATAGTTCTTGAACACGACCGCCGGACCGGTGTGCTTCAAGAACCGCGGACTGGCGGCGGCAGTCTTAATCACCGCTCCGTCAGGGCAGAGGTTTCCATACAGCACCGCGGTGCCCCCGCTTTCAGCAAGAGGATTCGTCCGCGGCCGGATCACCTCAGGATTTGACAGACGTGCCCCTTCTAAGTTCTCGCCGATGGTGCGGCCATTGACCGTCAGAGCATCCACGTGCAGCAGATCCTTCATTTCCGCCATCAACGCACGCAAACCGCCAGCATAGTAAAAATCCTCCATCAAGAATCGCCCCGATGGGCGGATGTCCGCCAGCACCGGCACGCGGCGCGAAATCTCATCGAACTTTTTCAGATCGAGCAGCAGCCCGCATCGTCCTGCCAGCGCAGCTAGATGGATAAAGGCGTTGGTCGAACCACCAATCGCCATGTCCACTGCAATGGCATTCTCGAATGATTGCATCGTCAAAATATCGGACGGCTTCAAATCCTCCCACACCATCTGCACAGCGCGTTCACCGCAATTCATCGCCATGCGCGGGTGATTTGAATCGGGCGCCGGAATGGATGATGCGCCGGGCAGCGTGAAGCCCAGCGCTTCAGCTAATGCGGTCATCGTCGCGGCCGTGCCCATGGTCATGCAGAAGCCAGGTGAACGCGCTATGCCGTTCTCCATCTCATTCCACTCGTCGCTGCTGATGTTGCCGGCGCAGCGCTCCGTCCAGAACTTCCAAAGGTCGGTCCCGCTGCCCAGCGGTTGCCCATTCCAATTGCCACGCAACATTGGTCCGCCTGGTAAATAGATCGCCGGCAGATCCATGCTGATGGCGCCCATCAACAGCCCGGGCGTCGTCTTATCGCAACCGCCCAGCAAGACTGCTCCATCCACCGGCAAGCTTCGCAGCGCCTCTTCCGTGTCCATCGAGAGCAAATTGCGATAGAGCATCGGGCTCGGCTTCACGTATGTTTCGGCAATCGAAAACGCCGGAATCTCGACGGGAAATCCGCCCGCTTGCCAAACGCCGCGCTTTACTGCCTCCGCGCGTTCCCGCAAGTGTATGTTGCACGGGTTGATCTCGCTCCACGTGTTGATGATCGCGATGACAGGTCGGCCTGTGAAGTCTTCCCGGCGAAAGCCAGCCTGTTTCATCCGCGAACGATGGCTGAAGCCCCGCATGCTGTCGGGACCGAACCAACGAAAGCTACGCAAATCTTCAGGCCGTTTCTTGTGACTCATGAC
>JBARMQ010000480.1:0-26430 GCA_049802535.1 Bryobacteraceae bacterium | reverse complement strand
ATTACTGCTAGTTTGAGTAAATCGGTTCTCTCTTTAGACTTACAAACAGCATGGGTATGTACTAAGGTCATTTTGTACGATGCCGTTACAGCGGCTGAAATGCATTTTCCCGTAGGCCTGTGTAGAGCGTAGTAGATCTTCCAGGATTACCCTAGGGGGAGCCTCAGCCCTGGAAGTAGGTGTGCAAGGCTATCAAGGGGTACCCTTATCGACGTAAGGGAGTGCCCTAAGAGAGTCATGATCTGTAGTTGTGGGTTGAATATAGGGAGTTCATTAGATGAAATTAAAAATCAGCAGTAAGGGCTTGGGAATCGTCCTAGGTCTAACATTGGCTTCCGGAATGGTAATCGCGGATCCTATCGTAGGAACTGGGGCATTCGGGGCTAGCGGCTCGGTCTACGTGTCCATGACAGCTCTGGATTTCTCGGAAACCGCGGCGCTGCCACCCGGAGATCAGACGGCGTTGGTGAATATGCCGGTAACCGGCTCGTTCGCCTATCTAACGCCCGGCACAACTATCGGGATGGGCAATTTGAATCTCAGCACGGCGACAGTAACGTCCAACGATATTAATTTTGATGGGGCCGAGCCCGATTTTATTACGCTCCCGCCAAATGCGACGGGAGGAATCGATCTGAGCCTGACGGATATTCCGATCAATACCAGTGTGCCGCTCTGCAGCACTTTTTCGTCCTCTCAATTGAGTGATCCGAATAGCGGGATCTTATGTCGCGCTTATTCCGGCTCACCAATTGTTCTCGAGCAGGGTCCGAGCGGCGTCACTGCTAGTTTGAACCTGCAAGGACTGGCCTATTACGTGGGTAGCGACCCAACAACAGGCACTCCCTATGTGGGCAAATTTTCAGCTGACGCCAGTTCGCCCAGCGACGACACGATTGCCGCCTTATTGAGTACGTTCAACTCCACGGGCTCAGTAACCGTGCCCTTCACCGTCGACTTTTTTGCGACGGCAGCTTCTACGGTTCCAGAACCGGGTACACTAACGGCTCTGGGCGCAGGACTGTTACTTGTCGGACTGATCAATAAGCGAAAGAAAGGCTCCAAAAGGAGCATATAAACGCTACAAGGCGGGCTGAGAAATCAGCCCGTTTTTTTTGGAGAGGGCCGCTGATCGGGAGCAACTAACTCATCGAAGGTTGGCGTACGGGTCCAGCGAAGGCTGGCGCGTCAGGAGAGAGTGCGGCAAGTGCTTCCCTTATGGTTTCCCAAGCTTGGATAATAGGGGCGGGAGCGGGGACGGCCAGTAACTCCATCATGTGCGCGGCATCCGAGCAGGCTTCGAGCGCCCGTTCGCGAGCTTGGTCGCCACGGCCTGCTTGGCCCATGTCATAAGCAAGCTTCGCAATTGTCAGATACGTTTGAGCAATACCGAACTCATGCTGGAGCGCGTTCATCATCTCCCGGCGATTTCGATGGCAGGCGGGGGCAGAAGCGATGCAGTTCATATCTCGATCTCGACGGGGCCTTTTGCGGGTTTCAATGGGAACTTTCTGCATTTTCTTCTGTGTTGTCTGTTCTCGCTCGTATGCTCTTTAGTTGGACGTGTGACAGGAGGTCGCTTGGATCGAGTAATATTACAAGCCCACCTTACCGCCCATCTCTCGTGGATATGTGATCCTTATGAAGCCTGAGGAGATTCGGCGATTGCTGGAGTCGAACGTCGGTAAGGTGATTCGGCTGGAATATTCAGGCTACCAGGATACCGTAACAATTCTCTCTGTTGACGACGACGGCGTAGTTTGCCGGATGGTTGCGAACGATCGCAATGATCCGTTGCTCGATTTTTGGCTGGGTTTAGGAGAAATTTCGGGAATTGAGCCGGCTAACGAGGGCCTGCAATAAATTCTCCGAAATTATTCCCGGTTATCAGGAAAGCGCTCTGACCTAGGTGGCCTAGGTCAGCAGGGCCACCGTTCAATGCACGAGATGCATGTGACCGCGTACCGGAATGCGGTCGTGTTCGTATAAGTGAGAGGGGATCTCTGCGGCTGCGCCCTCGTGAGCTTTAGCCGGAGACACGACGGGGATTCTCTCGATTTCCGACCGAAGCCTCTTCAGGCGATCCGCGAATTGAGAGTCGAGGTTGGCCGAACTAAAATGCAGGATCTCAATTACGCAACCATACTTGGGGTCATAATACGCGGGCACGTCTGGGAATCGGCGGCCACCTAAGCGGCGGAGGATCGATGCCGAGTGGTGGCGAGTCGTCGCGGTCGTAATTCCGAATCGGCAGCCCAGTGCTTCGGCGAGTGCAAACGTCATCAACGCGATATTCACAGCGGCGGTCGAACAACGTATCTCTGGCCGTAGCGCCCAAGCCCCAACTTCGCCAAACCTGACACTGCTCGTGCGAGCTTGTCCGAGTTGGCGCTCGATTGCACTACGCAGGGCCGGTCCGAAGCGCTGAGACCGGGCAATGGCCGACTGGCTAGCTCCCAGCTGCTCAAAGCCACCCTCCACCGGCTTATAGCGGGAACAGCCAAGCAGACGCCCGTTCGAGTCGTGTAAAACGATATGCCAACTCTGAGCATCTATGGTTTGGTAATGGCGTCCGTCCGCAAGCAACTGTGCCGCAATTGGCCCATACTCGCGGTAGACCATTCCCCGCAAAACTTGGATGCCAAAAAGCGTGTTAGCGTGTGAACGGGAATCGAGACAAGCTCCCGTCATAGACTCCGGCACTTCGCCATGCGAAGGAGCCAGTATCTTGAAGTGGAGCCTTCCCGTACCCGTGCAGTTTAATGTCGTCACGTATCTTTTTTCCCTACCTTAAAGTGAGCGCGGATCTTTCGATTTCCGGCCGCATTCCATTCCTCGCCGCCCCTCTGCGCATGCAGTTCTCCCAAGTAACGCTCGGCCACCGATACGTATACCAGCTCGACCCAAACCGTGTGTCCGATTCCTGAGATATTCTCTGGAAAGAGTCGCCGACACACGAACTTTGTCTCAAAGCTTTTGCGGCGCCTTCGGAAAAAATCAGCTGGCGCGCACACCGGATGTTTCCCGGCGTCCCGCCTTAAGCCGATGATTAAGGATTTCTCTTATTTTCAACGAAAGAGGTCCCGCGATCAAGGGGAAGCATTAATATTTCTAATCGGCGCCTCATCTATTATGTATTAGCCAAACTCGGCCTTCCACGGAGTTCCCACGGGTTTTTCCTAGGGAATGCCCGCCCCACCCCTTCCAGTCACACCTGACTGCCACAATGGTGGCTGGCAAATCATGAAAGAAGCCATGTACTGGACGATGTTGGCGGGCTCAGTCCTGGACACCCTGCTGCTTGTCCGGGTATTGGGGCTCCGGCTGCAGCGCATCTACGCGTTTATTACACTTGATTGCCTGCTCAGCGCCTGCCTGGACTGGTTTTCGATGTACCTGGGATGGGATTCCCGGGAATCGTTTCGAGTCTTCGCTTTTACTCGTTTTTTGTATGCGGCACTGACGCCCCTGATCGCTTGGGATGTCTTCGAAGAGGTCAAACTGGAATCGGCAAAAATTCGGCGGCCCGAGGCGGCGAGGATGGTTATTTCTCTGCTCGTCACCGCCTTCCTATGGGTTGTGTTGTCGGTGGGCCTGCTTTTCGGGGATTCGAGTCAAGCCGTCGACTGGCCTGAGGCCACAGGCCCCATCTTGTGGTACGCAGCCTGTCTGTTCGGCATGTTTTTTATCTGGCGGACCCGGCGGGGCCTTATGAAGCAAGGGACCAACTTGCCGCGCAACACCACTGTCTGGTCGCTCTATTACTTGCTGACGTGGGGATGTTCAATGCTCGGCATTGTCCCAGAACTCTTCAATCTAAAGGTAAACGGCGATATCTTTAACATGGCCTCGAACGGATGGCTGATGGCCTGTACGATTTTCTGCTTGTTCCGGCTAAGGGGAGCACCGGCGGAGGTAGCCACCGTAAGCCGGGATTAGCCAGCCATTTTTCGGGGGTAAACCTGTTACGATGAGTGTTCTTAAGCGTTTCAAATCATGAACCTTTGCACCGAGTCGGGCATCCTCGCTCGAATCACCCAGCAGAAAGGCCAAGAGGTCGGCGCCCTTCGTCTGCGCGCGGGCGAACTGGAGCGAAACGCGAATCAAAGGCGTGACCGCCGCGATTTTACGGCGGCCCTTGCCGCGCAGCGCCCGGCTATTATCGCGGAGGTAAAAAGGGCGTCTCCGAGCAAAGGCGTCCTACAGGCCCACTTCCATCCCGAAGCGATGGCTGGCGCTTATGCGCGGGGTGGCGCAGCGTGCCTTTCCGTTTTGACGGACGGCGAGTACTTTCAAGGCTCTTTGAGCGATCTGGAGAACGCGCGGAGCGCGGTGACTCTTCCTGTGCTCCGCAAAGACTTCACCATCGACGGCTTGCAGATTCTTGAAGCGGCGGCGCATGGGGCCGACGCGATTCTCTTGATTGCGGCCATCTTGGAGAGCTCCCAGCTGCGCGATTTCCGGCAACTGGCTGAACAGTTCGCTATGGCGGCTTTGGTCGAGATCCACGATGAGATAGATCTTGAAAAAGCAATCGATTCGGGAGCGACTCTGATCGGCGTGAATAATCGCAATCTCGACACCTTCGAAGTGACGCTTGAAACTTCGTTGCGACTCAGTGAACGAATGCCTGGCGGCGTCTTGCGGGTAAGTGAAAGCGGCATTCGGACGAGGGCCGACATCGACCTGCTGCTTGACGCCGGTTACCACGCGTTTCTGATCGGCGAATCGTTAATGACAGCGGCAGACCCAACCGCCACCCTCAGAGATTTAATGGGAGCCGTGGCGTGATCGTCAAGATCTGCGGCATCACGAATGAGAAAGACGCTCAAGTAGCAATTGAGGCGGGCGCAGACGCTTTGGGACTCAATTTTTATGGGAAAAGTCCCCGCTTCGTAAGCCTTGAGGAAGGGCGCCGCGTTGCGCGTTTGCCGGGAAGGCACCTCCGGGTCGGAATTTTTGTGAATGCGGAACCGGACGAATTACTGCGGACATCGGAAGATGCGGGTTTAGATGTGGTCCAGGTGCATGGCGCTTATCGCCCTACGCGGCTGAGGACGTGGCGCGGCTTACGAGCCGGCGATCCGCCCCCTGTTGAGGATCCCAACGTGGAAGCGTATCTGCTTGATACTCCGGGAGCGGCTTTCGGAGGGTCGGGGCGGACATTCGACTGGAGGTTAGCCGCGGCATTCCCTTACCGCAAAATCGTAGCCGGCGGATTGGACGAGTGGAATGTTGCGGCGGCAATCAAGGCCTGCGAGCCGTGGGGCGTAGATGCCTGCTCTCGGCTGGAGTCGGCGCCAGGCGTCAAAGACGCCGCTCGCGTTCGGGCGTTCATCCGGGCTGCCCGGGCGGCAGTAACGCGTGAAGCCGTACACGAAGCATCGCTATGATGGTCCACAACGTTCCTGACGCGCTGGGGCATTTTGGTCCGTATGGCGGCCGATACGTCCCCGAAGTGTTGATGTCCCCCCTCGAAGAGCTCGAGGCAGCGTATCGCGAGGCATGTGAAGATCCTGCTTTTGAAGTAGAACTGCGATCGTTGTTGCGCGATTATGCAGGGCGCCCCACGCCGCTATTCTTCGCCAAACGTCTGACGCAACACCTCGGCGGAGCGCAGATCTGGCTGAAGCGGGAGGATTTGCTCCACACCGGAGCGCACAAGATCAATAACTGTTTGGGCCAGATTCTGCTCGCCCGCCGCATGGGCAAAACCCGCATCATTGCGGAAACCGGCGCTGGGCAACACGGCGTGGCGACGGCGACCGTGTGCGCTTTATTTGGCATGAAGGCGGTAGTCTACATGGGCGAGGAGGACATGCGGCGGCAACGCTTGAATGTCTTTCGTATGCGCCTGCTGGGCGCCGAGGTGGTCGCGGTAGCCAGCGGCAGCCGCACTCTCAAGGATGCTATCAGCGAGGCCATGCGCGATTGGGTCAGCAACATCGCCGACACGCATTATCTGCTGGGCTCGGCTTTGGGAGCGCATCCGTACCCCATGATGGTGCGCGATTTCCACAAGGTGATCGGTGAAGAGGCGCGGGCGCAATCGCTAAAGCAGATTGGCCGACTGCCCGATACTGTGATCGCCTGCGTCGGTGGAGGCAGTAACGCGATCGGCATTTTTTATCGCTTCCTCGGCGACGACGCGATAAAGCTGGTGGGCGCCGAGGCCGGTGGCCGAGGCCCTGAACTTGGCAACCATGCCGCCCGATTCGATGGCGGCTCCCCTGGTGTTTTGCATGGCGCCTTCAGCTATCTTTTGCAAGATCAGGAAGGCCAAGTCGGTCTGACTCACTCCATATCCGCCGGCCTCGATTATGCGTTGATCGGTCCGGAGCATGCCTGGCTGCATGACAGCAGCCGCGCTGAATATGTCTCGGTCAATGACGAGGAGGCGCTGAAAGCCGCCATGATGCTGGCGCGCTTCGAAGGCATTATCCCGGCGCTCGAATCGGCGCATGCCGTCGCAGAAGCCATCCGCCGCGCGCCTGGGGAACCTTCAAAGGTGTACGTCGTGAACGTGTCCGGACGTGGCGACAAAGACATCGACATCTATCGTGAAAATTTCCCGGAGCTCGACGTCTGATGCCGACGACGGTCGCGACTCGCATCGGCAGAGTGCTGGAGGCTCGCAAAGCGCAAGGTCGCAAGTCATTCATCGCCTATCTAACCGGCGGCGATCCTTCTCCCGATGTAACTGCCGATCTCGTGCTGGCCCTGGAGCGTGGCGGCGCGGACGTGATCGAGTTGGGTGTGCCGTTTTCCGATCCAATTGCCGATGGGCCAGTGATCCAGCGAGCCTCCGAAAGAGCTCTCGCGGCCGGAACCACATTGCCGCGCTTGCTCAATGTCGTACGCGAGATCCGAAAACAATCGGAAATTCCGCTGCTACTGTTCAGCTACCTAAATCCCCTGCTTCGATATGGCTTCGGGCGCTTGGCGCGAGACGCGTCGGCAGCCGGTGTCGATGGCGTTCTCTTGACCGATTTAAGCGTGGAGGAAGCCGATGAGCCCGTGCGTGAATTGCGAGCCTATGGTCTCGATACTGTGTTCCTTGCCGCCCCCACCAGCTCCGATCGGCGTTTACAGTTGGTGGCCGGCTATTCCTCTGGATTTATCTACCTGGTATCTCGCACCGGAGTTACTGGCGAACGGCAGTCGCTTTCAGAGGCAGCCCGTCCGCTGATTGCGCGAATGCGCGCCTATACCGAACTGCCTTTGGCCGTGGGCTTTGGCATCGGCACGCCGGAACAGGTCGAAGAAACCGCACGCGTTGCCGACGCTGTGGTGGTGGGTAGCGCAATTGTACGATTGATTGAGACGAACGCCGGAAAGCCCACGCTGGCCGGCGAGTTGGAACGGTTTACTAGCTGCCTGACGGCACCACTCGGACCCGCATGAGCCGGTATCAGGTAGATGATCTGGCGCGCTGCCGCGTGCGGATCGATGAGCTCGATTTGCTTTTGCTCGACCTCTTAAATCAACGCACCGTCATCGTGGAAGAAATCGGCCGCATAAAGGAAGACCTGCAGCTGGCAATCTATGAACCGAAACGCGAAGAACAGGTATTTGCCAACATTCTTGCGCACAATGCGGGCCCCCTGCCGCCGGATGCGGTCAAACGGATCTTCGAACGGATTATCGACGAAATGCGCACCGTTCAAAAGCAAAAGATGGAAGCGCGTGACCGATGAGCGCCAACGGGAGTTTACGAGTTTCATGTTAGTAGTCATGCAGGAAGGGGCCACCGAAGCGGAGACCGAGTCCGTCATCAGCCGTCTTGTCTCCATGGGATTCACGGTCCATCGGTCCACCGGGGTCAGGCATACCCTTCTCGGAGGCGTGGGTCCGGTCGACGATTTCGACCCGGCCGATTTTGAAGTGATGGCAGGCGTTAAGGAATGCCACCGCATTGTGTCGCCCTATAAGCTGGCAAGCCGTCATTTTCGGCCGGAGGGAACCGTCATAAAAATTGGAGACGTCGAGATCGGCGGAAATCGTATCGTGGTCATGGGCGGTCCTTGCAGCGTTGAGTCGGAGGACCAAATCAACCGTGCCGCTGCCATTGTTGCCGACGCCGGAGCACAGGTTATTCGCGGAGGCGCCTTTAAGCCTCGAAGTTCACCATACAGCTTCCAGGGCATGGGTGAGAGCGGATTGGAAATGCTCCGCCGGGCGGCCGACAAACACCATCTGCTGGTCATCAGCGAAGTCATGGATCAAACCCAGATTCCCTTGCTTGAGCGCTACGCGGATATTCTCCAAGTCGGCACCCGGAATATGCAGAACTTCAATTTGCTGAAGGAACTGGGTAAGATTCGCAAGCCGGTCCTGCTGAAGCGGGGCATCGCTGCAACGATTGAGGAACTGCTGCTTTCCGCCGAGTACGTCATGGCGGGCGGCAATTATGAAGTAATTCTATGCGAGCGCGGCATCCGTACGTTCGAAACGGCAACACGCAACACAATGGACATCGCAGCGATGCCTGTTCTGCATAAAGCGACGCATTTGCCCGTCGTCGCCGATCCCTCGCATGGGACCGGCAAGCGCGACTACGTCATCCCAATGGCGCGTGCGGCCGTTGCGGCCGGGGCAGACGGCCTATTGGTTGAAGTGCACCATGACCCTGACCATGCCCTCAGTGATGGCGCACAGACGCTTTCGGCCACCCAGTTCACCGATTTGATGCGGCAAGTTCGCGCAATTGGCGCAGCTGTCGACCGTTCTGCATGAAGACCGTCGCCATCGTCGGCGTTGGATTAATCGGCGGTTCGTTTGGATTGGCTTTGCGGAAGTGGGGCTTTGCGGGCGAAATTCTCGGGATCAGTTCGCAAGCCACCATCCGCGCGGCCATCGCCGTGGGTGCCATCGATCGCTCGGTGCTTCTCGAAGAAGCTGTTCAGGCCGATCTCATTTATCTTGCGCAGCCAATTGACGGCATCCTGAAAACGGTCGAGGTTCTAGGGCCAATCGCGCCATCCGGTTGCCTGATCACTGATGCCGGTAGTACTAAACTCGCCATCGTGAGCCAAGCTGCCTTGCATGTTCGACACGCTCATTTCCTAGGCGGCCATCCAATGGCCGGAAAGGAGAGCCGGGGCGTTCAGTCCGCCGAAGCCGACCTTTTTGCCGATCGGCCCTACGTCCTGACCCCGCTCGATTTTTGTCAAGGCGCTTTGGAAGCAGACTTAATTTATTGGCTCGGGCAAATGGGGGCTCATGTCTTGACCATGACTCCAGAGCGCCACGACGCGGCTGTTGCGTGGTCGTCTCACTTGCCCCAACTCTTATCTACTGCTTTGGGTTATACACTCAGTCGCGCTGCCAACCCGGACGTGGGATTAGTGGCCGGTCCGGGCCTGATGGATATGACCCGCCTGGCAATGAGTTCGCCGGACCTATGGAAAAGCATTCTCGCAACCAACCGGGGGCCGATCCTCCTTGCATTAGAAACACTCGTGGAACAATTAACAGGCGTAAAATCGTTAATACAGGAGGACCGCCTATTATCCTTATGGGAAGAGTCTAGTACTTTCGCCAGGAATCTTCGCCAAACGCCAACTTAGGTGGTGCTATGGTAGTACCTTGCTCGTAGCCAAATTCTTTTTGAGGTGCGTTTGGGCTCGCTAACTTCATATAATCGAAAAAACACGAGGTTCGAATAAAAACAGTGAGTCTCCTCGCTAATGCGGTCCGAGCGCAATTGCTGACTTTGCCGGAAGTCAACCGTTTGTCGTCACTTCACCGCTCCGCCACATTATTCAGCCAAGAACAAACGGCGGATGCGCTGTTTTTCATAGATGAAGGGTTAGTCAAGCTGACTCGCACTAATGGTCCCGGCGACCGCATCATTCTTTCGATGAGTGGTCCCGGTGAACCCATTGGAGAGGAAGCGCTTTCGACGGAGTTATCGACATATCAAGCTCACGCCGAAGTCTTAACGAATGCGCTAATCTACCGCGTTCCACGCGAACTTGTTGCGCGAACGATTCAAACTAATTCCGCCCTCGCATCACTGATGATCGATTTTCTTCTCCAGCGGCGCTTGGCGATGGCCCGCAAGGTCGAGTTGCTCTGCCTGCACGATGTCGAGTATCGAATCCTGCACTACCTCGGTGAATTATCTATTCTGGTGCAACCGGCAGATCGCGAACTTCCCTATCAATTGCCTATCACACAAGCGGAACTGGCAGATCTGATTGGCGCCACGCGCGAAACCACCTCTACCACGCTGAATCAGCTTGAACGGCGCGGTTTGGTCAAACTGTCCCGCCGCCTCCTCACAATTCCTTCGCCGATGCAATTGCGCGATGCCACCGCCAACCACATGGTTACAGAACCCGTACCGGCACAGTAAAGGCCATCGTTTTTCGCCCGGAATTTCAATTCCCAGGGCCGCCAAAGGTTACTTCCGCTTCGCAATTGGGTTCTAAATTGAAGAGCGATATGTCACACCGTCACGCAACCGTGCCCTTCGCGCATATGAGAATCCTACGCCTCTCGGTTGTAGCGACCAACCTTAGCTTACTTTTTGTGACTGGCCTGCAGTCTCAAACGACCCAAGCCCCGATTGCCGGTTCTCCTAACGAATCCCCCACCATCAGCGTGACCACGCGGCTTGTGCAGGTGAATGTTCTCGCGCATAACCATCACGGCGACCCCGTTGCGGACCTCACCAAGAACGATTTCGAAATCAAAGACCAGGGCAAAATCCAACCGATCAGCCTTTTCTCCGTCGAGTCAGTCAAAACCGTCAATGGTTCCCAGGCTGCGCAAAAGGTGCAGGAGATGCCGCGTAACGAAGTATCGAATCGGATGGATCGCATGTCGAACTCACCGACCAGCGCAACGGTAATTTTGTACGACATCGCGAATACCAAAATTCACGATCAGATGTATGCGCGCCAGCAGATGATCAAGTTTCTTCATCAGGTGCAGCCGGAGGATCGTATCGCCTTATACGAATTGACCCAGCGCGGTTTTAAGGTAATCCACGACTTTACGAATAATGCCGGCAGCCTGGTCGCCGCCCTCGCGACTGCAAAGCCGGGTTATCAGTACCAGGTGGAGTCGACTAACCCGGCGCCGAGTAACAGCGGCGACGACAACCTCGACAATTTCCTCGACCAATCGAATATCGCAACAGCAAATTTCTTTCAGCGCAACTTAATCATTAATACGTGCTTGTCTTTGAAGGTCTTGGCAAACCACCTGGCCGGCATTCCTGGACGTAAGAACGTGATTTGGGTATCAGGCGGATTCCCAATCTCTATCGGCTTTGGCGATCCCCAGGACACCTATGAACCGTCAGGACCGTCGGCGGGAATATCGCACTCGGGATCGATGGGCATAGACGCGGAGCTATTTTCTGATTACATCCGTGAGGCCAGCGAGGCAATGAATACCGCCAATGTGGCCGTCTATCCCGTCGATGCTCGTGGATTGCTTACGCCGCCCTTGATGGATGCCAGCAAGAGCGTTAAATTCAATCCTAGAAATCCTCAGCAAATGACCGCAATGAATCGAGTGGACCAGCGGAACATGGACACCATGCGATACATAGCCGACTTAACGGGAGGGAAAGCGTTCACAGATACAAACGACATCAACGGCGCTATTCGCAAAGCGATAGACGACTCTCAGGTGACCTACCTGCTCGGTTACTATGTTTCCGACGACCGTTGGGACAATAAGTTCCACCACATCAAAGTAAGTTGCAAGAGGCCAGGAGTAGGCATCAGGACAAAGAAGGGCTATTTTGCGCAAGAGCAAACACCGCCTAACGCCTTAGAAGTGCAGAGAACACTTCATGACGCCGTTTGGAGTCCTCTTGATTCGACCACCATTGGCATCCTTGCGCGTATCACGCCAAGTCCATCTGTCCCCAATGCCAGCCGCATTCTCTTCCGTGTCAATCCGTCGGAGTTACGATTTTCACAAGCCGATGGCCGTTACAAAGATTCCATCGATGTTCTGTTTGTTCAGCAGACTCGTAACGGCAAGCCGCTGGTGAATGAGAAGCAGACGATGGATCTTGCCATTCTTCCCCAGAACTATCAGAAGTTATTGCAAACCGGTTTGGTGCCCGGAAAAGACCTAACCATCGATCCCGGAACAGAGGCAATTCGCATCATTGTCCTCGATCGCAACAACGGGGCGACCGGTTCGGTTACTGTACCAGTGACCGCACTGGACAAAAGCGGTCCCACGGTGGCCGCCGCACCCCCCGCCAATCCACCGGCGAAACTTCCCCAATGAAGCCGAAAACAGGTGGTCGGAGGCTATTTTCTCCGCTTCTTTTAACTTTGTTTTCCGGTGATTTGGATTTACGCTAGCACACGAGTTTGTTTCGACCCGTGCAAACCGGCCGCGAAAATCGATTTAATTTTTTGCCGTAATGGCCAAGCCTTTCGGAGGTTCGTCATGTTTCTGCGCATAAGCAGAATGCTAGGGGCCCGTGTGGGCTTTGTCGCCGCTAATCGCGGCTACACGACGGTGACGAATCGAAACTGTCCCCCTGGTGTAGTATTTGCCCCGCCAGACAACACGCCGACGACCGGCCACTCTGACGCTACGGGCAAGATGATAGACGACCTGTCTGCGTCCGCTCCTGGCGGCTTACCGCAAGGATTCGCCGCCAGCCGTAGTCAAAGCCTAACCGCCAACGGCTTCTCGTTCAAGCCGACCCAACAACAGTCTTACGGACAGTCTACTGCGACGGTGACAACTCAGATTTTCTCCCGGAACTAGTAATGAAAATCACTGCTTTTCTCGCATTCGCATTCCTCTCCGTGCCGCCACTGTGGGCTGATCTCCAGGACACAGCCTGGAATATTCTGACGCTGACGATCGACGCGGGAGGGCCTGAGGCTGACAGTGCGCTTGCATTGCTCGGCTCAATCGAAGATCCACGAGCGGGACAGCTAATGGAGCACATATTGAAGGGGAGAAATGATTCAGCTATCGAGGAGGTAGCGCAGGGACTAACGCCCATGGAGGCGAAGGATTATCTTCCCGAACTTAGGGATGCAGCCCTGAGAAATTCGACGCCGCATCCAAGACTTCAGACCCTAGGCGCAATAGCTGGTGCGGGAACAGACAAGGCCGCTAGGGTGCTGGCCGAACTAGCCAACCAAGGCACGGAGCCAACGGTCGGCGTTGCCTTGGGGTTGTTGTCTGAAATGCCCCCTGCAGTTGCAATGCCAGAGTGGATTAAGGAGTTGCTTGCTGGAACTTCGCCGCATGTCCGTGAGGCAACCGCTTTCGCTCTCGCAAGCAAACGGGCTCGACAAGCCATACCCGCACTTAGATCGGCCCTGAAAGACCCCAACGAGAAAGTACTCTTCGCAGCTGAATTGGGACTGGCGAGATTCGGTATTTCCGGCGGTGTTAAGGAGCTAAACGCGACCGCTGGTGGACACGATAAAGACCTCAGCCTTATCGCCATTGTGGGCCTTGCCTCCCTTGAAGAACCGAAAGGGGTCAATGAGCTCAAAGAGCTAGTTAAGACTTCCGATGGAGCGAATAAAGGGAGCGTAGTCTGGGCGATTGCCTCGTTTGGCGCTACCGGTCTCAAACCCCTCACATATGAGCTTGGTTTGGATCGTAATCCCGTTTTCGTCTCGATGCTCGCGGAGAAGATATACAATCCAAACGATAAGAGAGACCTGTCTGTCATGCGTTCCGCGCTCGGCAGACATGACGATATCCCGGGCCTAGTAGTAGCGAGTAAACTTCTTGGAACGTCTGCCGACAAGGACGCCGAGGCCGATCTCCGCCGTGGTCTATCCAGCATGAGTAAGCCGGTACGGGATTTTGCAGTGCATGTTGCGACCTCTAATCCCAGGTTTTGGCCATCGCTTGCAGATCTTCTGAACGATCCGGATCCCTCCACAAAGGAGGCGGCTCTCGACGCGATAAAGAATCTTCATGAGACTGAAAAGTTCGATGAAGCGGCACAATGTTTCTCAAACCCGAACACAGTTGGTTCTGTTTCTCTGGCGGCAGCCAAGACAATGGCATCCCTGGATCCCAAGAGAGCTTTGGAGTACTTCAGCGAAAGGCTTAGTTCCGCCACCGGACATGTACGCATGCTCAGCGCTGCCATGGTCCTAATCATCCGGGGCGAACCAAGCCAGACGGCTGCGGCCCAGTAAAGGATCCGAAGGCTTTAGAAGTGAACTAGAACCGACTGACCGGGGACGATTCTTGGAGCGGCCGGACGGCGCCGTCACTTTGGTCTTTTCCTACTCGGGGCAAGCCGGTGCGCTGCTGGCATCCACGATCGGTGGATGCGACCGGCAACTATGTCTTCGAGGTAGCGCCACATCCGGCAGGTCAAAGCGCCGGTAAGAGTTCTATCTTCTGGAATACTGCGAATGGCTTCGACACAATGTATTCGGTTTGGAATCCATCCGATCAGGCGCAGGATGTGCTGGCAACGTTCCAACTTGGGAAAGGGCCAGACATACCTATATCCAGTGCACCTGCCCGCGTCCGGTATGGCCATGATCGATGTGAAAGAGATCGCACAAATGGGCACACCCGATGCAAACGGCAACACATTGCCGGTATCTGTGACGCAAGGGCGACTTTCGATCTCAGCCGCGAGCGGCAAGCCAGTCGATCCAATCAATGTGGTGATCGGTGGTGGGATCTACAATCCGACGAAGGCGACTTGCGGAATGACATGTGAAACCTGTGATGGGTGCGCTAGCTTCAACATTAACCCAGCTCCGTTCGGGGCGACGGTCTCGGTACTCAACCAACTCTATGCGCAATGCGGTTGGACGACTGGTACCCTCTACGATTACACGAACTCCTCTGGGTGGTCTTCCGGAATACCGGAATAGTGACGATCAAGACCGAAGGGGATTCGCAGCCCGGCATGGCGGATCCTTTATCAGGAGGCTCCACTACCGGCTACGCCCAGAGCCCCTTATTGCCCGCGAATGAAGGGCAGATTTGCACGTAAGGCACTCTCCCGGCTTGTGGGCATTGGCAGCCTCAGGCGCAGACGCAAACCACATCATCCGCAATACAGGTTACTGTCTCGCACGTCAGCCTTTCACCGTCAAGCATGTCGAAATCCAGTCAACAAGGAGTGACGGCTACGGTTTCGATTGCCTTCAATCAGCTGCAAACGCAGAAGCTTAGCGGCCCCCATTCGCTGTCAATAAGTCTACAGACTTATAGCGCCACGCCATCCAACAATAACGTATCCTATTCACCAATAAATGGGACAACTGTCACCATAGGACCGGCGTCGACTAGTCCAGCCACCATCGCGTTTACCGTTGTACCGAGTGCGAACACGGTGGCTGGCTCTGTCGTGATGGACGCGCTTGCCACTGCGGACGATGCCACCTTCAGTGTCGTGGCACCAGTAGGCACCCCGCCAGGCGCCAACAATGACGCGACTCTAAACATCACAACACCCTAGGAAATTATGCGACTCACAGCAATAGCAAAGTTAGTGCTAGCCATGGCGCTGTTAACCACCAGGGCTCTCCCGCAAACATTACAAATAAGCCGGGTCGAGGCTAATCCGACTGAGCTTTCGTGTTCAGGAGGCCCGGTCGAATCGACCCTAACCGTTCAGGTTTTTTTCGACAAGGGTGTGGCGGGTTTGAAAAATCGGGAAATCGAAATCTCCATTTCGGGTTGGCGTGGCCTGCCTCCGTCGAACAAGCTCCGTATCGTGGATCAGGCAAAGAACGTAACACTTGAAGTATCGCCGGCCATTGCGACTTTCCGTGTCGCCTGCGGCCCCGAAACGGTGCCTGGCGAGGTCGAACTGTTCGCTGACATCGATAATCCGCCGCCCAGTTTGAAGATCGACCGCAAGATCGGCAGCCCTGGGAGCTGGGTGATTATAAAAATTAAGGGCAAATAGGGGGCGGACATCGCCGGGCGGCGAGCGCTTTCCTCGCGATAGCCGCGGGCTTTTCGTGCTCTGAGATGATCCGCTCTAACTCGACGTGCGACGGATGCCCAAGCTATTATTTGAACGCCGGAGTCGACATCCCTTAAGGTGATTTCGTCCGTAATGGCGTCGCCGGGTTGCGGGGCAGCACGAGTTACGGTGTGCAAACGAACATAGTCTATTACGTGCTTGATAAGACCACCCCTACGGGAAAGCCGATACAGCTTGCCGGCATGACTCCATATGAAAGTGGCGTTTGGTTCGGTGGGTCGACGCTTGCCTCTCAACCGTTGAGCGCGGCTATCGGCACAAAATCTCTTCTGTGCGAGTGTCAAAATCTGCCCTTTGCAAAGAATCTGACTGCCACGCAGAAATACAGATTTTACTCGACGGAATGTACCGTGCGGTACCGACAAACAGCTGGAGCGAAAGCGACCCCGCTGGGGCGAACGGCTTTGGGCACGGAGCCATCACCGACAATAACGATGTGAGCGCGTCGAGGCGAATATGAAACTCTGGGCTAAGCTCAGTCTCTGCATCGTGCTCTCAGGTGATGCGTTGGCGCAGCATCGTGAGCCTACTCTGCAGCAGATCATCGAGAAGTTTGTGTTCGGCGGTTACATAGAGGGCTATGGCGATAAGGCAATGAGGAGGGGTGGCGACTCGACCTCTGTCGCCTTAACCAAGGTGCTTTCCAGTCACGTACTTAACCGCGATAAAATTGAGGACGCCCTTTACGTCCTAGATATGGCGTTCTCGAATCCGAGCTTGATCGATAATCCGCCGGACCGAGACCCACGAACGGCATTGTTTGTTCTGCGATATTTGGATCTGAGTTCCCAGGATCCAGCGGTGAAGGCGAAGATTGAGGAGACAAGAAGGCACGTGACCGCCCAGACAACGGGTAAGAATTGAGCGAAATTACAGATTCTGTGCTCGGGTAATCGTCTTGCTTGCGTCGCGCTGACTGCTCTTCAAGGCTCCCGGCGCTCGGTGCAATGCTTTGGACCCCGCCGTCGGCCTTCCGATCCCAGGCCAGGGATGCCATCGCCACCGCGACGAAAGATCTGAAGCTGCCACATAACTTAGCGCGCGCAATCCGATCGCCGCGTGCCCGCTACTTGCTTTGGGGGAAATGGTGACAGGCGGAGAGAGTACGCGCAATGCCCATGGACTACACGTTGTGTCAATGACTGCACGAGCGACTCACTCCGATCTTCGGGTGACACGCCATCCTTTCCATACAAAGCGAAGCCGATCCCCAGTCGGGGCTTGGCGACGGTATCGCAGCTCGTTTAACCGGGTCGGAGGCTATTTTTTCTTGCTCCTAACTAATTGATCTGCTAGAGTATATTCCAGATTTTCCGATGTTAGCTGGTTGTATTCCTGCGAGCCCAGTAGGTCAGACTACGGAGGGCTTTGCTCTCCAAATTCTCCTGCCGCGGTTAGCGGGCATGCGTCATGCATTAAAAACAGGAGCTTAGTAGTGAGAGAAAAAGGTGTTGTGAAATGGTTTAACGCCGCCAAGGGCTATGGTTTTATCCAACGCTCCAACGGCGATGATGTATTCGTGCACTTCTCGGCGATCCAGATGAACGGATACCGAACGCTCGAAGAAGGCGCGGAGGTGGAGTTCGAGGTGAAGCGGGGCCCAAAAGGTCTGCAAGCCGAGAACGTAGCACGCCCGTAGGTTACAATCCAGCGAGTTAAATAAGGCCGCCTCCCTAATACTTAGGTCAGGCGGCCTTACTACATTAATCAGTCACATTTTTGGTATTGTAAGTAAGCTTACCCTCCAGTTATCCTTTCTTCAGCGCAAATGCCATCGCGCTCCAGGTTGAGTCGAGGGAACAAATTTTGTAATCCACCAAGCCTAAATTAATTCCGGTCTCGCGGACTAAGGGTTCGGTTACGCCATCGTGACGGGAAGCGGTCTTCTTTCGCCACAAGAACCAAAGCTTGGTCTTGGACGCGAATCGCGCCATGCGAGACATATCCGTGCGCAGACCGTCGATCGAGTGCACGAAACATAACGTAACGCTGCCATTTTGCTCCGAGAACTCGGCGCCTACCGGCAATTCGCCCAGGACGTTGCTCATATTGCGGGGCGGATCGACCAGAGTGACTGTACTGCCCTCCTTGATGCCAAGCTTCTGCGCGGTTGTGCGTGATCCGTAGCGGTTCATCATGTCCGTGGGCTTCAACGGATTTTCAAGCGGCTTTACGGCTTTCAGCGTCTTAACCAATTCAGCGGCGCCGCAATAGGTGGCATCGGGAAGCGCATCGCGAACCGCCTTTACCTTTTCCGGTGCGCCGTCGCAGAAAATTATCGGGACATGCCGGGTCTTCGGAGATTGGCGCAGTGCGATTGCTATTTCGCGTCCGTGCGCCGGCAGGCGCGATAGGTCGATGACAAACGCCGACGGTGGATCCTCGCGCCACTGTCGCATGAGGGCGGTACTAAACGCCGGATCGTGCTCCACGTGGAACTTGGCGCTGATCAACGATTCTTTCATTGGCACCGCCTCATTTGCATTCCAGTGCACTAATCGCACACGTTTCATAGTGGATTATTCTACCCGGAGATTTTGTGCCAAGTTGCGGCCCACCTATTGCAATACCATAGAAGAGGTGTAACATATGGTCAGGCAATAGGACGTGACGGGACAATGGCGGGCTTTCTGGATGCGAGTGCGTGGAAGTTTTCCCACCCGCCACTCCCAAGACGACTTCGACGCGGAGCTCGATAGCCACCTCGAGATGCATACCGCCGACAACCTTCGCGCGGGAATGACTCGTGAGGAAGCGCGGCGTCAAGCTTTTCTGAAGCTGGGCGGTGTGACTCAAACGAAGCAGGTTTATCGCGACCGCCAAAGTCTGCCGTGGATTGCCAACGGCTGGCAGGATATTCGGTTCGGATTGCGGATGCTGCGCAACAAGCCCGGCTTCACCATCGTTGCCGTTTCGACGCTGGCGCTTGGTATTGGCGCAACGACTGCAATGTTCTCCGTTGTAAAGGCTGTCCTCATGGCTTCCTTGCCGTATCACGAGCCCGACAGGATCGTCGCGGTGTGGACGGCGAATGCATCGCGTCACGGCGAACCGTCGGCGAACAGCCCCGGCGACTTCGCCATTTGGAAGCAAAGGAGCGGCGTATTCGCCGATTTGGCGCCCTCTTATGACGATGAGAGAACGCTCACGGGACAAGGTGCACCGCAATTTCTGATCGGCTACGCCGTATCAGCGAACTATCTCAAGATCCTCGGCGTTCAACCGCGCCTGGGAAGGCTTTATAGCGAACGGGAGGATCGGCCCGGCGGTCCGAAAGTAGCTCTCTTGAGCGACCACCTCTGGCGCACCACCTTCCATTCCGATCCCAACGTCATTGGTAAAAACATCACGCTGGATGGGACTTCGTTTGTTGTCTTGGGGGTCATGCCGGCAGGCTTCAACTATCCGACGACAGTCGAGATCTGGACTCCTGTAGCTCTGGAAGCCACGGCATTCGACGATTTCAACCACACGTACATACGCGCTCTGGGGCGGCTCAAACCCGGCGTGAGCGTCGCCGCCGCACAAAAAGCCGTGAATGCATTGGAGGCGCAAGTGGCCGCCGCTCATCCGGCCACTGATAGCGGCAATCACGTCGTCTTGGTTCCGCTTCGCGAGCAGCTTGATGGTGACATTCGCCAGCCATTGCTGATCCTCTTGAGCGCGGCAGGTCTTGTGCTGCTGATCGCGTGCGTGAATACTGCCGGCCTTGCGCTAGCTCGGGATGCCGAGCGCCAGAAGGAGATCGCGATGCGGTTGGCGCTTGGCGCTACGCGTCTGCGATTGCTGAAACAGTTTGTGGTGGAAAGCCTTTTGCTCGCAACGATCGGCGGGACGGCGGGAACGATGCTCGCGTTCGCCGGAACACATCTGATGTTGACCCTGTTCCCCAACGATGTGGCGAACCTGAATATCCCCAAAGTGACCGCGATTCCGATGGATCAAGGCGTCTACTTGTTTGCGACCGGCGTCACCCTGCTCACGACACTGCTGTTTGGAATCGCTCCTATACTTAAGGCCTCACGGGTACATCACGCCGCCGTTGCTAAGGAATTTACGCGCGGCAGTACATCCAATCCGTGGCAAAGCCGTCTGCGCAGCATCATCGTTGTGACGGAAGTGGCCTTATCGTTGATGCTACTCGCGGGCGCCGGCCTCGTGGTAGCGAGTTTTAAGAAGGTAGTCGGCGAACATTTGGGCTTCGAACCGGCACATGCGCTAGCCCTTGAAGTCTTCCTGCCACCGGATCAATATCCGCCTCAGGATCGGACCAAGGAACGAGCCTTCATCCAGGAAGTCGTCAGTAAGCTGAATGCGCTGCCAGGAGTTACTTCGGCCGCTGCAACCAATTATTTGCCGCTCAGCGGGTTTTGGGGAACGACACCATTTCTCATTCGTGGGCAGGCGCAGCCCAAAATTGGCCAAGCCCCGTTGGCGGACAACCGCGTCATGACGCCCGATTACCTCCGCACGATGAATATTCCGCTGCTGCGTGGCCGGGACTTCACCGCCGCCGACCGTGCTGGGCAAGCACAGGTTGCCATCATCAATCGAACGCTGGCAAAGCAATTTTTTCAAGACGAAGATCCTGTCGGACAGCAGCTCAACTTGGGCACTCCTGCCAAACCGAACTGGTGGCGCATCGTCGGCGTCGCCGCAGACGTAAAATCATTTGGCCAGGATCAGCCGACGCATCTTGATATCTTTAAGCCCTTCGATCAGGATCCATACTCCATCGTGGCCTTCGTTCTGCGTACCGAAATTGATCCTGTGGCGCTCATCCCATCGGCCGAGCATGCGCTTTGGAAGGTCAATGCTAACCTCCCTGTGTTCAAAGCGATTCCGCTCGACTTACTGGCTACACAAACGCTGGCTGTTCGGCGAGCGAGTTCATTACTAATCTCAGCCTTTGCCGTGTTGGCGCTCGTGCTGGCATGTATCGGAATCTACGGAGTGATTGCATATTCGGTGGTCAATCGTACACATGAGATCGGTGTCCGTATGGCCCTGGGGGCGGAGCGTGCGGATGTGTTGCGAATGATTCTGGGATTCGGGATGCGTATGACACTCGCCGGGATCTTAATCGGCTTGGCTGCGACAATTGCCTGCAGCCGGTTGCTGGCCAGCCTGCTATTCCAGGTGCATACCATCGATCCACCGGTCTTCACGCTCGCTTCTGTGGGCTTGTTGATTGTGGCGCTCCTCGCCTGTTTCGTGCCAGCTCGACGGGCCACGCGCATCGATCCTATGCAGGCGTTACGCGCGGAATAGGGCCAAGGATGCGTCCGGAGAGAGCGCCAACGTCTAAGCCCGGCCCAACCTGGTCATTAGCTCCGCAAACGGCAGCGTATTCATAACGTCCGATGCCTCCAGCCACCCGCGCCGCGCCGTCACCACGCCATAGCGCATGTTGTTCAAGTGCCGCGGCTGATGGGCGTCCGTCGAAATGGTAAATCGGCAACCGAGCCGCCGTGCATGGCGAACCATGGTGGCATTCAAGTCCAAACGTTCCGGGCTTGAGTTGATCTCCATCCAAATATTCCGCGCTGACGCCTTGGTGGCGATCGCTTCAAAATCGAAAGAGTACGCTTCACGGTGAAGCAGCATGCGCCCTGTGGGATGACCCACAATTCGCAAAGAAGGCGAATCGAGGGCGCGCAACAAACGATCCGTCATCTCTTGCGGTTCCAGGTTCATAAAACTGTGAACGCTGCCGACCACCAGATCCAACTCGGCCAGCGCCGATTCCTCGATGTCAAGTGTTCCATCACGCAAAATGTCGCATTCCAGGCCCGAGAGAATGCGTACCGGCAACCCCGACTGATTCAATTCTCGAACCTTTTGTGCGAAGGCGACCACGCGCGCTTCGTCCAGACCGTTGGCCATCGCCAGGGCCTTCGAATGGTCGGTGATCGCAATGTATTCATATCCCAACGCCGCGGCCGCCTCGGCCATTTCTTCGAGCGAAGCCTTGCCGTCGGTCTCTGTGGTGTGCATGTGCAGGTCGCCGCGAATTTGCGGAAGGTCCACCAAGCGTGGCAGGGTTCCATTCTGCGCCGCGTCCAATTCCCCGCAATTTTCACGTAGCTCAGGCGGAACCCAGGCGTACCCCAGCCGTTCGTAAACCTCTGCTTCCGTCGCGCCCGCCACCCGTTGATTGCCTTCTATCGTGAACAGACCATACTCATTCAAAGTCAAACGTTGCCGCACGGCATTGGTCCGCACGGCGACATTATGCTCCTTGCTGCCGGTGAAATATTGCAGAGCCGCGCCAAAGCTTTCGGCGGCCAACGCGCGCACGTCCACCTGCAGCCGTTCAAGTCCATAGACGACGCTGGCCTTGTTCTCGCCCAGCCCCAACGTCTCCTGCGCCTTCGGATGTTTGACGATGAATGGCAACGCTTCGGCCGCGCCTGGGCCGGTAACCAGAATGTCGAGATCGCCGATAGTATCGCGCCCGCGCCGTAAACTGCCCGCCGCTTCCACTCGTTCAATGCCGGGAAGCGCGGAAAACTGCAGGCGCAATTCCTCCGCGATATTGGTACCGAAGCTCAGCAGAAATCTGCCCGCGCTCTTCTTATACGCTTCGATGGAACGGAGCACTTTCTCTTCCAGCTTGGCGCCCATACGGGGTAGCTCGCGCAATTTATGCTCGCGGCAGATACGCTCTAAATCGTCAACCGTCTTTACGCCATGATGCTCGTAAAGCAATGCGATGCTCTTGGGCCCGAGACCTTGGATCTTCAGCAATTCTAAAGCTGAGGCGGGGTAGCGTGCGAGCATTTCATCGCGCCGTTCAAACGATCCACGTTCCGTAATCTCCGCCAGAACCGCTGCCAGCCCTTTGCCAATTCCCGGAATGTCGGTCGCTCTACGCTCCGGATTGCGCACAATGTCTTCCACGCGTTCTGGATGAACGTCAACCGCCGCAGCCGCGTTGCGATAGCTTCGTATGCGAAATCCGTCTTCGCCGGCGACCTCCATCAAATCGGCAGTTTCCGAAAGCATTCGGGCGATTTCTTTGTTTTCCATACGGGCGCGGGTCAGCTCTTAGTTTTACAAAGCGCCGACGCAAATAGAATCGTACTCTGGAAGTGCCATGATTCACGAGATATTGCCGGTAGGCCTGCTGCAATGCAACTGCTCGATTTTCGGCGATGAGGCCACACATGAGGCGATCGTTGTCGATCCCGGCGCAGAGGTCGATCGCATCGTTGCTTTACTCCAGAAGCACCTGCTCACTGTCAAAGCCATCGTGATCACGCACGGACACATCGACCATGTCGCGGGCGCCGAAAAACTCCGCCGCCTTACCGGCGCGCCGGTCTACCTCAACGAACGGGATCGCGAGCAATTGGCCGCTCTCGGTATGCAAGCCGACTGGCTCGGAATTGGCCGCCCTGAGACGCCCGAGATCGATATACCGGCTGTCGACGGCGTCACTCTCAAATTAGGGGATTCCGAGTTTCACGTCATGGAAACGCCAGGCCACACGCGAGGCAGCATCTGCCTATTCGTGCCGCAACAAGGCAAATTGATCGCGGGTGACACGCTATTTCGCAATTCCATTGGCCGCACCGACTTGCCCGGTGGGGATTCAGGTCAGATCTTGTCATCAATCAAGACGCGTTTGCTGGATCTGCCTGAAGAAACGGTCGTCATTCCCGGTCATGGTGCGAACACGTCTATCGGCATAGAAAAGGAACGCAATCCGTTCCTGCGCGGGCTCTAGACTCTGCTGCTGTCCGCACGGGCCTTTAATTCGTCGAGAACGCTGGCGATCAATTCTTTCGCATCTTCTAAACTTTTGGTGATCATCTGTATATCCATTGCCGGCTTGCCAAGCTGTCGTGCGCTTTGACAATACACGCCATGCTGGCCGACCAAGACCATCGCGTCGGTGATGCAATCCAGCGTCACGGCCAGCCTGCCACGTTCAAAACCCATCATGAATTCGTAGCGCTCGAGATCATCTTTTCGTTCCTGGTAGACCGACATGAAGCCCCAATTGTCCCATCCTTCTAGAAGCCACTTCTTGCGCGGACTAAATGCACCACGGTCTCAAAATGGTAAGTCTGTGGAAATAAGTCGACCAGTGTAAGTTTCTCTATTTGGTATACGGGCAGCAACATCTTCAAATCGCGTGCCAGCGTAGCCGGATCGCAACTCACCAACGTAAGGCGGTCCGGAGCGACGCTTAGTATGGCCCGCGTAGTCTCCGGCCCCAGCCCGGCGCGGGGCGGGTCGGCAAGAATGATGTCCGGTTTGGCGTGCAGCCGGTTCAAGTAATCTTCCGTTTGGGATTTGACGCACTGGATGTTGTGTTCTCCGGCGTTATGTTCCAAGTCTCGAAATGCACTCGTGCCGCGTTCCACCGCATCGACTCGCCGAAACCGTTTCGCCAACGGCAACGAAAACAATCCGACGCCCGCATATAAATCAACTGCATATTCGCCGCCCGCATCGCCCAGCGCCGTTGTCACCAAAGCCTCAATCAAGAATCGATTAACCTGAAAAAATGAGCCGCCTCCAATGCGGAATGGATGCCCGGCGGCAGTGTACTTAATCGGTCCCGGCGCAAGTCCTTCAATGAACGTTCCACACCAGGTAAAGAATCGCGCCGCAACCGGCCGAGTCGAGTCGGTGACGGACAGCTGCACATCCTTTTCGTTGGTGAAGATCTCGAGCGATTGTAAGAAGCCAGGCCACTCTCGCTGGTTCACGGCCCAGACAAATTTTGCAATCACCTCGTTCAATCGTGGCGAGGAGATGGGGCAATGCGTAATCGCGCAAAGCTCATGCGAATCCGGCTTGCGAAATCCCACGCGGCGCTTGGCGAAGTGCAGCTGGATGCGATTGCGATAGTGCCACGGCTCGGCCGACACCAACCCGATCTCGTCTTCATGCGCAATGCCGCCTAATCGCTGCAGGGTCTCGCGAAGAATGGCTTGTTTCTGGCGCAATTGAAAATCGTAATGCGCCTGCTGGTAATGGCACCCGCCACAGTTCGCGAAATATTCGCACAATGGAGGGATTCGCTCAGGCGACGCACTAAGAATTTGTGCCCCAGTCCCTCGCAATAGACCGTTTTTCACGCGCGAAGCCTGCACTTCGACGTGCTCGCCTGGCAGCACGAAGGGCGCTAGGACGACTTGCCCGTCCGACCGGCCCAAGCCATCGCCGCCGTAGACCAGCTTCTCAATCTCAACCGTAACTGTCGTTGCCTGCGCCATCTCTTACCATAAGACTTTCACATGTCAGCAAGTTCTTCCAAGGCAAGAGTTCTCTCAGGCGTGCAGCCAACCGGCAATCTTCACATCGGTAACTATCTCGGCGCACTGAAAAATTGGGCCGCGATTCAGGACCAATACGAGAGTATTTTCTGCATCGTCGATCTACATGCAATTACGGCTCACCAGGATCCTTCCACTCTTAATGCGAAAATTCGCGACACCGCCGCCCTCTTTATCGCTTCTGGTATCGATCCGAATATTTCGTCTATTGTCGTCCAGTCCGATATCGCTGGACATGCGGAATTGGCTTGGCTGCTGACTTGTGTCACTCCGCTCGGATGGTTGCAACGAATGACCCAATTCAAGGCGAAAGCGGAAAAGGCCGAGACCATTGGCGACGGGCTGTTGCAATACCCCGTTCTGATGGCTGCGGATATTCTTCTTTATCAGGCGAGCGTGGTCCCGGTTGGCGAGGATCAGGCGCAGCATCTGGAACTAACGCGCGATATTGCCCAGCGCTTCAATTCTCTTTACGGCGAGACGTTCGTCATGCCCGCGACCAGCCTGCCCACCGTCGGAGCGCGCATCATGGGTCTGGACGATCCCACGCAGAAGATGAGCAAGTCCGCGCCGGGCTCAGGCCATGCCATTGCTCTGTTGGACGATCCAAAAACGGTCCAGAAGAAAATCTCGCGCGCGACCACCGATTCGCAACCTGCGGTCGATCCGGCAACAATGGGCGCGGGAATCGCCAACCTGCTCGCGATTGGAGCGGCCTGCGATCCAGCCATCACGAAGGAGTCGGTCACCGGTCTGCGGTATGGCGATTTCAAGAAACGCATTGCGGAAGCCGTCATTGCACGCTTGGAGCCGATTCAACGCAGATATCAAGAAGTCACTGCCGATCCGTCTTACATCATTGAGGTGCTTGCAGAAGGCAAGCGTCACGTCCTGCCGATCACGGAGGACACGGTTCGAACAGCGAAGCGAGCGATGGGCCTCTATGTTGGATCGTAAAGCCGCGGAATCACCCTACAGGCTCTCGCGGTAAGGCGCGTTCAGCCGTCCTGCCACATCGACAGCGTCCAACTCTTGCTGGCTGCGGCGGTGCCGGTGCGATCGATGGTCGTCTTCATGCGGATTCCAACATGCCAGCATTCCAACCAGCGCGAAATACCATCCGCACACACCCATCCGCGCAAACGGATAGTCCAGGAC
>JBARMQ010000479.1:0-24847 GCA_049802535.1 Bryobacteraceae bacterium | reverse complement strand
TTCCGGATCCGGGGAACTCGCCCCTGTACCAGCGCCACTCTGCATATCGCTCATGATTCATTTCTTTCTCGCCCGGCTCTCTAATCTGAGCCGCTAGAAATGTCTCATTGATATTGGCACGAAGGGCCTCGTCTCCGTCAATATCCGCTGGATAATAAGGTTCACCGAGCGATTTAGCGGCATCCTCGATCAAAAAATCAACATTGGTAGAAACGACGCATTCCACCACGCCGCTAGCCATGAAGTCAGCGATAGCAAAATGGCCGGCATTGGGATGCTGGAGAAAACGTCGTCGTGGAATGAGTCTTGAAATAAACGTGGAGTATAGCTCGCCACGTGCCGCGTAGTATTCAGCCAGCTTCTCCAGATTCTCCCCCTCATCGGCGGGAAATACGTTTCCCGTCTGAATCCGATACTGATTGGCACAATGAATCGCCAACTCTTTGGCTGAGGGCAAATTACTGGGTGGGGACATGGAGAGACCCGCACCGGAAAGGACCACGAGTCGATCCGCTTCAATAGAGTTGAGCAACCGCTCTTTGAGGTCCGCGTCCATTCATCTCTAATGCGTTGAACGCCATCGTACCGCAATCATCTGGACCAGATCCGGTTAGGGCGAGCGGACAGGGGTAAGTCCGCCTTGCGTTACCAAAGCACCGGGGACCATAGCCGTCGACTTGGATTCCGTGAGCGAGGTTTCGGAGTCTTCTGCGCAGACGGCGGTGCACAGCTTTCTCCAAGTCGCGCATATCCGGCCTGAGTCAGCGGAATACCGGCCAACTTCTAAGGAACTCGCGCAAGACAGGCACGGAATCAAGCGCGCCACCCGAAGGAATAGCGTGTTCCTGCCCTGTATGGTGGCACGCAGCCGTGCCCTTTGCGCTTTTGATGGGAATCGAACCGGAGCGCGAAACTCCGCTCGTAACCAGTGGATGGGGCACGGGACTTGGAACCAGGCTTCTACAGGGGCTAACAGCACCAATGACGCTTCGGTCTACTTCTGCCGCTGACTGTCGCAGAATGCCGCATGCCAAGCCTGCATGCCAAGTTCCTCCCCGGATGGTACCGCCATATGCGGTTCCCACGCTTCTAAGAAGTTCCCGCAAAACGGACGCGGGATCGAGCGTGCCACCCGAAGGAATAGCGAGTTCCTGCCCTGTGTGGTGGCACGCAGCCGCGCCCTTCGCGCTTATGAGGACCTCAGGCCCCCGTCGGATCGCTTCCTAGCAGCCGAGACGGCGATGTGATTGCGAAGTTGTAGTACCCTAGCGCGATGACAGATCGACCGAATCCCATCTTCCGGACTACCGAAGAAGTATTGCTGATCGGCAAGATGGCCATCTACCATTCGCAGGCTGAAGCCTCTCAGGGTATCCCTCAGCAGTGGCGCTCGTTTCTGGAGGACCATCCCACGCTCAGGAGCAGTCCAGACTTGTACGGCGCGTCGCCTTGCACTGACGACCGTAAGATTCACTACCTTACGGGCGTTGCACAGGGAGGCCCGGAAAGTGTGCTGGGTGGTGAGTCTCTGACTCTCGAGGTGGGGGAGTATGCGGTCGTCCGCGTAAATGAGGTGGCTTTGCTTCGCGACACTTGGACCTGGTTATTAGGGCCATGGCTGGCCAACTCCGGACGTCGAGAGAAGCACGCGCCGGAGTTTGAGCGATACACCAGTATCTCGGAAGCCGGCACACCCATCGGCCCGGTCGAAATCTGGATTCCCCTCGAACCACTTGCGAAGGATTAGAGTTCGTCATCCTGCCCTGCGTTCGCCGAGTGCCCAGCCGGGCAATTTTTGATTCCTGTTTTGCCGCCTCACTCCTTCCTGTAGTTCGTAACTCGCCAACGAGAGCGCTGCCGAAGAGGTTGCCATCTGCTCATTCGCTACAATCGTGTGGCGATTCTCACTGATGGCGCCCCCGTTAAATCGCTTCTATATCGCGACAGGTACAAGTTTGTACCCCGATGGGAATGCTTCCGCGATCACCAAGCGGGACCTGAGGAGCATAAGTTCTGTTCTTGAAAAACTGGGCTACAAGAATGCCCTGCCTCCACTTTCAATGAATCCGACGCGCGATGGCATCATCAACGCGCTGGAACGGTGGCTTGCCTCGGACGAAAAGAAAGATGAGGTGATCTTCTACTATTCGGGCCATGGCGAAAGCATCTATGGACGACACTACCTGCCCCTTTGCGAAGGCAGATGTGCAACCGAAGACATTTTTCGGGCATTTGCGGAAACCCCTGCTCAGCGTACTCTTCTGATCTTCGACACCTGCTACTCCGGCCGGGTAACAGTCGATATTGGGAGGATCCTTGATTCCTACGAAGACCATCTGGAGCGTCGCGGCAGCTTCATCACAACCGTCGCCAGTAGCCGCAGTTTGCAAGTGGCCGCCGAATCGTCATTCACTCCCGCTCTGGTAGAGGCTCTGGAGAATCCCGACGGGCAATGGGGAGGAAGGAATCAGGCCGTCATTCCGATTCAGGAAGTCATCGCGGCGGTTGAGAAGAGATTGCCAGACTGGCAGCGTCCCAAGGTCCATCCTTTCCCTTCAACCACGACCGGGCCGCCCCAATTTGACTTTCCGAACGTACGTTATGTGGCTGAACTGCCGGAAGGTCTGGATCTCGAGTCGCAACGGAATGCAATTGAGCACCGGGCTCGCCGCTTGGCATTTCCAACCTGATTTTCGACCGCCTGCGGCCCGCTCCCGTAGGGGGTAAGGGCGTTTGGCCAGGAGCGGTGAAACAATGGACGAACATCGTGGACGACGGCGATGTGGTCGCGCTGGAGAAAAACCTGGCGAAACACTTCGGCGGCGGCGTGCGTGACGTAGTGATCTATAACGGGTCTCACGCACATGATTGCACCCGCTACCTGACCGCAAAGGAAACAGGAATGGCAATCGCCCAGGGTTTTGAGCAGTGAGTTATCTTCTCATCAGCAACAACCCCGGGCGCGACAAGATGACAGGCTGAGTGCTGCGCTCCCTCGATTGACATTTCGTTGTTCCCAGCGTTTGCGATCGAATGGGTTAGGTCATCTATTTAGCGTGGACGTCGAGCCATAAAGCCACTTGACCGTAAAACGCGCATTGCGTCACTCTGACGTCGCGGCGTCAGAGGGGAAGAACGCCGGGAGGCAAAGCCGACTATATGGAGCACTGAATAGTCTTGAACGATCTGATTCGATGAACAAGAGAAGCGGAAACTTGCAACTCATACTGTCGTTCGATCAGATAAAGGTTGTTACCGCTTCCGTCCCAGACGATTCTGACCATTCCGAAGAGCCGAGCGCTTACCCTGAGACGGAAGGGCGAGAATCGATTCGCATGCAAGCTCTCCTTGCAAAGATTGGCGAGCCGATGGAGACGTCAGTCTGGATCCCTAAGAATGACCGGAACCCGGTATTGGGGAATGGCACCCTGCTAACAACGCGCTTCTTAATAGGCTGCCGTTGAATTATGACGACACAACGCTGCGGACAATCGAACAAATCGATGTCCTCTGGCTCCGACGGCGCTCCATTGTTCGTGCGTTTGAGGTCGAACGCACAACCTCAGTGTATTCGGGTATGTTGCGTATGGCCGATCTGCTGGCCTTACAGCCCAACATGGACATCAAAGTCCATATCTTGGCACCGGAGGCAAAGCGCGATAAAGTTTTCCAGGAAATCAGGCGGCCCGTATTTTCTTTACTCAACCGGGGACCACTCGCCGAGAGTTGCACATATCTCTCGTATGACAGTCTCAAGGAGATCGCTGGCCTAAAGCATCTCGATTACATTTCGCATAGCGTCCTTGATGAATACTCCGAAGAGGCAGAGTAGAAATTTGTTGCGACGCTTTCTCACTGCTTATGCACGGGAAGCTTATCCAAACTACGGGTTTGAAGCGAGTCTCCTGCCACCCATTAGGCTAATAGATTTCAAAGGCAATCATGCCTAAGAGCAATGCTCAGCGAAGTCCGAAGAATGTTCTTAGAACTGCCAGATCTTGATTGCGAAAAGCGTGATTTTGGGGCGAAAGCGGTAAGTGGGTTCAGATCTGCGCTGATTGGCATTTGCTGCAAGCAACCAACAACAGCAGCCCCGCAAGAGCGATCCCGGCAGTCAAGGGCTCTGGAGTTATAGTCGCGGTAAGCGAGCCGCTACGTTCGTCAGTAACTGTATCCAAAGGATTACCGCCAAGGTCTCCCCACCTTTCGCTAAACGTCCCGCTAAGGCCAGGCAAATCGATAATGGCGAAAGCAAGTCCCGGATCGCAGGTGTAATCGAAACTTGGCAGCGCCGAAACAAAGCAAACACTAATTTCGCCCGTGACGCCGGTCACAGGACCTGTAGCAGACCCGCCATCCTGGTCGAAGGTTGTGGATGTCCCGTAGGCGGTAACCGCGGGACCGGCGGCTATGATCGAACCGGCCCCATAGGTTGTATTTCCAACCGTGAGTGTCGAACCAAAAGGGTTACCGTCCAAGTCGAGCTCCATCATTCCCCCCGGTTGCGTGTCAGCGTCCTCAGTGCCAAGCATGTTAGCTTCAAATCCTGGCCCGGAAATGCCGTAGAAGCCGCATGGACCCTGCCCGACACAGTCGAATTCGATATCCGTCGCTGTTAAATCAATCGGCGCCGCCTGTAACCCTGGCAGCGCGCCGAACGTGAAAATGGCAATCAAGCCGGCTAATTTCATTGCATATCCTTCGGTTGGGAGTATACCCGATGTCTTAGAGAACTTCCAACCTTCGTGGTTTGCAGCTTCCCCGAGGAGCTTCACGAGACTCAGGACCAAAAAGGGTCCCAAGTAACCTCGGTCAGCTGAAGCGGGTCCACGGTTGCATGAATAGGAAATCAGGGATTAGGGTTTTAACGAGGTCCCGCAGTTTCTATGGCGGCCCATTTAGCTAGTTGGGCTGGCCTTTGTCCGGGCATTGCGGAAAGTGCGGGGGAACGTTTTTCGGGGCGGACGCGCAAAGGCGACCGTTATGTGCGCCGCACCTTGGTGCAGGGAGCCTGGCCGCCTCGAGACCCAGAACTCGTGTCTGATTGCCAGCTTCCATGCCCAACCAAACCACTCTCCGATTAGAGCGCTTATATCCCCGCCAGCCGTCATGCGAGTCCACCACAGTTGATTGCGCTTTAGCGGGAACAACTGGTCGCCTGGAAGCGGAATCGAAGCAGTCGTTATCCCGACGCGGAGATAGAAAGTTAAAGGCGAGTCACGCGACGTTTGCCGCGTGAAAGTAGCCAAAGTTGAGTGCTATAGTAAGCCGTTGTTTACCGGGATGCTTGGCTTCGTGCAGAGAGCGTGTGCATGGGCCGCGCTGCTTGCGCCATGCGCGTCTTCCTTTGCGGCCGACTTAGCAAAGCCGCCTTACGCAGGTCCCGAGGTTTGCGCGAAGTGCCACAAAGAGATCGCTGAGGCGCAGCGCGCCACCGCCATGGCAAACACGTGGGATGCTGCCTCTACACTGCCGTTGCCCGCCGGCTTCGACCAAAAGAAAGTCGAAGGCCCTGATCCTGCTTTTGTCTATGAGGCGCGCAACTCGGGCGGCAACTTGGAATTCTCCATCACCGATCCAAACGGAAGCAAACTCATTTTCCCGGTGGAAGACGTGATCGGCGGGAGACGTCACGGCGTCAGCTTCCTGGTCCGAATTCGCCGCCTGGAGGGCATCCCCCTTACGCGCCCTGCTTTAATCGAAGCTCGGTACGCTTACTCGCCTCACAGCTCGCTGGTCCTTTCGCCCGGATTTCAGACAGAAAAACCAGCCAACTTGGAAAGAGCGCTCGGGCGTGTGTTGAGTCCCGCCTTCGAGCAGAAATGCTTGACTTGTCACGGGCAGCCTAGCACGTTAGGCGCAGGGGCGCATGGCGGTGTCCGCTGCGAAAGCTGCCACGGACCCGCCGTAGCTCACGTGGCGTCGATGGTGGCTGGTGGTGTCCAGCGGATTTGGCCGGAAGCACTCGCCGGTTCGAACGCGACTGCGGTCTGTGCCCAGTGCCACACTGGGCTTAGCAATTTCAATCACGCGGACCCTGTCCCCGGCGATCTACTCGTCTCCAGCCAAGTTCCCGCCCTTCAGCATTCCGAATGCTTCCGGCAAACCGGCGGGGCGGTGACTTGCATCGAGTGCCACGACCCCCATCGCGATGCAGCCGACATTGGGGAGCGCGCGACCAAAACCTGTCTGCACTGCCATGCGGCTGCCAATCCGCGGCACGCGTCCATCTGCCCGATCAATGCCTCCTCCGGCTGCGCCGGATGCCACATGCCCTCAATACCAATGAACGGATTCAAAGTTGCGGATCACTGGATTGCGGTTCATCCCGAGCAAAACATAAGGCCCGCAAAGATGGTGGACGCTAATTTGCGCTCGCTTGTGGCGCCCAAGCGCGAGTATCTGGAGATTATTGCCACCGGCGACCGTGCCAAGGCTGAAGGCGCGCTCCATCGCGTGGCCCGAGGCGAGTTGTTTTATGATGTCGCGCACGAAACGTCGACGGAGGCTACAGCGGCTGCCGGCGGATACGTAGGAGACATCCAGTTATCCGATGTGGACCCGCGTCTGGCCGATGCCGCCGCACACCTTTCGTATGGAGAAACCAGCGGCATTGTCGAGCAGGGAAACCGCTACGTGATCCTCCACCGTCTGCCGCGCGATTTCAAATGGCAAGCGAACGAATTATTCCTTCAGGCCATCCGGCTACGGACGCTCGGCGATCGCAAAGCGGCCGTGGCTAAGGCGCAAGCGGCGCTGAAGATCTATCCATATTTCTTGCGCGCTCATATCTTCATAGGCACCCAAATCGGCGAGACGGGCGACACCGGGCGAGCCGCGAATATTCTGGCCTTCGCCGCCCAATCCTATCCCGCCGACGCTTTCGCGCAGTTTCAGTACGCTCTCACCTTAGACAAGCAGCCCGGCACTCAGGCAGAAGCGTTCCGCCATACAATTGAACTCGAACCGGATATTGTGGCTGCGTATGAGAGCCTCGGGGCCGCGCTCGTTACCACAGGCGACGTGCTGGGCGCGATACAGGTGTTTCGCCAAGGTCTCACGATCAACCCACTTTCGGCGACTCTTAACAAATACCTCGGTGCGGCCCTCAGACAACAGGGCGATGAAGCCGGCGCAAAACAATGCTTCGCTCTGGCTGCCAAGCTCGATTCCGATATCGCCGGCCGCGTCGCCGGGCCTGCCCATTAAGCCCTGAAGGAGAGCTTCTATTGCGGTTCGGTTTCCGGCTGTGGGCCCCCCATCACCAAGGCTTGGTCGCGTTCTAAATTGCTCTTACGAAGTTCCTTCGACAGCAGCAACTCGCGCTTCGCGCGCTCCGGCTGGCCGAGCTTGCGATAGGCAACGAACAATTGATAGTGGACATTTCCGTCGTGGTCTGAAGCAGCCGCTTTCTCCAGCCTTACGACGGCATTCTCAAACTGTCCGAGCCGCAAGTAGGCTGTTCCCAACAGGCTGTTTGCTTCGGTCAACTCGGGCTGAATTTGCAGTGCCCGTTCCAGATATGGCAGCGCTTTTTCGTTCTCCTTCGTCTCCACATAAACCCGGCCCAGCAGATACAACGCGTGCGTACGCGAGGAATCCGCCGACAGCGTCTGGTCCAGTTCAGCGCGCGCAGAGTCGAACTCATTGTGCTCGAGATAAAGTTCGCCGAGGGCTTCATGCAAATCGGGTTCATTGGGGCGCAACGCCAGAGCCGCGTGAAATTCCTGACGGGCGTCATCCTCGCTCCCACGCAGGGCGTAGCTCTCGGCCCGCAATTGGTGCGTACGCCAAGAGTCGGGAAACGACTCCTCGAGCTGCGTATAGGTCTCCGCTCCCAAGGCCTGATACGTCCGTTCCAACCAGTAGCTAGCTTCTGCATTCTCCGGCGCCGTTCCATGCACTTGCGTGAATGCATCAGCCGCAGGTCCGTAGCGCCGTAAGGTCAATCGCGCTTTTCCGAGTAGCAGCCATTCGGAATCGGTCAAATGCTTCCGAGCTTCGAGCGAATCGATGCAGCGAGAGTAACGATGGCTCTTACAAGGGTCCTGCTCGCCAACTACATTGGCCGTTTGTTTTTGCCATAGCGCGAATTCGTCTTGAAAGAGTGTCCATTCGTGGTTGGCTGCGTCGCCGTGATCGGTAGCCGTGAACAGGGCGGCGAGCAAGAAATGCCTGGCGGGTCCATCAGCCGTGTCCCGCAGGCCCCCTAGAGAGGCTTGCATCGCGTCGCCTTTGACCGAAGGAAACTCCCGTTGTACAGCCAGGAACTCCGGAGAGATTTGCCAGATTTTTTCAAGGCTGCCGAGCGCCGCCAAAGCTTGACTTTGGATCAATTCGAGATTCGCCAAGCCCAGCCAAGCGACTTCGCTTTTAGGATTTAGCTCAAGCTCGCTGCGAAACTCTGCTTCGGCTTGTTGGAACTTCTGAGTATGCACATAGGACTCGCCGATAGCCGCGTGCAAGCCTTGCTCCGAGGGGTCACTGGCGAGCGCCTTCTGATACTCGTCTATCGCCGGTTGCCAGCGCTCCCGCTCGTACAGTAAATCACCAAGGAAGCGGTGTCCCCAGGCTGACTTCCGATAGAGATGCGCTCCTCTGTAGGCCAAACGGGCAGCCAGATCCAGGTACTCGTGCCCGAGCCTGAAGTACGCTTCGGATTTGTCGGGATCGAGGAGGGCGATGCGACGGAACTGTTCCGCCGCGCCTCCGAAATTATCCTGCGCCAGGTAACTGGAAGCCAAGGCTTCGCGGGCATCACGATTCGAGGGATCAAGTTTCAAGGCCTTCTGCAAGAATGAAATGCCTTTCTCCGGAGAGCCCAGCTTGAGATAGTCCATTCCGACAATTACGTTCGGTCCCAGCAGATTCGGCCGTTCGCGAAGAGCTTTTACCAGATATCGCGTGGCTTCGTCGTATGCCAGGAGACCCTGATAAGCAATCCCCAGGTTGACCTCAGCCTCGAGCAATGTAGGGTCGAGGCGAAGTACCTTCTTGAACTCCTCCGCGGCGCGGGCGAATTGCCCCTGCTGCAAATCCATTTGACCGGCCCGGAAGGAGCGTTCCATCTGTTCCTCGGCTATCTGGCATGGGGCTGTGGCAGGAACTAAGGATAGAAGGACGAGGGCGGTGAAGAGCGCGATTGCACGGTGATACATGCTGTTAGATAAAGATTCCCGCTCGAGGTCACCTCGACCTCGAGCCTGGAAACCCGCCCGGCTACAGGTTATCTTAAAACTTCAGAGGTGAACTTGAGTAGCGAATTTAGAAACTCACCCTCAGAGCGAATTGAATGTTACGCGGGATATTGTATTGCCCCGTTACCTGCCCGAAGCTGGCCCCCCCGCAACAACTGGTATTGGGCGGATCGAATTGCACCCGGTTGAAGGTGTTAAAGAACTCGCCACGGAGTTGGGCATCTATCCGGTCGTCGGGACCGAATTTGAAGTTCTTGAAGAATCCGAAATCGAAGTTCTTCACACCATCATCCCTGATATTCGGCTCAGTGCGAGAGTCATTGCCATAGCTATAGTCCGTGGGGGCGACGAAATTGGAAGTGTTAAACCAGTGAGCGAGTCTTGCGTCCAGCGGGCCCGTAGTCAAGGCTTCAGGCCCAATCCTGTCGGCAAGGGCACAGCCGATATTAGGGATGCCAGAGTTGCTGAGAAGGCCCGGGCATCCGCCAATGATAACGGGAAAGCCGCTTTGGAACGTGATAATCGTGTCCATTCCCCATCCGCCAATTACCGCCTCGGCAACTGCGTTCATATGAGACCCGTACTTCCGTCCCTTGCCAACCGGGAGATCGAGAACGGAGGCGATTACCAGGCGCTGTGGAACATCGAATCCATCAAGGCTGCGGGCACTCCGGATGTTGTAAGCATTCGAGTCGCCCCAGGTCGGAGAGGCTGCTTCAAGCCAATTGATTTCAGAGTTGGTGTTGTCGATGAGTTTCGAGACCGTGTAGGTAGCAAGCACCTGCGCTCCCGCAGCGAGGCGTTTCTGAACTTTCAGTTGCATGGAGTGGTAGATTGAATCGCGATCATCGACCTCGGCCATCGATACATCGTCGTACTGAGGGTACGGCAGCAGCAATTGGGCGGCTTTGATGGTAGGGCTGGTGCTGAGACTGCCCCCGTTTTGCACGACCCCGTAAAACGGATTCGGAACCAGAGCGGTCAGAGCCGCCACTTGTGCCGCATTCGTGGGCACGTATTCCGGGGCCAATTGGTCTAGATCCTGGCTGTGCATGGGCAAATGCGTGCCCTTGGAGCCGGCGTATGCAATGTCAACCAGGGTCGCTCCGGGGAACTGGCGCTGGATGTCGAAATTCCATTGCTGGACATACGGAGCCAGATAGTTGCTGAGCGGAGCCGAATTCCCTCCACCCTGCACATTGATGAACGCCTGGCTACTGTTCGGCTGAAGGACTCCACCCGGAAACGGATTGGAAATCGGATTCTGGGGTGTGACGCCGTTGGACTGCGCGGGAACCCAGTTGGTGTTTATGGAGTTGATGAAAAGGTTGTGAGGCGCATCGTCCCAGCGGTCGTCGAGCGGTGTGTAGAATATGCCGTACCCGGCCCTGATGACCGTATTCTGATCGAACTGATAGGAAAGTCCTACACGCGGGCTGATGTCGTTCCAGGACGGAAAAGCGGTGCGGCTCGGATGCTGGGAACTGTTCACCAGATCGTACGCGCCCTCCAGATTGGGTATGCCCGCTTGAGCTGCAACGGGACTGGGTTGGGTGGGGTTGAAGACAACGATTCGGTTGTATCGCTCGGTCCAATCTCCCTGGAAATCGCCGCGAACACCCAAATTGAGCGTGAGTTTCTTGGTTGCCTGCCATGTATCGTTCAAATACAACGCGGCGTATTTGACCTGGTCCGCCGTTTTCGCAGGCTCGGTGGTGCTGCCACTGCTTCCGTACCCGAGCACGAACGAGGCCATTCCATTGCCGGAGGAGACCCCGGGCTGGCCGTTGTTGGGATTTGCGGAAGTCATTCCGGCGTCGAATTGGAATAAGCCGGCAGGATCGTTGCTCTGGTAGTAGTTATTGCGAAGCAGCCGGTACTCTCCGCCGAACTTGAAATTGTGAGAGCCCCACAGGCGCGTCACCATCGGCTCGATGCTATAGGTATCATCATTCGCGCCGATGCCGCTGCCGGTTCCGTCGGGACAAAAACTTCCGCTGCCCCAACGGTCGTCTCCTGGAACCTGCGAAACGCAAGGCGTTGGGATGTTAGTGTAGGTCAAGTCCGGCGTTAACGCAGCCCAGTTGGGGCCGAATTTGTCGAGGTTGACGCCTTCGCTCAAGGGCGTTCGCAAGTACACATAGCGCGTGTAGCCGAGGTGCACGTCCAGCACCGTCTTAGGTGAAATCAGGAATGTGTAGCCGAAGCCTGCTTGATTTGCGACCGTGTTTTCGGTGCACCGGTCGCTGCATATGTCGTCAAACTGACTGTCGGGAAGCGACAACACATGTGAGCGTGTATAACGCGCGAAAATTCTTTGATTCTGGCTGATATTCCAGTCGGCACGCTCGTTAATCTGGTTTACGTTGCCGCCGGTCGGGTAATTCTCGACGAAGTTACCGGAGGGATTACCGAATGAGTTCGGCATAGGGAAGTAGCTCAGCAGGGCTTGCGCAGTCGGGTCAAGCCGGTTGGCGGGGATTATATTGCCGGCGAATTGAGTGCGACAAGAGGCAACGCCTGAAACGCAATTTGCGCTGGTTAATGGATCGTAGATCGGAAGGACCGTGCTGTTGCCGGTGGAGCCGACTCCTGAGAAATTTCCATCGCGTTCTGCGGCAGTGGGCACCCAAGTGGTCAGCACGTTCCCCTTGCGTTGCCTGAAACCCTCATAGCTCGAGAAGAAGAACAGCTTGTCTTTGATGGCAGGCCCACCGCCGTTGACGCCGAATTGATTTTGGGTGAAGGCCGGACGCGGGTTGCCGGCTTCGTTTGAAAAGAAATCGTTCGCATTCAGCAGTTTGTTGCGGATGAAATCGTATAGGGAACCGTGGAAAGAGTTGGTGCCCGACTTAGTCGACAGATTGATGACGCCACCGGCGAATCGCCCGTATTCCGGTCCGAGATTGTTTGTCTGTACTTTAAACTCCTGAATCGCATCCTGGGTGGGAATCACGGTGACGACGTTCAGGTACGCTCCGTTAGTCGGCACGCCATCGATCAGGATCTCGCTTTGTCCCGCCTGGCCTCCGCCGATTTGAAAGTCACCGGCAGCAAAGGGGTTGGCGCCGACCGGATTACCGGTCGAGGAATTTCCGGCCGACGGCTGCCCCTGCGGCACCACTCCCGCCGTGAGGGCCACCAACGCCAGCGGATTGCGGCCATTCAGCGGCAGTTCGGTTACGCTTCTCGTTTCGACGACTTGCCCCAGCGAGCTTGTTTCCGGTTGCAGCAATGGCGCGGCGGACGAAACCTCCACAGTCTGACTGACCGCACCCACTTCCAGCGCGATGTCAACGCGCAGGCCGCTTTCGATCTCGACGACGATCGGCTGGCGGATAAACCTCTTGAAGCCCGTCTTTTCCACCGCGATCTTATAGCGACCGGGCAAGATATTTACGAACGTAAACTCACCCGAGCCGGGCGTGTGCATGTTGTGAGTTTCTCCGGTTTCCAGGTTTGTCAGAGTGACGTTGGCGTCTGGAATGACGGATCCGCTGGCATCCGCAATGGTTCCGGCGATGGAACCGTATACGTTTTGACTGAAACCGACTCGCATTGCGAGGGCTCCTAGAACAAACACGGCTACTGCGGCCGTGACGACAAGCCGAATACGACTGAGATTTGGCATTCCCCTTACCCCCAAGGTGTATATGTGCAATTGTTCATTCTGCTCAGCGGTCCGAGCAGAATAAGGCGACCTGTAAGACCTAAGAAACTGCGTAGACAATACTGGATCAGAGGGCTGGACGCAACGTTAGATACGTCATTAACGTAGCGTCTATCTAGTTGAGGGTTAAAGCTCGCCTTCAGTAGCAGGCACCACGAGGTGCGCGACTCTGCTGCAATAATTGCGGTTGAATTCGGTAGAGCAGGGATTTCATTTCCAAACGCTGCCCCTCAAAGAAATGCTGTGATATGCTCTTCCGGGGGTTGGGGTGCCAGGTAAACGCGATCAGGCGAGCCACGACGCCGCGATAGCAAAGATCGCTGGGGCCTTGCCGCACTCCGACATCATCAGAGCCCATCTTGGCGAAATTCTGGACAACGCCGCCTTCAAAGGTAGCCACCGGAGTCGGGAATTCTTAACACACGTTGTCGAATGTGCACTCTGCGGGCAATGGGAGCGGCTGAAAGAGCGAAGCCTTGGTATCGATGTTTTCAGCCGGGATCCTTCCTACGACACCGGCGTGGACTCCATCGTACGGGTAACCGCCAGCGATGTTCGCAAACGCCTGCTGCAATATTATTCCGAATGCCGAGGGCCGCACGCTTTCCGCATTGAGATACCGACTGGGTCGTACATTCCTGAGTTTCCAGGATTAAGAGAGCTTACCGGGGCTGTTGCGCGGGGCGAAGCTGCTGGCGGACCCCGGAACGGTATGAGCGGCACCCTTTCTATCGATTCCCGTTCAGCTAGCCAGCGCCGTGCTCGCAAAGCGGCGCTGGCACTGGTCGCCGTCTGCGTCGGGTGGGTGTTCGGATTAATATCGGCGCGCTATATGTCCGGCATCTCTGTCAAGGCTGACTCACGTTACGAGTTTTACCGCGAACTGCTGGGGCCAATCGCTAGCGATCTCGCCCATGAAACGGAGATCGCTCTCAGTAATCCTCGGCTGTTGGTTTACGTTGGAAGTAACGATCCCGCAACTCCTCCCTGGCCCTCCACAGTAAATGCGCGTGTATCGTCCGAATTCGAGAAGATGCTGAATCCTTCAGCCAACGACATGCAGGCTAAGTATCCCTTTCATTTTCTGACCCTGGCGGACCAGGATTACACAGAAATCGGCGAGGCGATATCAGCATTCAACTTGTCTCAGTTACTGCGAAGCCTCGGTCGTTCCCCGCGCCTTACTGAGTCCCGATTTCTGAATTGGCGAGCGATGCGCAACGTCCATGTGATCCTGCTCGGTGCGCCGCAAATGAGTGCGTGGGCTCAGGAGAGCTTGGAACGGTCGAACTTCACCATGGAGCGTGATGCGATCACGAATGCACGACCTCTGTCCGGTGAACGGCGAACCTACCATCGTTCGGTCGATGGAAGCACTCTCGAGGATTATGGGCTGATCTGGATGGCGCGCTCGCCTTCCGGTTCGCGACAGTTACTGATGGCTGGGCTTACCAGCGCCGGCACAGGGAGTGTCAGCGACTTCTTCTGCGATCCGGATCGCATGCGACCGGTATATGAACAATTGCGCGCCGCTTCGAAAAACGGGTCAATCGTCTCGGAGTGGCAGGTATTGCTGCACATCCATGCGAGAGAGAATGTACCCCTACAGGTTAACTTCGTCTCACTCCGAGCAGGCGGCATCAACCGATAGGTGGACCAGACGGCCAACACCACCGGGTACGACAAATTCGCCCTATTTTACGGAACGCTCCGCTATTTCTGACAGGGCTACGGTGTCTTCTTTTGAGACGCCAAGTCTCTTCGCCGTGTCGAGAACCGAGGGGAATGGGGTCACGATTTGGCCTGCGCGAGCCATGCTGCCGTGCTCTCAGCTACCGGTCAAGGCCCGTTCCAGCTGATTGAGGCTTGGCCTCTCACCCAACACGATCAGGAAATCGCCGGCTGACAGCTGGGAATCTTTGGAAGGATTGAAGATCATCTGGCCATCGGCGTGGCGAACGGCAAGTACGATTACTTTAATGCCGCTTTCGGAAAGCATCGCGCCAAGTTCCCTCGAAACAAAATGACTTCGCGAGCCAACACGCACCTGCTCCATCATGATCTTCGGACCGACCAGGCTAGTGGTGAATTCGATAAACTCAACCACATGTGGCCGGACTAAAGCGTCCGCCAAACGGCGTCCGGCCATGGTGTAGGGAGCGAAAACGGTGTCAGCTCCGGCGCGGCGGAGTTTCTCCTCATTTTGCTCTTCCGAGGCGCGCGCAACGACGGTCAGGCTCGGGTTGAGTGTCTTGGCCGAGAGAATAATGAAGAGATTCTCGGCATCGGACGGAAGCGCAGCGATCAGACCACGAGCGCGAAGAACGCCCGCCTTCCGCAGATCGTCATCACTCGTTGCGTCCGCGACAGTTGCTAGCATTCCGGCTTCGGAGGCGCGTGCCGTTCTTTCTTCGCTTCGATCCATTATCAGAAAAGGGACATTGGCGCGTTGTAATTCAAACGAGGCGTTGCGACCAACTCTGCCGTAGCCACAAACAATGAAGTGATCCTGTAGTTGCGAAATCATGCGATTTCTTCTTCTTCTGCCATAGCGGTTTGCAAGCTCCAATTCGATGATCGTTTGCGTCATTGCGCCAACAGCAAAGAACATTGTGCTGACGCCAAAGAAAATCACAAACGAATTGAACACTCTGCCGGCGTGACTCAGCGGCCGAACTTCCTGGTAGCCCACCGTGGTGATTGTGATGAGCGTCATGTAAAACGCATCGAAGGTTTCCCAGCCTTCGATCAGAGAAAAGCCGACCGTCCCAATGCAGAGCGTGATCAAAAGGATGGCGGCAACGACTAGCGTTCGGCGGATCAGGAGGCGATCCATAGAGAGATCTCGAACAAGCGTGAACGCAAATTGTAACGCAGGAACACTCGCCCGAGAAGCATCATTCAAGAAATGGCGCACGAAATCGACGTTGACAAGAACTTAATTGTTCGACCCTCTGCTTTCCGGTGCGGCAGTCGGCGTCGGAACGCTCTTCGCGTGGTGGTCCACTCCCTTCGTGGTGAGCATGGTCAGTTCGCGGGTTGCTCCCACGAAACTGGCTCTTCCGCCAGATTGGCGAGTTCTTGGTTTCTGTGCGATCGTCGCGTTCGCTGTTGCCCTATCGCTGGGCCTGCCGACGGCGTTGCAGGTTTCGGGCGTGCGACCGGTAGGCGCGTTGAAGGGCGACACTGTGAGATGGCGCGGCCGCCTGATGCACTCGCTGATCGCCGTGCAGGCCGGTTTCTGTTTTCTTGTGCTGTTCGTAGGTACACTATTCGTCACCAGCTTCGAACGCTTATCCAACCAGCCGACAGGCTTTTCTTCAGACAGGGTTGTCACTCTTGAGACGCTGGCAGCAACACCGGTCAAGGCAGTTTTCTGGGAACAAGCGGCGGATCGCCTTCGCTCGCTTCCCAGCGTTGCGGCAGTCGGTCTCTCGGAATGGCCGCTATTAACAGGAGAGAATTGGAGCAACCTGCTATCGGTGAACGGAGCGCCGCCAGTGCAGGTCGAGTCTTATTTCCTGAGTACGTCGCCCGCCTGGAGAGAGGTCATGCGAATTCCTTTGCTGGATAGCAGAGATTTCCGCGCGAACGATCAGCAACCGGGGGTCGCAATCGTCAACAATGCGTTCGCCAAAGAGTATTTCGGAGGTGAGGACCCAGTAGGAAAGTCGTTCGACATGGTCAGCTTTTCCGGCGGTCACATATCGTTTCATGTGGTTGGCCGCGTCGCCAATACGCGATACCGAAACATGCGCGAGCCCATGATGCCGGTTGCCTACGTGCCCTTTTCGCAAGACTATGCGAGAGGCACGTTTATCGTGCGCACAGCCGGCCCGAATCCGCTGGCGCTAACGGCTACGCTACGGCGTGCTATTTCCGCCGGGCCGTCCGGATTTTTTTGTGAGTAACGTCCGCACGCAAAACGGCGGCGGCGCGAGATCGGAATTCGCATGACGCTTGGCGCGGCGCCGGGCGGCATCGCCATTCGCATGACTGGGCAGGCTCTGACGCGAGCGGTGCTGGGCGTGCTGGTAGGTTTCGCGTTCGGAGTGGCTACCGCAAGGCATATTCAGTCATTGCTCTTTGGCGTAAATGCGACTGACGTTTCGATGTTGGCTGCGCCCGGAGTCGCGATATTGCTGGTCGCACTCATGGCCGCTGCGCCGGCCATGCTTCGCGCGACGCGTGTAGATCCGGCCGTGACACTCCGGTCAGAATGAGTACCATCCTTCCCCTCATGCCGGTTTCTCCGCTTCGAGCCTTCTCGCTGCAGCGCCATCAGGGTCAGTGATCATATCGATCCACCCTACGCTGGGAGCGGCCTTGGCATCATACTGGTCGTGCCACTTCCACCATCTGTAGGGTGGAGTTTGGGGATAACCCTCCGGCGAATCCTCCCATTTCTCCTGACGGCCTAACGCGGTCATATCGAGGTAGCTCCAGACCGTCCCCATGGCCTCATCGCCGCGGCCACTAATCATATAGGTGCGATATATCTTGTTGCCGTCGCGGATAAATGCGTTATGACCGTGCCACTTGTCGACGCCGAAGTCAGCATCGAAGGTGTCAGTGATGGTATACCAACGGATCTTCCAGTCCATGCGCTGCTTGAGCGCCTGAATGGCTTCCTGCGGCGCGCGCGACGCGTAAACGAGAGTGGTGTCGCGAGCGTTCAAATGCGCGAGATTCGACACTTGATCGGCCCCCAGCGAACAACCAGGACAAGCATGCTCTGGCCAACCGAGCACACCAGGCTCATAGAATGCGCGATAAATAATCAGCTGTTGCCGCCCTTCGAACAGATCGAGCAAGCTGACCTTGCCCAATGGGCCTTCAAACTCATATGCCTTCTCGATCGCCATCCACGGCATGCGGCGGCGTTCGGCAGCCAGGGCGTCGCGGGAGCGCGTGAAGGCCTTCTCTTTTGCGAGCATTTGTTGATGCGCAGCGTGCCACTCCTGTTCCGACACGACCGGCGGTGTATTGGGCGGCAGTTCTCCTGGACCGCCCTCGTTGTTTTGCTTTGTAGGACCCATCATCCTTATTTCTCCTTCGGTGTTTGAAATGGCGAACGTGCGCGCGAGCAGACCCATCGTCCACGAACAATAGCTGACCTTATTTCGAAACAGGTCCTGTCAAATGTGAGGCTGGTTTTGCTCTGATACCCGGGACCCTCGTATCGTCAAAGAAAGCAGCAACCATCCGAGCTTTAGAGGTTTGTTCATCGGGCCTCAGTACCAAAGCAGCTGCCGTTAGTTTGCCAAACTTTGTGTGGGACTTCGATGTCCACTTTCGCGCATTAGAGGCTGCCAATCGGCCGCGTCCTCCTGCTTTCGTTTCCTTGGAGGCAAGCCCGCAGCTTGCACACGCCTTCCTGAATGTCTTGGACACTGACACCGCCATAGCCCAGTACAAGACCGCCTCGTCCCCCGGAGCGAATACGACAGGAAGATAGCGGCATTGCAGATATGCCTCTGCGTGCTGCCTCATACGACACGGTCCTATCATCTTGTCCAGGACGCAGCAAAATCACGAGGTGCATGCCAGCCTCGGCGCCGGCGATTTCGACGGATTCACGTAAACTGTTCCGCAAAGCAGAGGCCAGCGCCTTTCGCCGCTCCATGTAGACCATCCGCATTCGGCGCAGGTGCCGGGCGAAGTGGCCTTCTCGAATAAACTCTGCCATCACAGCTTGACTCAATGTAGGAGAGAAGATATCCATGCAATCTCTCGCTGCAGCGCTGGCTGCGATGAGATCTTTGGGAAGCACAAGATAACCCAAACGCAACGCGGGAAACATCACTTTGCTGAACGTTCCCATATAGAGAACACGCGCATCTGAATCCAGGCCCTGTAACGAAGTGATCGGTCTACTGTCGAACCGGTATTCGCTGTCGTAATCATCCTCAATGATCCATGTGCCGTTGCGAGCCGCCCAGTTGAGCAGTTGCATGCGACGCGCGGCGCTCATCGTCATACCCATCGGGTACTGATGCGAGGGCGTCACATACAGGAGTTTGGCGCGGCCGCCTTTCCGTACAAGCTCTGAGACGACAATGCCTTCAGCGTCGACCTTAATTGGGATGATCTGCGCATCAGCCATCGCAAATGCCTGCCGTGCGCCCGGGTAGCCAGGGTCTTCCATGCAGACCCGATCCTTGTGGTCTAAGAGCACCTGCGATGCGATCTGCAAACCCTGCTGCGAGCCAGTCGTCACCAGAATCTGCGACGCTTCGCATCGAACCCCTCGCGCTGTCCTGACATATTCGGCGATGGCCTCGCGCAATGGCCCATATCCCATTGCATCGCCATAGGCGAGCATGGTTCGTGAAACTGCTCTCGAATGACGCGCAATCAGCTTTGACCAGATGTTTACTGGAAAACGATCGAGCGCAGGAAGGCTAACGCGAAAGGCGCCGAGCGCGTTGAGCCAAGGTTGCGTGGGTGATTTGTTCCACAGTAAAGTTCGGTGTGAGGTTTGCCGCGGCGCCGCATTCGCGGCATGCCCTCCGGGAATTCTTGCCGGCCGTACTTTTGTGATCGTCAGCGCCCCGGTGGGAATCGACCTTGCGACACGGGTGCCGATTCCGACGAAGGTCTCAAAATAGCCCTCCGCATGCAGCTGTTCGTACGCGTTAACGACCGGAATCCGGGATACCCCGAGTTCCGCCGCAAGTCCTCTGCTTGAAGGAACGCGTCCGCCTGGCCGAATCCGACCTTCGGCGATGGCGCTTTGGAACCACTCATAAATCTGGCGGTGTACTGGCGTCGAAGCGTGACGATCGATAGCTATAGGCGAAACAAAAGTTGCAGCGACACGCTTCAAACCGGGCTCCAGTGGTCATAGTATACACGCGTTTTGTGGCGATTTGTACAAGCCACGTATAGCGTAAAGATTCAGCTCAGCAGCTCGTTGTCGAACTCAAGACTTTTCTCTGAGGCGGCGTTCGCTCTCACGAATCATCTCGTTCAGGTCCGCTGCCGGACGTATCTCCCAAGGGCCGTACTTCACCCCTGGGTGCTGCGAGATGAGGTTAATGGCGTGGTTGAGATCTCGCGCCTCGAGCACCAAGATTCCACCCAAAATTTCCTTGGTCTCGGCGTAGGGGCCATCGGTTACCGCCACCTTGCCGTTTTTCCAGTACAGGGTCATGGCCGTTTCGGGAGGCTGAAGAGCTTCGCCGGCGGTGAAATGCCCATTCGCCCGCAGCTGGTTATCGTAGGCGAAGCACTCGTCCAGGATGTCGTGTTGCTCGCCCTCGGCCATGCTTTCGAACTTGCCCGGCTGGATGTATCCCAAACAGATATATTTCATAAATTGTGTCCCTTCTGATGAGCTGAAGCGCGCGGCGAGGTGCACAACGCACCAGCTTGCTCAATCCCTAGTCGTTGCGGAGACAGAAAATCGACAGCCGCTTAAATTTTTATTCGAGTCCGCGAAGCCGCTGCTGTAGGAATCTGCGCTCCGGCTCCTGCTGCGTCAGGGTCAGAGCCGCTTGATAAGAGGAACGCGCCTCAGCGGTTCTGCCGAGCCTGCGGCACAAGTCGGCTCGAGCGGAATGTGCCAAGTGGTACGCCGCCAGTTCGCCTCGTGCGAGAAGACTGTCAATTAGGGTGAGACCGAACTCCGGACCACGGCACATGGCGAGGGCAACGGCCCGATTCAGTTCGACAACCGGGGAAGGCTGAATCTGCGCCAGCTTTTCGTAGAGCAGAGCGATCTGCTGCCAGTCGGTGGAGGCGGCCGAATCCGCCTCCGCGTGAACGGCCGCAATCGCAGCTTGCAGTGTGTAGGAGGCAAAACGGTGAGATGTAAGCGCCTTTTCGACCAGCGGGATGCCTTCGGCGATTTGTTCGCTGTTCCAAAGCGCGCGATTTTGATCTTCGAGAAGAATGAGATCTCCGGCGGGAGTGATTCTCGCGGCGCGGCGTGATTCCTGCAGCAGCATGAGCGCCAGCAAGCCCATGACTTCCGGCTCCGGCAGGAGTTCGCAAAGCAGCCGGCCCAGACGAATGGCTTCGCCGGTCAGATCAGCACGTGTCACCTCCGCTCCGGCTGCAGCCAAGTAGCCCTCGTTGAAAACGAGATAGATGACTTGAAGCACGGCACTCAGGCGTTGCGGTAGATCCTGGGGCGAGGGCACTTGGTAGGCAATTCGTCTGTCCCGAATCGCCGTTTTGGCTCGCACGATGCGCTGCGCTAGCGTGCGCGGAGTGATGAGGAAGGATCGCGCAATCTCCTCCGTCGTTAGGCCGCAGACCTCGCGCAGGGTAAGCGCCACGTGCGCTTCCGGAGGCAGAGACGGATGACAGCAGGTAAAGATCAGGCGTAGCCGATCGTCCTCGATGTCTTCCTCTTGCTGGGGATCCTGCGCCGATTGCAGTTCCAGATGCAGAGCGAGGTCCTGCCGCGAGCTGTCGAAACGCGCCCGGCGACGGATGGTGTCGATAGCTTTAAAACGTGCGGTTGAGATGATCCACGGCCGCTGACTTTCAGGGATGCCGGTCTTTTGCCAAAGGTTTAGAGCAGCGGCAAAGGCCTCGTGCATGGCGTCTTCTGCAAGATCGAAGTCCCCGAGCAGGCGCACCAGAGTTGCCAGGATTCTTCCCGACTCGGCCCGATACAGTGACTCGAGCGATCCGCGCACCTGCTCTGGGGCACATTCCGGCATCGCGTTGAATTTAGCAAATTAGAAGCGCGAATCGGGCGGCTGTTGCTACATTCAAGCCATGGACCCTCACGACAGGAGAGATTTCATGTGCTCCTGTCTCGCTGCCTTTGTGGTGCAGCCGGCTTGGGTTAAGACGGAGGCGCATCTTTCGACCTATGCGGCAACTACCTGGACAGATATGACAAGCGACACAGTCAAGAAGCCGCTGATTGCTCGAATTTGGCGAGGAAGAGTTCGACGGGAGAGGGCCGCCGAATATCAAAAGTACAATTATGAATTCGGCATCAAGCCACTCATCGCGATCGCAATGGGCGTTCAGGCGTTTCGCGAGGACCGCGAGACAGAAACTGAATTCGTCACCGTTTCATATTGGGAGAACGTCGACGCTATGTCACGTTTCACGGGCGGCGACCCAAACCAGATTCATCATCTGCCGCGAGACGCGGAGTTTCTGATCGAGATGCCCAAGAGCGTTCAAATACTGCACATCTATGAGAGTCACGGCCAGACGGGATGGTCCATTTAGGGTCTTCGATTCAGCTCGATCCTGGTCACGCTCTCGTGGCGGAAGACGTATTGCAGATGATCGCCTGCCACATCGATTTCGGAATCGATGGGCTTTATCGCCTCGGGCTTCGTCTCGTCGTTTACGTCGTCGATATTCGATGCGGACAACGCCTGCACCTTGCCGGTTGACGCGGCTGCGAAGCCGGACAGGTTGATGGTTGCCGGAATATCTTGAGTGATCTGCCGGTTCACGCAGAAAATCGTCATCCGAGCGCCCGCTTTATTCAACACCGCTACCGTATCGAGATAGGGCACGTCTTTGATGTCTGGCAATCGCGTTACACCGTGCTCGATGTTATATGTTCCGGCGTCGTTTGTCACCGCCACCGTTCGATCCGCATCAGCCGTTGCATACATGCGAAACGCATAATACGAGGGGACGCCATAGACTTGGCCTCTTTTCTTCCAAATCCCGGCGAACTCAACGATCCCGGTCATGTCCGAGATCGGAACAATGTCCGCATTCTTAAGGAGCATGTTGAAAAAGCCAGCGACGATCACTGCGCCGCCCATGTTGGTGAATTGAGGAACTCCCGAATCGGCGGCGCCGCCATGAAACAGCCACTCCGTAAACGCGATATGCGTTTTGTTTCGATAGCCGGGCGTGCGATCGATTTGATCTTGCATGGCCCGCAAGCGCCGCCCCAGCTCGACGGGCAACCCGAAGGCTGCTGCCGCTTGCTCGCCGGGAGTCGCCGCAGTTGCTTCCAGATGATCGGTACGAACGACAAAGTGAGTCGAGAGGAAATCGAACGTGCCTGGCGGATTGGTCAACTGCGCCGCATTCCATTTCTCGAAATGATCCGGATCCTGTCCCGTCGCGATGAGGCGCGCATGCGGGTCGACTGCTCGGACGGCCTTGCTGAATTGCAACGTTCGACCCGGGAGTTGCTCGAGCGTTGGACTGCCCAGGTTCCAGTTACCCCACAGTTCATTGCCTAACTCCCAAAGCAGTCCGCTGTGCTGTTTCCAATGCTGGTCCACATAGCGCACCCAATCACCGGCTTCCGATGGCGTTCCACTGCCCAGGTTCAAAGCCACTTGGGGCTGGGCTCCAATCAAGTCGCAAAACCGAAGAAATTCATCTGTCCCAAACGTGTTGTATTCCGGAATGCCCCAGGCGATATTGAGCATGCTGACTCGCTTGTCGCGAGGACCGACGCCGTCGCGCCAGTGATAAGCCGAGGTGAAGTTGCCTCCGAAGCGCACCAGCGGCGTGTGCATCTCCTTCGCCATACGCACGATGTCGGGATCTAGACCATCGATCGCGTCCGCGGGCATTAAGCTTGCCTGGTCGAGCAGCGTTCGTTCATCGCTTTCCACTTGGAGTACAAAATCTGCAGGCTCGAGTGGCTGTAGCTTTCCTGCCGGCAGCGAAAGCGTGAACATATACTTTTTCCAATTTGCCGCGGCAGCGGGAATATCGGCGTTGGCGAGCACTTGATCGGGACGGTCGCGGAGCCGTAAAGCTACGTGGATTACAGGCGACCCGCTCAAATGTTTGGCGTAAAAGCTGCCTGTGTACCGCAGCTCCCGATGAATCGGCAGAAAGATTTTCTGCTTCACGCCTGTCGGCTGCCCGGGAACACCGATGATCTCCAGTGACCGCCATGAGTTCGCCGCGTCACCCCAGCGGGGCTCATACCGATTGCCCTGACGAACATCAAGCGGCCCCCAAGGCAAAGGCAACCCGAGAGATGAAGCCTTGCTGAGCGAAGGCTCATCTTGTAGCATTTTCACCACGCGAGGCGCACTCCAAAGATTCTCTTCGAAGCTGGGATTCTGTAGAATTTCCGCCCAGAGGCCGTTATAGGTTGAGTTGCCGATGGGCTCGAGAAAGCTTCCGAAAATCGTGCGCGGAATTGCCAAACCTGCTTTCTGCGTTGCGTCGATCTTTATCGTTACCGGGCGCCCGGTCTCGCGTGCGAATGAAGCAGCGATCAGCAGGCACATTACGCATCCAAACGAAACGCATCGCTTCATGTCTTGACCACGACCTGACCTTCCATTGTTGTTTCGGCGACTACCGGTTCGCGACAGTCTACTACGCTTCGCCGGAGCCGCGCTCCGGGCCTTCGACCGTAACACGGGCAGACCACTCCGCCCCCATCAATAAAATCATGGCGGCAATGAACGACCAGAGCACGATACTAATGGACTCGACGAACGGGGGCACCTCGCTCTTTAGCTTGCTTTCCAGCCAAGGCCAAGTAAGGATGTCCACGTACTTCAAGATTTCCAATAGAATGCCCACCAAAACGGAGGCGAAGCCGACACGCTGCAGGGGAATCCGGACGTTGGGCAACCGCCAATAGATTAAGAAGATCATCAGAATGGTCATCGGCAGCGAGAATACTTCAAATGCGGCCAACTGCAGAATGGGGCCGCGCCGTCCAGCACCGAAGGTGGTTTGTAGCCAATGTGTGTTCACCGCGGTTAAGCTGATGGAGGCGAGGACCAAGCCGCCGCAGACAAATGTCAGGCCTAAACTGACAACTTGATTCTTTAAAACGTTGCGATTCTCCTTGGCGCGCCAGATGCGATTCAGCGCTACTTCCAGCGGGAGAAAAATACCGTTTGCCGTGAAGAACAGTAGCAGAATCGAGATCCAGCCGAAACGATGTTCGGCCGGCAGGGCCGCGTGCAATAAGTCACCCCGAATGTTGGAGAAAAAACCGCCGGGAAAGTAGTAATTGAGCGACTGAATGATTACATTAACAGCGGCCTGCCAGTGCAAG
>JBARMQ010000478.1:0-5998 GCA_049802535.1 Bryobacteraceae bacterium | reverse complement strand
AACCTGATCGCCGCAAATCCTCTGCGGCAGATTACGCAAGCCTCTGTTCCCGACGATCCAGATGCGCCGGAGATACAGGAAGGAACGGTACCAGAATCCTCGCCGTTCGATGAAAAGCTTTTCTTCGTTCGGAAAGACGTGGCTCAACAACGAGAGCCGTTTTCGCTGACGGCGGTCCGTTTGCTGCCCAGTCCATTCTTTGATGCGCAGGAAGCCAACCGCGCGCTGCTGCACCGGCTGCCGGCGGATCGTCTACTGCACACGTTCCGGATTAATGCGGGACTGCCTTCGACCGCCGAACCACTGGGTGGCTGGGAGCGGCCGGATTGCGAATTGCGCGGCCACTACTGCGGACATTTCCTGTCCGCCTGCGCCTTGATGCATGCATCAACGGGCGATGCCGAGTTGAAGACGAAGGGCGACTATCTGGTTGCTGAATTGGCGAAGTGCCAAGAGAAACTCGGCGGCGGATATCTGAGCGCATTTCCGACGGAACTCTTCGATCGATTGAAGGCCCGCAAGCAAGTGTGGGCGCCTTTCTATACCATTCACAAAATAATGGCCGGCATGCTCGACATGCACCAGCATTGCGCCAACGAGCAAGCATTAAAAGTGCTGCGTGGAATGGCCGATTGGACAGATCGATGGACTGCGGCGATTCCTCCGGAGCGGATGCAGATGGTGCTGGACACAGAATACGGCGGCATGAACGAAGTGCTCTATAACCTTGCCGCGGCGACTAACAACGGACGTTACGCGGAGGTGGGCGACCGCTTCACGAAGCAGCGATTCTTCAATCCGCTGGCGCTGCGGCGCGATCAACTGCGAGGGTTGCATACCAACACGCATATTCCGCAAGTGATTGGCGCGGCGCGGCGCTATGAGATCAGCGGCGATCCGCGGTTTCACGATGTGGCCAATTTCTTCTGGGAAACGGTAGTGGAGAGCCGAACTTACGCCACAGGCGGCACCAGCAACAACGAAGGATGGTTAGTACAGCCGGGGCGATTGGCGCAGGAGTTGGCCCTGGGCGTAGATACCAACGAATGCTGTTGCGCCTACAACATGATGAAGCTGACGCGCCACCTTTATGAGTGGAACGGAGCCGCGTCGTACTTCGACTACTACGAGCGCGTGCTCTACAACCATCGGTTGGGAACGATCCGCCTTGAGAATGGCGAGACGCAGTATTACTTAGGTGCGCGGCCGGGTTCGTGGCGAACGTTCGCGACCGAGTACAACTCATTCTGGTGCTGTAACGGTACAGGCGTCGAGGAGTATTCGAAGCTGAACGATAGCATCTATTTTCATGATGCAGACGGGATCTTCGTCAACCTGTTTATTCCATCGGCATTGAATTGGGCAGAGAAGAAGGTGCGGTTGCGGCAGACGAATGATTTCCCAACGGTCTTGGCAACACGCATCGAAGTGAAGGCGGAAGAGCCATCGAAATTTGTGATGCGAATCCGGGTGCCCAGTTGGGTTTCGGGTTTTCCGCAGGTAAAGGTGAATGGGAGAGAGACCGAGATCTCAGCGGCTGGCGGCAGCTACGTCTCGATCATGCGGACGTGGAAGAGTGGCGACCAAGTCGAGATCGAGTTTCCGGCGCAGGTGCGCGTCGAAGCGATGCCCGATGACAAGAGTCTGCAGGTTTTCCTCTATGGACCGTTCCTGCTGGCTGGCGAAGTCGGCAGCCCGGTAGAGGAGAATCTAACAATCGGGCCAGAGGGTCCCCAATTCAAGAAGCATCCACCCGCGGCCATTCCGGCGCTGCGCGCGAACAAGACGAAGCCGAGTGAATGGATAGTGGCTACAGGCCAGCCGCTGACATTTCGTATAACGGGTCAGGAGCGGCCAATCCTGCTACGGCCATTCCACACCATCGGAGCGGGACAGCCGTATACAATTTACTGGCAAGTTTCCTAACGGGAGAGAATAAGGCGATGGCCATTGACCCTCGTGCCGGTAAACCAGCAGACGCTCACTCACTCATAAATATCCCACGGCTTATCACCAGCTATTACGTAGTAAAGCCGGATGTTTCAGAGAAGACGCAGAGGGTTGCGTTTGGAACGTCAGGACATCGAGGATCATCGTTTCGCGCCTCGTTCAATGAAGATCACATTCTGGCAATCACGCAGGCGATTTGCCGCTACCGGAGCGAGCAAGGTACCACCGGGCCGTTGTTCTTGGCGATGGATACTCATGCGCTTTCGGAACCGGCTTGGACCACTGCGCTCGAGGTGCTTGCGGCCAACGGTGTTGAGACGATGATCGACGAGGTCAATGGCTATACCCCGACGCCTTCTCTTTCGCAAGCGATACTCGCCTACAACGCTGGTCGTGACAGCGGTCTGGCGGATGGCATCGTGATCACGCCGTCGCACAATCCGCCTGATGAAGGCGGCTTTAAGTACAATCCACCATCGGGCGGTCCGGCGGATACGACCGCGACGAAATGGATCGAAGATCACGCCAACGGTCTTTTGGCCAATGCACTGCGCGGCGTCGAACGCATGCCGTTTCGAAAGGCCGTGACCGCGGGGACGACACACAAGTATGATTTCGTGTCGGCATACGTGGATGGCCTCGGCTCCGTCGTCGATATGGAAACGATCGTGGCGGCAAAGCTGAAGCTGGGCGTCGACCCGATGGGTGGCGCCGGCGTTGCGTATTGGCCGCGCATTGGCGAGAGATACGGATTAGATCTGACGGTGGTGAATACGACCGTCGACCCGACGTTCCGGTTCATGACAGTCGATTGGGACGGCAAGATTCGCATGGACAGTTCGTCGCCCTATGCGATGGCAAGCCTGATTGGCTTGAAGGACAAATTCGATATTGCCTTCGGGTGCGATACGGATCACGATCGTCACGGCGTGGTGACCCGCTCGGTTGGATTGATGAACCCCAATCACTATCTGGCCGTGGCAATCGACTATCTGTTTCGCCATCGGCCGGGGTGGCGCGACGATGCAGGCGTCGGGAAGACGCTGGTGAGCAGCAGCATCATCGATCGTGTCGCTCAAGATTTAGGGCGGCGGTTGCTCGAAGTGCCGGTGGGATTCAAATGGTTTGTTGACGGACTGCTGGATGGCTCCTTAGGATTTGGGGGGGAAGAGAGCGCGGGCGCCTCGTATCTGAGGAAGGATGGAGGCCCTTGGAGCACGGACAAAGATGGATTGATTATGGGCCTGCTCTCGGCCGAGATGACGGCGAAACTGGGACGCGATCCCGGTGAACGATATAAGGAGCTGACGGCCAAGTTTGGCGCTCCGGTCTACGAGCGCATCGATGCTCCAGCCACTCCAGAAGAAAAGGCTTTGCTCGCTAAGTTGTCGCCGGATCAGGTGGAGGCGAAAGAGCTAGCCGGCGAGCCGATCACTTCGATGCTCACGAAGGCTCCCGGCAATGGCGCCTCAATTGGCGGGCTCAAGGTGACAACAAAGGGCGGATGGTTCGCTGCCCGGCCATCGGGCACAGAGAACGTGTATAAGATCTATGCCGAGAGCTTCTACGGCAAAGATCATTTGCGCCGGATTCAAGAAGAGGCGCAGACCCTGGTCAGTAAGGCCGTATCGAGGGAGTAAGATTTAACCGCAAACCAGCGCCTCCAGAGTTTTGAGCTTGGCGGCAAGCGTGGTGCGTTTCAGTCCGAGCATTTCGGCGGCGAGCTTTTTGTTTCCTTTGGCTCGTTCCAGCGCTTGTTCCAGCAGGTTCAGTTCGATGCGCCCAATCACACTTTCGAAATCGAGGCCGGCTTCCGGAAGGGCGATGGTGTTGTTCTCGGTTAGAGTGGCTGGCTTGTGAACCACTTGAGACGGTAGCGCAAAATCCGACGGAAGCAGTGTGCTTCGTTCTCCTGAGAGCACGATAGCCATTTCGACGGCATTCTCCAACTGGCGGACATTGCCGGGCCAGGAATGCTGCGCCAACCGTTCCATGGTTTCGGAGGACACGGTTTTAACGGGAATCCGTTCTTGAGAGCAAATCTTGTGAAGGAAATGTTTGACTAAAGCAGGAATGTCCTCCGAACGCTCGCGGAGCGGAGGAAGACGTAAGGGCACGACATTCAGGCGATAGTAGAGGTCTTCGCGGAATTTGCCTTGCTTCACGCGGTCGAGCAGATCGACATTGGTCGCGGCCAGGACACGGACGTCGACATGGATAGTTTCGGAGCTGCCGACGCGGTTAATCTCGCGCTCCTGCAGAACACGAAGTAGTTTCGCTTGCAGGTCGAGCGGCATATCGCCAATTTCGTCTAGAAAAAGGGTGCTTTGGTGAGCCTGTTCGAAGCGGCCAATCCGAGCATTGGTAGCGCCGGTAAACGCGCCTTTTATATGACCGAAGAGTTCGGCTTCGAGAAGCGTATCCGGGATCGCAGCGCAATTGACCGGCACTAGCTGTCGAGTTGCACGGGGACTGGCTTGATGTATTGCGCGCGCGACCATTTCCTTACCGCATCCCGTTTCGCCATGAATCAGGACGGTCGACCGCCGGGGCGCCAGCAACTCGACCAGGGCAGTGATTTGCTGCATGGCGGCACTTTCCCCAACCAGTAGAGAACGCCATCCACGCTGCGGCGCCAACACGGCAGGCTCAGTCGCGGGCAAGCTTTCCAACACACGCGCAAATTCGTCCTGCTCGGGAATAGAGTCGAAATAATGCACAGCTCCGAGCTTGAGAAGCTGTACCGCTTCCGTGGCTGACCCGAACTGGTGCAAGAACAAGACCGGAAGACCGGCGTTGGCCCGCATGAGTTCTTCGAGAATGACAGAGGCCGGTTCCTCCAGCGGTAAACAGACCAGGCAGGCATCGAAGTGTTCGCGTTCATGGGCCAGATCGTAGACCGCTTCGCTGAGTGAGCCAACAATTTTTGCGGTGCAACCGTCGGGCAGAATTCCTGCGGGGAGCGGGGCGGATTCTCGTTGTTCCGGCGAATCTATGATCCAAAGGACTTTCATGATGAATGCGCAGTATGGCCAAAGACCATCCCGGCAGCGCCAGACGTTGTGGCCAGCGCTACTGATAATTTGATCGGCTCGAGTGGCGGAATAGTTTAGGGTGTTAAGGCTTTTGTTCGTCCAGGATGAGGCTATGCCTGTGCCGCCATATTTTGCAGGCCTGGAACGGCGTCGTCCACTGGTTTCGGCTGAAGTCCCGCTTTTGCCAATATGGCGTACACCACGAATCCGACAACGAAGCTATACACGGCGGCCGGTTGGATGTAAAGTTTGGCGTCGGCCGGGATGGGCAGGAAGGGAAGAATACCCACAATAAAACCAGCGGCCCAAGCCAAGTAGCCGGCAAAATTGACTCCTTGCCGTGGACCAGCCCAGCGTTTGCCGGACAACCAATAGTCGGCCACCATGGCGCCGCAAATCGGGCCGAACGACGCGCCGATGATGGTGAAGAGGCCGATCAGGTTTGCCGCCGCACCCGTGATGGCAAGTATGGCGGCGATAACTGCTCCGACCATGGTGGACGTGAAGCGGGGAACGCCGGGGATCATGGTGGCGAAGCTATTGCCCGCAATAAAGGATGAGAAGCACATGGGAGCGATGGACGCGATGGCAAATAAAAAGAAGGCGATGGCGGCAAAGCTGCCCGTTTGCGCGATGGCGGAATCGAAGTGATAATCGTGAACGCCATAGAGGACGTGTGCGCCGGCGACAGAAATGAGAGGAAGTCCGGCGGCGACAAGGATGGCGAGCAAAATGCCAACAAGACCGCCCCAACGAACGTCGTGTTCGTTCCGGCTATTCATGCCGAAGTCCACACCAGCCGCACCGGCGGTGGCAAAGAAGCCGACCACAATCTGGATCATCATCACAAATCCCAGGGGAGCATTGGGATGCTCGGGCACATAGCTGGCAGCGCCACCGGCATTCTTGAAGAGAACAATAAGGATCATCAAGAGCGGAATGAAATTGAGATAGAGGGCGAATTTCGCGACATATTGAATACCTTTGACACCAACGTAGCCGAGGCCCAACGT
>JBARMQ010000477.1:0-8702 GCA_049802535.1 Bryobacteraceae bacterium | reverse complement strand
CGGGCGCGTTCGGCGGTCAGAGACTCGAGTATGCGAGCCACTTCGCCGCCCGAACGGGCGCGAATGACTTCTATATCAGGGAGAAGAAAAAGCTCGAGCCCTTCCCAGTCGTCTGTGATGAGACACGCGCCGGCTGCGGCGGCTTCGAACACGCGAGTCGCCGGCGAAAACCCATACCGGGCCATACTCTCGCGGCTCACGTTCAAGACCGCCAAACACGATGAGTTCAAAACATTATGATCACTCGTGTACACGTGACCGAGGTAACGTACGTTGGGTGGCATTGCGCGGTCGGCCCAGCCATTGCCTCCGAGTAAGAACGAATGATTCGGAAGAGCTTCGGCGGCGTTGAAAAAGAACTCGTTCACGCGGGCTTCCCGGTCGGGCAGCCGGTTGCCTAAGAAGGTCAAATCGGCAAGAAAGCGCGGGTCAGACTTCACTCGGAAGTGAGTATCGGGATCGACGGCGTTGTAGACGGGTACACACTCACGCGCGCCCATCGCGCGATATTGACGCACGACAGGGTCTCCACCGCCGTAGGTGAAGACGAAATCGTACTTCGGCAGCACAGCAAGAAAAGGATCGCGGAGATCGTGCTCCAGTCGGGTAAGCGTGGCCGGGGCGTCGACGTCCCAAAAAATGCGCGCCGCGGGTCCGGCAAGGTGTGCCACGGTGTCTTCCAAATACTGATCGAACACACCCACGCCGCTTGCCTTGATCACGATATCGGCGCCCGTGGCAGCCTCTTTCAAACACAGGTCAACGTCCTCAAAATCATGAGCGGAGTAGACGCGCACGCGAGCCCACTCTGGATCGGGGATATCACGATGCTGCTGCCGGTCGAAAGCATCAGGCTCATAGAACGTGATTTGATGTCCTTCACGTGCCAGCGCTCGAAGTAGTCCTCGATAGTACGTTGCGGCGCCGTTCCAATAAGCAGAAACAAGGCTCGACCCAAAGAACGAGATCTTCATGCGATCATGATCTTCCGGGGATTGGCCACACCTTCAACTTGTTGGCAAACGTTCAGTAATTCGGCCACGCGATGCGAGCACAAGTGGCGCTCGCGTACGGTTTTCAGTCCATGATTTACCAAACGCTGCGAGAGATCCGTATCGGACAATACAAGTTTCATAAGACGCTTCATCTCTTGTCCGTTGTGTGCGACGAGATAGTCGCAGCCGGGCGTAAACAGGTGCTCGGAGTCAGTCCAAGGAGCGCTGATCATGGGGACGCCACAGGCGAGTGCCTCAAAAGGGCGAATCGTCGGGATGCCCGGCAATCGTTCCACATAGGGACGCCTCGGAATATGGACGGTTAGACGCGCCGCAGCGAAAATCTCAGGTACGGCGAAGTTCGGAACCCAGCCACCATAAGTAATTCCCGCCCGCTGCAACTGTTTTAAAGCCTCTTCGGGATATCGCACACCGAAGACTGCTGCGCGAAGTCCTAAGTCCTTGATCGGCTTGATGAGGAATTCCTGTAACTCAGCCGTTCTCTCGCCATCGCCCCAGTTACCAATCCAAACGACATCGTATTTGGCTTCCGCATGTGGTTGAGGATAGAAGACGCGGCTGTCGGCAGCCTCATGCCAAACATGAACGTTACGGTGCCAATGGTTCTTGAGATATTCTCGCCGCAGACTTTCTCCGTAAGCGAGCACGCCATCGTAGGCAGACAACTTGTAGTGAGCCATTTCGGCTGGAGCTGTCACGGCGCGGTGGTGAGTATCGTGGAAAAAGAGACGAAGCGATGGGTTTTTTCGGCGCGCCTCTCCCACGGAAGCGACAAGCTTATGTGAATTCCATTCGTGAACGATGGCGACGTCGGCGCCTTTCATCAGCTCAGTCGCATTGGCTGTCTCGGGATCATAAAACGTCGAAGAAAGTTGTGGATAAGCTCTTCGGAACGCATCGATTGGACCTGTGCCGTGCTCCGAAACTAAATTGCTCCGGCTCCAGTTACCTTCGGGTTCGAAGATCCGCACGCTGTGTCCGCAGGCGAGAAGTTCACTCGCGAAACCGCGAAGAAAGTGCGCGTTCCCGTGGTTCCAATCGGATTCTAGAGAGTGATAGAAGAGGTGGAAGCGCATATTAGGACGCTTGCACCCATTGAGTAGCGCGGTTCCAATTCAAGGTCATTCTCCGGTAGAGATCCTGGTAACAAGCAAGCATCCTATCTGTTGAATACTGTGCCGCGCGTGCCAGAGCCCTGCAGGCCAGATCAGACCGCAGATCTTCGTCGCTCGAGACTGCTTGAAGAGTGGTGATCCAAGCGCTGGGATCCCGAGGCGAACAGAACAGAGCGGCGTTGTCCCAGAGTTCGCGCAGCGACGGGATGTCGGCGAGCACAAGCGCACATCCTCGATTGGCAGCTTCCAAAATGGCCAAGCCGAACGGCTCATATAGCGCCGGATGCACGAAGACTGCCGCCTCGGCCATGAGCCGGTGAAGTGCCGGCTGGGAAAGCGCGCCGAGCAAGTTTACGGATCGCCCCGAAAATGCAGAATTCCCTTTTGGACTTTCCGTAGACCCAGCGATATCAATCGGCCAATCGAGATGAAGCGCGACCTCATCTAAGATAGAGTAATTCTTCGACTCATCCCATAGCCGGCCGGCAGCAAGAATCTTATGCCGCTTTGCCAGAATATTCACTGTAGGTACGGCGGTGTTGCCGTTGGGAATTACATGCCCGTCGAACAAACGAATGCCGTAATTGTTTGCGAGAGAGCGTAACATAGTATGTGTCGGTGCGACCACTGCGGTGGCCGATCTCAGACCGGCCGCTACGTTTCTTTGATAAGCCGACCATCTGGTTGGCGGCAAAACTCCATGCACAGCGTGCCACCAGGAATAGACGCATGAATGCGCCACCACCAGAACCGGTGCGGCAAATGGCGCATCGGCCAATGCATAACTATTGAGGTGAATGACGTCGGGGCGAAACTCCGCTTCCAGCTTTAACAGCCATTCGCGTAGGATCTCCAAGTCATCGCAGCCTCCGTCCATCCATTCCAATCGATAGTCGGAATGTTCGAATCGGATGCCGTCCAGGTGGAGATCGTGTAAGTGGCACTCGGCGGGAATCGGTCCGATTGCGGCGATAAGTACTTGATATCCCCGTGCGGCGAGTTCGGACGCCAGTTGGATTGTATAGTTCCAGACGCCCCCGACACAATCCGTCGTGAGCAGAATTCGTTGTATTAGTTTGTCATCCCCGCTCATGCAATGATGACTCGAGTTGCACAAGAGGTAGCGGATCCTGCTCCTGTATGTCGCTGAAGCCCTGCTGCTTGGAGAGGTAGTATTCATGCGCCCGTTCCCAAGCGTGATCGTCCGGCGCACCCCAGCGGCGGGAGTATTCCGGCGAACCTGGATATGGAAAAAGGGGGACTGGCTTATTTGCCCACACTCCCTGATCCAGCAGCGACTGCCGCCAGAGCTCAACATCTGCCGCCGAATCGAGCGGTGTAGAAATTAGGTTTGCCTGCACAAAGGGGATCAATCTTTTGGCGTAGGCAAGACGCTGCGTAAGTTGATCGGTGCTTAACTTACATTTCTTATCGAGATAAGCGCGGCCTTCCTCGGTGATGCTCTCTACTCCGGCTTCAATCGAAACGCACCCCGCCTTGGCTAGCAATGCAATCGAGGATTCATTCCAAAGGTCGATCCTTGTTTGAACGCCAATTTTCAATTTGCGCTCCGCAAGACTTTTGAGTAGAGGTTCGTTGGGGAGGAAAATCTCGTCCACGAAATAAACGTATTCAACGCCCTGACTGAGTAACTTGTCGATCTCGGTCAGAACCGTATTCAGTTCGCGCCTACGATATTTGTTCCGGAAATTCTCTTTGGCGCAGAACGTACAGCTATAAGGACATCCGCGAGACGATTCGACCTCAGCACCAGGTCCTATAGGATCGCGGTCGAAGCGATGATGATGATGATGATGGCGTGAGATGAGCTCGTCGTCCCATTCCAGCGCCGGTAAAGCGGCCATGTTGGATTGATGCGGAGCGCCAGTCGTTTGAATTCGTCCGTCTCGTTCCAAACAAAGAGAAGGAATCTCCTCGGAACCTGAGGCCCAGAGGGGCAGGATCTCTTCCGGTTCACCAATGACAACAACGTCAGCCGCTAGCTTCCGCAGTGTTGCAGCAGGAGTAGTCGACCCATGTGGCCCAATCACTACGAGGTCACCTAACTCGGCGCGCAAATTCTTGAGCAGGCGCAATGGGACAGCCAACTCCGGCGGAGCGCAGCGCCAGAATAAGTAGGATGGCGCAGTGGTTAAAACTGTTGCATCAGGACAAAAGGCCCGAATCTGATGCCGAATCGCCTCGTAGTCGAGCCCGCTTAATAACGCGTCGATCAACAGTACATCGTGGCCGGCGTTCTCAAGCAGCGCCTTCGCATACCCGAATTCCAGGGGAAGATGCGGGGATGAGCAGCCAAAGTAGATGCTGCCTTCAAACATCCAAGGCGGATTGAGCAGAAGGATGCGCATGAACTGCCCTATAAGACTAAGCCGCGGGTCGCGAGTTCGTCCTGCATATCACTGAAGCGGTCGTGGGCGGTCTGCGCCTCCAGCCAGGAGGCAAAATCCTCCAAACCATCCCTGATGTCTATTGCTGGGGTGTAGTTGAGTAACTCCTTCGCCAGAGTAATATCCGGGAAGCAATGCCGAATATCGCCGACTCGGTAATTCCCGTTGATTTCAGGTTCAATCTTCTTGCCAAGCGCACGGGCTGCTAACTCAGCTATTTGGTGGATAGAATACCGGTTTCCGCTTCCGATGTTGATAACCACGTCAGACGCTTTCTTCTCAAGGGCCAAACGGCAAGCTCGGGCGATGTCATAAACACTGACGAAATCACGCTGTTGATCGCCATCCTCGAAGATGATCGGCCGTTGGCTGTTCATCAACCGCGCCGCGAAGATGGCAAGAACACCGGTATATGGATTAGATAGCGCCTGATATGGACCATAAACGTTAAAAAAGCGTAGAGCTATGGTTGGAATTCCGTAGGCGCGCCCGATGATCAGAGCCATTTGTTCCTGATCGTATTTTGACAAGGCGTAGACCGACGACAGCGAGGGGGTTTTCCATTCGGGGGTTGCGATGGGTTCGAGTAGCTCTCCAGACGGATCCCGAGCTTCCCAATCGTGACGTCTCAGTTGATCCAGCGTCCGTTGGCGGCCCGGAAATACTTCGCCGGAGGGCTTTCGATACAGCCCCTCGCCGTAGATGCTCATGCTGGAAGCGACAACCAACTTGCCGACCGGCCGCTTCACAATCTGTTCCATCAGAACGGCGGTTCCCAGGTTATTCACGCTGGTATAGTGCTCGATCTGATACATGCTCTGGCCTACGCCAACGAGCGCGACAAAGTGATAAACGGCGTCGACTCCTTGCAAGGCCTTTCGTACGGCGATGGGATCCCGCACATCCCCCAGGATGAGTTCAACATCTTTGTTGAGGTACGTAGGCCGCTCTTGTCCCTCCCCGTGAACCTGCGAGACGAGTGTATCGAGGGCACGCACATGATAGCCACGCGAAAGAAGCTCATTGGCAACGTGCGAGCCTATAAAGCCAGCGCCGCCCGTAATAAGTACAGTATTAGCCATGTGATGTTTTACTCGCGAAGCGATGAACCTAGAACGCTCTGTTCGGCAATAACCTAGTAGAGGACCCGGCATTGAAGGAAAGCCGCAACGGTTATTTCCTAAACTTACCCGGTGTATATGCTTTGTAGATTAAACGGGAAAGATATGGTTTCGCAACATGCGCTTCTAAATAGCTGTCCTAGTGTTACTAACAGACGGAGAGTTTTTCAACAGGCGTAGCGGCGAGTCATGGCAGAACAAAAGTCTCCGAATTGTTCCGGCACCCTCGGGGGACTAGTGTGATGCGGCCGTATTCCGCATAGCTCCGGCGTGAAGCAAATCGTCGCTGTGACTTCGAAGTCATCCAGGAATCGCATTTGCCGATCGAGCCAATCTAGGCCACCCGGGCGTTGACTGTCGGCCCAGCTTAATCCCGTACGAAGCTTGCGAACGCCAAGCGCTTTGAGGATGCGAACGCCTTCCTCAAGACGTGGATCTTCAAAGTGGAACCACTGACAAATGCCGAGCGCAGGAGTGTATTCGGCAAAGCGGTTGAATGAAAGTTTACGAGTTCCATCTTCGCGAATAAGGCCCATGTAGAAATGCCGGTAATAAGAAGAGCCCTCGGCCTCACGGTGGCGAGTGGTCGCCGGCCAAGCCTTCGGCAGATCGAAGAGGCTATACCAATGGATGCGATCGACGAGCGGTAATAGCAATTCAGCCGATCGGCGGAGGCCGAAATCCTGAACTTCTTGCGCGCCGAACGACGAAGCGCCGGTCTCAGAAATCCAAATCGGTTTCGACGTGACGTCTCGGATCTCCTTCAGCTTAGACGGCCACTCTTCGATGCTCCAATGGTTCCAGTCCAAAGGGAAACCATGGACTGCGACAACCTCTATCTGGCTGAGGACGCAATAGTCATTCATCCTGTTGATGAAGTGAGGATCGATAGGGGAGATGCCGCCAAGGATTTTGGGCATTTTGGCGTTTTCAGCCGCAATCGCCGCTGCGCCGAGTTTTGTCATTTCAGCGAATAGCTTCCATTCCGGATCGATTTCGAAGTCCCAATGCGATTTATTATTGGGCTCATTCCAGAGCATGATGGCTTCAATCATGTGACGGGGTTTCTACGCGATGCAACAGCGGTCGATGTAGGCGTGCGCCTTGCGCCGACCAAGAGGAGTCTAACTGGCAGATCAACATCTCCGGCTCCGGCGACTCTATTATGTTGAATCCGGCGCTTCGAAGCATCGCTTTCGCACAAGCATAATTGGGAACCCACCAGTTGGTGGGGTCGTGAGAATAAGAATGCTCAACGAAGGATAAGGAGGGGTAGCAGCGCTCTTCAAAAATCAACTCCTCAGAGAATGGATAGTCCGGTTCGAGCTCCAACTCGCGCATTCCCCGCCGCATAAGAGACTGAAAAACAAGCTTCCCTCGGACGACATGCTCGCGAATCAGATCTAACGCCAGCAACGGATATCGAAGGTGATAAAGTACTCCGAGAAACAACACGAGATCGAATTTTTCATGGAGTTGGGCTATGTCGTAGACCGACATCCGGCGGTACTCGATATCGAGGCGGCTGACTTCGCGGGCGAAACGGGCTTGCGCCAAGTAGCGCTCATCTTCGTCGATCCCTAAAACGCGGTCGGCTCCCCGCTTTTTCATTTCGAGTGAGTAAAACCCGGCATTACAGCCGATGTCAAGTACCGAATAGCCGCGAAGGTCCGCCGGAATGCGGTCTTTGAGCCTCTCCCATTTGACACTCGGAAAGTCTCCCAGGAAATGAGACGGGGCTGTCTCAACACCATCCAGTCGTAGGTTATGGAACCATTGACCCAAGGATGCGATGCGAGCTTTGATGTCAGAATCATCCTTTAACGGGGCGGCCGATTGTCCATTGGTGTTCATTCCGAGGGTCTCAGCAACATTGGAAAAATAACCGCATAACGTCCACCGGCCAAGTGCATCGAAGTGTAGTGACGCTAAGGATGGCTTGTTTGTGACACCTGCGAATCTTACTGAACCTTCCCGGTTCTTACTGTTTCGGCATGGAGTTACCGATCACTTAGGTGAACGTATAACTGGCCGGATGCCGGGTGTTCACCTTAATGCAGCCGGGCTAGAAATGGCAAATAAGATGGCCAACGAGTTACGCTCTGCCGGACTTAGGCAGTTATTCTCAAGCCCGTTGGAGCGGTGTCGCGAGACGGCGGAAGTCGTTGCGGATGGCAGATCGATCATTTGTCGGGATGAGTTTTTAGAGCTGGATTTTGGTGATTGGACGGGAATGACATTTGAGGAACTACATCGACGAGAAGATTGGAACCGGTATAACCGGCGGCGGAGCGCGGTAAGAGCGCCAGCCGGTGAATCTGCTTATGACGTTCAGTGCAGGGCAGTCCGTGGCTTGCATCGCATTCGGGATGAATATGGAAGCGGCAGGTTTGCGATCTCGACTCATGCGGACGTGATTCGAGCCATTGTGTGCTTTGTCCTAGGAATGTCACTGGATTTATTGTTGCGCCTACAAATCGATCCAGCTTCAATCACGGAAATCGAACTCGGTGAGTACGGAATGAGGCTTCTGCGTCTGAATTGGCAGCCGTCTATTAGCGCATGAAGGATCTGAGTCCGACACCATCACGCGAATTGCGCTTTAGACTCCGGCGGTTTGCTTCCTACCAGTCTGCTTCTCAAAGACTTCGGAGGTGGCCTGCTGAACGATAGGTTTGGCAATTTGGGTGAGCAGAAAGTCAGCGCTTTCCTCTTCGCCAAGGGTATGGGATAGCAACTCGTAAATCTTAAACTCACCAATCTGGCGCGCTAACTCTCGCAGCGTTCCGTAGCCCGAGATCTCATAGTGCTCAACCTTCTGTGCCGCTGTGATTAGCGCCAAATCGGCGGAAAGCTCTTGCTTGTCTGCTGCCTCCTCAATGGTTTCCTTGCCTTCCGCGATTAAGCCCTCCATGGCTTTACAGGGCTTCGGCTGCGCCTTTGTGCCTAGCAACGCGAATGCCTCCTTCAGGCGTTCTACGTGCCCTTCCGTCTGGACCAAATGCTTTTCGAACGCCTCGCGGAGCTTGGGATTGTGCGCCG
>JBARMQ010000476.1:0-5001 GCA_049802535.1 Bryobacteraceae bacterium | reverse complement strand
GAGCAGTGTCAAGGAAGAAGCCTGATTTCTTTGAAGGCTCGGTTATGAACAGGTCCTGGCGGGGGCGCGTTGCCGCGACATAAAGGACCCTAGCTTCTTCCTGAACGTCATCGGATTTCATGCCAGCACCCGACTCTGGCAAGAACACACATACAGAATCGGCCTCTCGACCTTTCGAGGCATGAATCGTGCTAAGAATTGGCCCCGTCGCACCGAGTTCCTTCAGGCAAACCGCAACTGGCGGCTTCTCTGTACTCAGTTTGGTTCGTAGCCGGTGAAGATCGATTGACGCTTTTCCCGAAGCGCGCGCGAGTCTAAATAGCTCTCGCCAACAATCGTCCATGCTCTTCGGGGGAACAAGTGCATTAGGCATAGTTCGCCACATCGATCGAAAGCTGTCGGCGTCTACGAATCGAGCGTCCGTTTTGGAGAAGCACGCACCAATCCACGGCTCAATGCAGACGGGTAGTGCCGACATCCGCAATCGATGAAGAACACCACCCTCTCCGATCTTTCGAGATGCCTCCAGAACGTCAGCTCTCCATCGAAAGAGATTCAAATCTGCGGGTTGCTGCAGCGGGTCGATTGGTGCGGGACTCCCTAACGACCGGATCAGGCCGTCAACGCCTAGATATCGTTCGCACGGTGTAAACGCTTCGTCGGTTAGAAGGAAGGGGCGTGCTTCTTTCCATAGCACCTTCAGACATTCGTCTGTAGTTCGATGGATATTGATCAGAAAACGCCGTTCAAATTCAATCCATGCAGGCGGAACATCGATCTGGTCGAGCACACTTGAGTCAGACTCTTCGTCCTTCGAAGTAAAGCCATAGATTGCCTGAGCCGAATCGCTGAAGACAGTAACACCGCAGGCGGGCGGGATACATAAGAGGATTTCATTCAGGAGCGCCACACGTAGAGACGTGAGATCCTGCGCCTCGTCGATCAGGACGTGTGCAAGTTGGCTTAGGTAATCTAGTAACTCGGGTGGCCGCGCTTTCAAAAGGCTCAGAGCGCCCGCAATTGTTGCTTCGTACCCGAGAAAGGCGTTCTCGATCTCGTCTTTGAGGAATCCAGTCCAGAATCGCCAGCTAAATGAGTCCACTGTCGCGATTCTTACTGCCGCAGCATCTCTCGGATCGGCGAGAAAGGTCCCGATGCGATCTCGCATTTCCTGTACGGCAGTGCGAGTGAAGCTGATTAGAAGAATGTTGGCAGGATCCATCCCATCTTGAATAAGGTTGCTGACCCGCGCACACGCAACGGCCGTTTTACCGCTGCCGGGGCCAGCCTCGACATTCAGTCGAGCGCTGCCGATTGCCAAAATCACGCCACTCTGTTCGGAATCAAATGAGAGCTTCGATCTCACCGACTCTTCGGGTCCCATACTTCTCCTGTGATTGGACCTCTAATGATAGCATTGAACGACAATTATCTCCGGCCTTTCCGCTTTGTTATGAGGTGTTTGCACAGCAATGGCACGCATGATTCCACCAGAGATTCCGGCGGTAATCCAAAAGGATTCAAGACGCTCGGCCGAAATTCGGGTATTTGAGGCATTGAAAGCGCAACTCCCGGATGACTTCACGGTGTACTACAGTCGTCCTTGGCGTTCCAGAATGCCTAACGGAGCCATGCTCGACGGGGAGGCAGACTTCGTTGTAGCGAGCAGTACATGGGGCATTCTAATCATCGAGGTCAAAGGTGGAATCATCGACCGTGATGGGGCAACGGATCGGTGGACTTCCACAGATCGTGCACATGCTGTGCATGAAATACGGAACCCAGTCGCCCAAGTACGTCGATCGAAGTACGTGCTCTTGGAGCGGCTTAAGCAATATCCCTGGTTCGCAGGACGTTACATCAACATTGCTGACGCGGTGATCCTGCCCGACTGCAGCCGACCAGAATTCGACCTTGGGATAGATATGCCATTAGACATGTTCGCTTGGGCCGAACATATGGGTGGACTGAATAAAAGACTTATGCGGGTGTTGATCCCTGGTGGAACAAGAGCGGTCAATTGCGATCCAGTCGACTCTGATGGAATGCTTATTCTTGATGAACTGCTTGCACGATCATTTCATTTAGAACTGCGGTTTGGATCGGTAATCGGCGAGCAGAAGAAAAGGCTCATAGAGTTGACCGAAGGACAGTTCTGGATTCTTGAAGGCCTCAGTCGGAATCTTAGAATGGCAGTAATAGGGGGCGCCGGAACAGGTAAAAGTGTACTCGCATTCGAGAAAGCGACGCGACTGGCAAGGCACGGATTTCACACGCTCTTTCTCTGCTACAACAGTGGCCTTGCAGAGAGTTTCAAGGCTACACCTAATACCTGCGAGCGACTTACTGTTGGGACCTATCACAGCTTCGCGATGTCTTTGTGTCGGCGCGCAGGAATTGATTTAGAGATGCCAAGTGAAGAGGCAGACATCACAGCGTTCTATCAAACAAAGCTACCGGAACTCGTCTTCGAGCTGGCATTAGCTGATAGATGTCAAAAATATGATGCGATCATCATCGATGAGGCGCAGGATTTCGCTGAGCTTTGGTGGACAAGTCTCGAGAGCGTCCTTCTCAGCCGAGATACCGGGTTGTTCTATGTGTTTTACGATGACAATCAGAATATATATGGCAGACTTGCAGCTTTCTTGACAACCTTTCCGTCGTTTCGCCTTGGAAAGAATTTGCGAAACGCGAGAGGCATTTTCGATATCGTTGCACCCTATTACAAGGGCGAGAGCTACGAATCGGGAAACAGTTCAGCCGGCGAGGTGTCCTTCCATCCAGAGATACACGATTCAAACGGCCTGGTCAGGTTATTGAATGAATTGATCGAATCTCAGCACATTCCACCGAAAGACATCGCGGTGCTCTCATGTTTGCCCGTGAACGCAAGCCGGTTGTCGCTGCCCGCAGTCGCGAGCCAACTCCAGTCCCTGAACCGATCGTGGTCAGCGGTTCGGTTTGACTCGGTTAGTCGTTTTAAGGGATTAGAGAGCCCAGTTGTAGTTCTTACCGATTTGAGCACGAGCCGAGATGACGATGCGCTTTTATACACGGCATTCAGCCGCGCGCAGCTGAAGCTCTGCATCGTTGGCACGCCGCGGATCGCCGTTCAGTCGTAGTCGCACGGGAAGTGCTAGTCCTCACAGGCACCATTCAGCCTGACGTGCCTAAAGGTCTGTGCCTTCTTTCGGCAGGAAAGCGTTCATGTCGAATAGGAGCCTCTTCAGAGGCGGGCGGACGGGCGGCTCGATCAAAGAATGACGGAGCCCGCTGGGCGGGCCCCGTCCATGAGCATGATGGAGTTAGGCTACTTTGGTTGATTTTCTTGCCGTCGCCGGAGTTTTCGCAGTTGGTTTCTTTACAGTCCTAGCTCTGTCCTTTGCGGCGAATTCCTGTTTGATCTTTGTGGTCACGGCATCGATCTCCACACCGTAGACCTGGGCAGCTGCGCGAAGAACCTTTCCGCCGTCCGCTTGGCTTTTCGCAGAGAACAGAATCACAGCTTCGACAATCAGCTTGCCAATCGTGCCTTCGTCAGCCTTGCGGATGGATGCAGTAAGAAGCTTGCCGACTGACTCGCCATCTTTGGCCTTGATGCCCCGGTTTCGTGCGACCCTCTCCAGTCGCTTCTCATCTAGCAACTGGAGCAACTGTTCGGCGATGAACAGAAGGTCACGCTTCATCAAACGGACGGGGACGGCGGTCACGATGGATTGCAGGACGCGGATTCCGGTCGCATTTGCCAGCGCCTCCTCGCGGAGGCGTTTCTCATGCTCTGCTTTGAAGCTGGCGTCGGCCTTCGGCATCTGCTTCTTGGGATGATGCACCGGGCAAGTAGGCTCAGTGCAAACCTTCCGCAGTTCGCCTTTCTCGATACCGTCCGACACGATGGCCTCGGTGGTGTACTTGCACGTCTTGAATTCCGGCCATTTCGCTTTCTCCGGCGTGTCGGGCTTCTCCTCCCGAATTTCGACATACTTGTTGCGTGGGATTGTCTTCTCGCCTTCCGGCTGCTGCTTGTATGCCGTGCTGATCTGGACAAGTTCCGGCTTGGCGGCAACCTTGGCTTTTACATGCGCGTCCAGTTTGGACGCATAGCAATTGGGGTCGGTACAAGCGTCCGTATTTCCGCTGACATCGGCAAATAGCAGCTTGTTGTGTCCGGTACGTTTGGGGCACTCGATGCAGCTTCCGGCGGCCGGGACAAGCTGCGGGTCGCGTTTGTTGAAAGGCGCCTGTTTCAAGAGCAAGAGAACGTTGTGCTCAATCCACTGCTGCAAGTGCCGAACCGGGAGCAGAATGCGTTTGGCCTTGGCTCCAGCCCCGTTCCATTCCTCGCGGAAACAGTTGGCGAGCGCCTGTTCTTGTTGCGCTGGCTGCAATTTGGCGAGGAGTAAGGCATGTCCTACGCCGATTTCCTCGGCATAGAAAGCCTCTACCACTGGTGCGGCGAGTTCCGTCAGTCGAACTCTGGAGGCGCAATATGCGGGGCTCTTTCCGACCTTCGCGGCGATTTGCTCGATGCTGTACTTCGGGTCTTCCAAGTTGAGCAGGGCTTTGAAGCCTTGAGCCTCTTCCAGCGGGTGAACGTCGCGGCGTTGCAGGTTTTCAATTAGCTGTGCCTCCAATGCCTCTGCGTCGGTGAGGTTGACAATGCGAACGGGAACGGTTGGAGCTTCGGCCATCTGCGCAGCACGATAACGTCTGGCTCCGGCGACAATCTCAAAGCTCTGATCAGTGAGAGGCCGCACAAGCAAGGGAGAAAGAACGCCCTGGCTGCGGATGCTCTCGGCAAGTTCCTTGAGGGCAGAATCCTCAAAGATATGGCGCGGGTTGGTAGCGGACTCGGTGAGAACGGCGAGGGGAAGGTTGCGGTATTCAGTCGCGGTATTCATGTTCATGGATTGCTCTCCTTTGAGCGGTTTGGCGTGCGATTAGGGTTGAGCGGACGGCACGGGGCCGTCCGCATCGTCAAAGTCCTGGGTTAGCTGGCTT
>JBARMQ010000475.1:0-9713 GCA_049802535.1 Bryobacteraceae bacterium | reverse complement strand
GAACAATGATGGCGCGATGGACATTGTGGTCACTGGGCTGAATGAGCGGCCGCGCATTTTAATCAATTCGGGGACCCCGGGCAATCACTGGTTGCTACTCAATATGGAAGGCCGCAAGAGTAATCGGGATGCGATCGGTGCGCGGATTAAGGTGACGACCGCATCAGGGCGCGTGCTCTACAACCATGTTTCGGTCGCAACCGGATTTATGTCGTCGTCCGATAAGCGTGTTCACTTGGGCCTAGGCCACGACGACGCCGTTAAGTCCCTGGAAGTGCGTTGGCCGAGCGGCATCGTGCAAAAGCTCACGAATGTTGGCGTCGATCGCATCGTTCATATCGTCGAACCGGCAAAATGAATTGCGCCACACAGGTGGCGATATTATCAGCAGGATGAAGCGAACACTCGGTTTGATCGGAATAGCCGTCCTGAGCGCCTTTGCGGCTAGAGCAGAAGTGAGCCTACCTAAACTTCTGAGCAGCCACATGGTGCTTCAGAGGGACCGCCCAATTCACATCTGGGGATGGGCAGACCCTGGCGAGAGCGTAACGGTCACTCTGGACGGGCAGAGTGCCAGTTCGACGGGAGACAAGCTGGGAAGGTGGAGTGTTTATCTTCCCGTCCACGCGGCCGGCGGTCCATATACAGTTGACGTCAAGGGCTCGAATACTTTGAGCCTTGATGACGTGATGATCGGCGATGTCTGGTTCGCTTCCGGTCAGTCGAATATGGAAATGCCTCTGAAAGGGTTCGGGCCGAACACTCCCATCCAGAACTCCGCCGCAGAGATCCAGGCCGCCAATCAGCCCAAGCTTCGTTTACTCAGAATCCAGAAGCGAACGTCCAACTTTCCGCTCGATGATTATCAAGACACTTGGACGACTTGCACACCGGAGACGGCGGCCAATTTCTCGGCAGTTGCTTATTTTTTCGGACGCGCGATTGAGCAGAAGGAAAACGTGGCGATAGGGTTGATCGACTCCACTTGGGGTGGGACGCCCGCCGAGGCCTGGACTAGCTATCAGGGGCTGACAGGAGATGCTTCGTTGATGCCCGTGTTCGCGGCATGGGGCGCGATGATGGACGGGCAGACCGGTATGTGGCTGGTTCAAAATGCGGACAAGCGAGCAGACCAAGCGGCAGCAAAGGGAAATTTTCCAGCTCCGAAACACGCGTGGCGTTCAGAGCCATTGTCTTGGGCGCCGGCCTCCTTGTATAACGGCATGGTTGCTCCTGCGATTACCTACGGGATCAAGGGAGTCATTTGGTACCAGGGCGAAGCGAATACCGGCACGGCGCGCGCGCCCATCTACGACAAAGTATTCGGCGCAATGATTACTGATTGGCGCACTCATTGGCAGCAGGGCGAGTTTCCCTTTCTATTTGTCCAGCTGGCCGACTATAAGGCAGGCCCGAATGACTTATGGCCGACCGTCCGCGAGGCGCAACGGAGAACTTTGTATCTGAGGAACACGGGGATGGCGGTGACCATCGATATCGGCAATCCCATAAACATCCACCCGGCAGATAAGCAGTCGGTTGGTCAGCGGCTCGCCTTGGCGGCAAGAGCAATCGCCTACGGCGAAAAGGTTGAATTTTCTGGTCCTTCTTTTCGACAAGCCGATGCGATTGGCCATAACATGCGGGTGTGGTTCGACCATGCAGAAGGCCTGAACACGCGGCGCGGAGACGCACCGCAAGGCTTCGAAATCGCTGGCGCAGACAAAAAATATGTTTGGGCGACCGCAAAGATCGAGGGCGATACTGTGCTGCTGTCCAATTCGGATGTGGAGGAGCCGCGCTTTGTTCGTTATGGATGGAAAGATGTGCCAACGGTGAACTTGTATAACGGCGCGGATTTGCCGGCCTCGCCTTTCTCCTCCGAAGAACTGCTGCCCGCGGTGAATTAGGGCTGCCGGCTTCCGCTTTCTTGCGGAATCTGCCGTAGCGCGTTCCAGCGCACAAGCAACGCAACTGCGAGTCTGTGCGTAGACACTCCAACAGCGGCCGCGTGGTTCCCGGCCCATACACGGCCTTCGCTAGAAAGGCGCTTGCCAACGCGTGTCGGTCTTTCGAAGGACGTCCTTGCCAACCGCGCTGCGCCCAATCCAGCGTGACAGTCGCAACATGCTTAACGCCGCCGCCAGTAAACTTATTCTTTCTGTTCTATCATGGCCTCCCACTCCTACTAATACATTAATTTTGCGAGTGGGTCTGGGGGCTGGCCTTCCGAGCCCGCGTTCACAAACCTTCGAGAGGCAGCCGCTGCCTTCGCAGGTGAGTAATTCTTCAGTTGTTGCGCTTTTCCAAATCCCGCTATACTAGGTGTCCATTGAGGGTCGTAGTCTCGCGAGAGCCGTTCATTGTGGTTTAAGGCCCTCCACGTCATCGAACGGAATAAATCTTCAGCCATCCCGTAGTAGATGGCGGGCCATGAAGCCCAGTTGGGAAACGTGTCTTAAGCAAGGCAGACGCCTTTCAGGCGTTGCTCATGCGAGACAACCTGGGGGCTAGTTACTCACATGAATAGTGAATCCCGCACAACTTTTGCCATACTTCTGTGTTGCGTATTGGCCGCGCTGTTGCCGGCACAGGACGCAACCGGGAAAATAGCCGGCATCATTTCCGATCCCGCCGGAGCACTGGTTCAGAATGCCACTGTTACGGTCATAAACGCCGGCACCGATAAAGCCATCGTGACGGCGACCGACGCAAAAGGCTTTTACCAGGTACCGCAGTTGCCGGTGGGCCAATACCGCGTCATCGCCGAGTCGCCCGGCTTCAGCAAGACGGAGTCTGCAGTCGCAGCGCTCGATATTAACCAGACCCTTCGCGTCGATTTGAAGTTAGAAATCGGCAAAGTGGCAGACGTCGTTAACGTCGATTCCCGCGGAAGCACGGTCGAGACCGAAAACTCGACTGTTGGAGGTACCGTTACCGGCAAAGCGATCTTCGAGTTGCCGTTGAATGGGCGCAACACACTCGATCTTTTACAGACGCAACCGGGCGTCACGCCAACCAACATGGATAGCAGCGCCCAGGGCAGTTACAGCATTGCCGGAGGCCGCACCGACTCTGTCACCTACTTGCTTGACGGGGGTTTGAATAACGATCTTCTATCGAACGCCGTGGTTGTCAATCCCAACCCGGATGCGGTGGCTGAGTTTCGCGTTATTGAAAGTAGTTACTCCGCGGAATACGGACGCAATGCGGGCGGCATCGTTAGCGTGGTTACGAAGAGTGGCACGAATACTCTTCACGGTACTTTGTACGATTACGCTCGCAATACTTACTTCGACGCGAACAACTTTTTTAGCAATGAGCAAGGACAGCCTCGCTCCGTTCTAAATCGGCAACAGTATGGCGGGACCTTCGGTGGGCCAATCGTCATTCCGCACGTCGTCCACGGAAGAAATAAGCTGTTTTTCTTCTTTTCCTATCAGGGCCAGCGGCAGTCTGCTCTGCAGCTTGAAGGACAAGTGCCCACGTTCACTCCGCTCGAAGCGCAAGGTAATTTCTCTCAGGCCGATTCCGCCACGCAGCAATCAGTCGCCAACTTTCTCTTAAGCAATCCCTACTACCAATCGAATCCTCAGTTAGCCGCCCAAGGCATCATTGATCCCACTAAGATCGATCCCGTGGCTCAGGCGTACTTCAAAAACAATCTGATTCCTACCTCCCCCACAGGATTTCTTTACCCGGAGGCTTCGGCCGTAGACAACGAGAACGAATACCTTGGACGGCTCGATTACAACATCACCGACAAAGATACGCTAACAGGGACGTTCACCGCGCACGACGCAAAGACGACGTCCCCCTTCGGAAATGCGAACGTCACAGGATACACGGCGGCTGCCTTTACACAGACCTACTCGGGAACGCTGGCTTATACGCATATCTTCACTGCTTCGCTGTTCAATGAAGTCCGTGTTTCGGCGGTTCGAAATACACCAACCCAAGCTTCGCCAACCTCCACGCTGCCGGGCCCACAGCAACTTGGCATTAACATCACCCCGGACGTCACCACCGGGCCGCCAATCCTGTTCTTCGATGGCAGCGGCCTGACCACCGGTTTCTCGCCGAACGGTCCAACCACGTTTGCGAACACCATCTATTCGTACTATGACAACGTTTCCTGGACGAAAGGCAGACATAACCTAAAGTTTGGCTTCTATTTCTCGCCTTACCAAAACAACACCGCTTATGATTTCTTTGGAGACGGCAGTTACTCCTTCTACGGCCCGTCGACCTATGTCGGTTCAGGCGTTGACTTCGCCGATTTTTTATTCGGCTTACCTGACAACTATTTCCAGGCATCGAACGCGGAAAATAACATTCGTTCGCATCAGTATGCGGGATATGGGCAGGATGATTGGCATGTCAGTAAGCGCCTCACATTGAACCTGGGTCTGCGTTACGAATATTCAGAGCCCAAATACGACACCCAAGGCCGATCGTTTTCCTTCGTCCCGGGCGCGCAATCTCAAAGATTTACGAATGCGCCTGAGAACATAATTTACCCCGGAGATCCGGGCGCGCCGAAGGGCGTCAACTTCCCCGACAAAACTAATTTTGCTCCGCGAATTGGTTTCGCATGGGACGTGTTCGGCGACGCGAAAACCGCGATTCGCGGCGGCGCAGGCATTTTTTATGATGTGTTGAAGGGCGAAGATAATTTACAGTTCAACGGCTCCCCACCCTTCTTTGCCGAGCCGAGCCTTTATTTCAATGCCCTCGATGGCACAGAGTCGGGACCGACCGGATATATGTCTGACCCGTTTGGAACAAATGCGACCGGGACCACGAATGGGTTTCCCTCTACGCCGCCAAGCTCCAATGTCAGTTACGCCGCGTTTCTTCCTCTCAGCACCACCGGCGGCATTTACTTAGTAGATCCGCATCTGCGAACGCCATATGTCTATCAATACAGCTTCAATGTTCAGCAGCAGTTACCGGCCTCCATGGTGTTGGAGGTCGGCTACGTCGGCTATAGTGCACACGGGCTAACATCTCTGGTGGATATAAATCCCTTCCCCCTGGGCTCAAATACCCGTATTTACAACCCCGATGCATTTGGCGATCTTGACGAGTTCAAAAACATCTCTCATGCCAACTACAACTCGATGACTGTGAATTTGACCAAACGGACGGGAAATACCCGGTTGGGAAGCGCATTCTACACGCTGGCCTACACGTGGGGGCACGAACTGGATAACGCATCGGGGTTCCGGGAGCGGAATTCCAACGTTCCTTATTACAACGAGAACGCCTTCTACTCATCCGGTGATACCGACGTGCGAAACAACCTAGTCTTCTCGGGTGGTTGGGACCTGCCTTTTGATCGGATGTGGCAGAGCGGGCCCAAGCTTTTGACGAAAGGTTGGAGCCTCTACCCCATCATCAGTTGGCACACCGGCTTTCCTATCGACGTTTCGGCCGGTTTAAGCAGCACGGATGGGGATCCGGGACCAGCTGGAGACGGCGAAGCGGGCCTCGTCCGGGCAGACCTGGTCGGGCAAAACGTGGCAACCTACAATCCACGCACAAATCAGACCATCAACGGTAACACCGGGAATTATTATTTCAATCCGAACGCTTTGTCCAATACACGCCTGTTGAATTTGGATAACATTGCCGCAAACGATGCGTCGCAGTTAATCGGACAATTTACGGAAGGTACGTTGGGGCGCAACGCGTTGCGCGGACCCGGCGCCGTCAACGCGGATTTGACGCTCGCGAAGCACTTCTATATCGGAGAGAGGTTTGCGGCTGAGCTCCGCCTGGATACCTTCAACGTTCTGAATCACACCAACTTCGATAACCCGAACACCAACATTAACAGCGGACAATTTGGTCAGGTCACCACGGAAAATGGTGTCGCGCCCCGCATTCTGCAAATCGCCCTCCACTTGCAGTTTTAGGGCTTAGTCAATCCTCAATTCACCCTTGACATTGAGGATTGACTTGTCTTTCCAATGCCGGTTGTATTGATCGACCGGCATCAACGATCTGGCATACATCCGGTCGACGTATAGAGTGCCGCGCAGGTGATCGATCTCATGCTGCAGAATGCGTGCATGCCAGCCGGTCGCCTCGATGTGCTTCGGCTCCCCCTTGTGATCCAGGCATTCTACGGTCGCGCGCATTGACCGTCGAACCAACGCCATTAGACCCGTGAGGCTTAGACAGCCTTCAAAGAATTCGACGAAAGAGTTCTCGTCTAACGTGAGTTTAGGATTGATGATGACCTGAAAAGGGACAACTTGCCGGTCCATTTCTTTGACGCGGTCTGCGGGAACGGCACGAATATATTCGGGCTTGTCTTCAATGACCGCTATTTGGAGCCCGAGACCCACTTGCGGCGCAGCGAGACCGACTCCAGGCGCATCGTACATTGTCTGCCGCATCCATTCGATAAGTTCCTGAGTTGCGCGTGAGCGAATCTCATCCCGCGTCAGTTCGCGCGCCTGCTGACGGAGAACCGGCTCTCCCGCCTGCACGATTTTCAATTTCATAGCTAAATTGTGGCGCACCGGGAGAAAGCAACTCTATCCAACGGCCACCTGACCTTCACTGCGCGCCGAGACTAGAGGCTGGAAACCAGACTCCTTTCAATTCCCGTTGCCAGACCGCTCCTGTCCGCGAACGATCGGCCGGAGTGGTGAATTGATAGTCGTAGAGCAAGGCACGCAGGTAGCGAGGCGGATGAGGGAAAGGAGAGGTGCTCAGTAGCCCCAAGACAGCCGGGTCGCCCATAAGCAAGCCGCGGGCAAGTCCGCCAAACCACGGGTTCTCCTGGTAGCCGCCCAGCGCCGCAAACCACATCTGCCAATCGAGTCTCGGCTGATACGGCGCAACCCAGGGCAAGCCACGGTGCAACTCGCCCGGCTTGTAGGGAAACGAATATTCCCGCCAGCTTTGGCCGTCGTCTGAACCTTCGATGATAATCTCCGGTCGGTCGGTCGTCATAACGGCGAAAAGTCCATACGTATTCACGACCTGCCAGGGGGCTACCAGCGAATAGATCGGTGAGAACAGTCTGCCAACAGCAGGCGCGAAGAGTTGCACCACTTGCAGTCCACCCAGGAATATAAGGATGCCCAGAACTGTATGCATGGTCCAAAGCAAAGCCCGTCGATGGACCGGAATGATCGGCCTCAGCCATGTGCCGATGGAGGCGAAAACCCGATCGTCAAGGCCCCATAGACACAGTCCTAAGGCAAGCAGATTGAAGAACGCATAGTTCCCGGTCAGTAGGATGCAGACCTGCAAGAACATCAATGCCGCCACGCCTGAATAACGAAACCACCTGGGGCAAAACAGGAGAACCGGCGCGCCCAACTCGATAATGAGTGTCACCAGTGTCATGCCGTCCAGCATCCGGGCCGGCGCGCGATAAACGTAGTAGGCAAGGGGCGTTGGCAAAGGCTGCGTGAGAAAGTGAAAGCGCAACGCGTGCAAATTTCGCCAATTCGGATCTCCCGACAGCAGTTTCACCGCTCCGGATTCAAACATCAGTCGAAATAGCAGCACTCGATAAGCCCAGACCAGCCAGGGCGCCCCCGCGAAAATAGCTAGAAATCCAGCTTCAAGCAGCAGAGCGTCCCATTGGAAACCGGTAAACGGTTGGGCCACAGAAATGATTGACAGATAGACGATCCAGCAGATGCCGGCTCCCCATCGCGGAAAGAACCCGCTAAGTAGCGGAATCGATGCCAAGCATCCCAGCACGCATACCCAAACCAGAGCGCCGTCACTGATTCCTAACCAAAAAATCGACGGCACTTCGAAGTAGGCCCTGACGCCAAGCTCCGCGTGAATTTGAGCCAAGGCTTGCGCCGCCGGCACGATACCATGCGATCCGGCCAAGCCCTTAATCTGCGGCCAGAAAGATGCGAACGCCGCTAAATAAACGAGCCCCAGCACTCGCAGGAAAATTGATTCTGTCAGACGATAGGATTTCATGAAAACGCACGAATTTCGCCGTCATCATAGCGCAGGGGGCGAACAGCGTCGCCTGCTTACGCGCATCCATCAATGTACCGCTTGCTGCGGCCCGCAGCGATAAGAGGAACCGTTAGAAAGTGATTCGACCTGACAACTGGATCTGCCGCGGCGTCCAATACGACGTTTGGAGAGATTCTGTGCCGTCCGTCGTATTCGGATTTACGCGACCCTGAATGTTGAAGGCGTTGAACGCATCTACATTGACTCGCAGCCGAACCCTCTCGGTAAGCGAAAACACTTTATAGAGCGAGATGTCCGCCTCGGCATTCATCGGGCCGAGCAGCACGGTCTGAGAAAACGGATTAGCGCCAGCGGGCCCAGGAGAATAGGCCGTCGACACTTCCTTTCCATTGTTCAGCGCAACCGGTACGTTGTTGTTGCCGAAATTTGACGTGCCCGGCACATTGTTGATGGGCGTCAGGTAAGGCGTGTAGTTTGCAGGGAGACCGCTTATGCCCTTCGCGGTGTTGATCACGGCAGGAGAAATGTATCCGTTGAACCACAAATATTCGGGATGACATACGCCGCTGCGGCAATCGTTTATTGGCACCGAGCTCCCGTAAACCTTAGCCTGACTGGCCGATGCCCAGTTCGCCGCGGCCACTTGGAAGGATTGCGATACCAGCTGTCCAACGAATGCAACTTCGTAACCGCCGAGGAGCGCATCCACCCACTTATTGGCGTTCGACAGAAAGTGCTTGCCTTTGCCGACTGGCAGATCGACGATACCGTTGTATGTCAGGTGATACTCGGGAATCGCAGTATCAACGTGATAATTTTCATATCGATTGAGAGCCTGGCTCGGATCCAGCAGTGTGCCCGTATTGAGCCCGGTCGGGAGTACGCCGGGAGCAAAGTCCGCCGCAGGGTACAGAGTGTTATCCCGGAAGGTGTTTCCACCTACTCTGAAAGCGCGCGAGTAAACCCAAAAGATCTGGTATGCGAATCCCTTCTTGAAAGGCCTCTGATAATTGAGCTGCAGCGCGCTATCGTTCGACCAGCCGGTCTTCATAGAGAGCACGTTGCCGCCCCAGACCGTCTGGTTATAGGGTCGGGTCGCGGTCGCAGCATAAGTTCCTGTCGGCGGCGTCGTTCCAGTCTCCGTTTCCCACACATAAGTGGAGGGGGCATTATTGTATTGATAGTTCTGGTCCAGGTTATATCCGTGAGTAAATACATAGCTGGCTCGGAACACGGAACTGTCACGGAAAGGCTGCTCAATCGTGAAATTGACGTCCCTCACGCGCGCCGGAGGATAGTTTGCGGCCAGCGTCTCTTGAAGGTTAATGCCGGGAAGCAAAGCGTTGGTGGAGGTGGTGTTCACCACATTTGCGCTGTTGAGTCCCGCGATCACAGTTTGCGGTGAACGGAGCAGGTAGTTAGGCAACCCGTCCGGTGCTTGCGCGGCATTCACATAACTTTGTGAGTAACTCGCCGTGAACGGATAGTCTTGGGTCAGGTACCGGACGGAGTTCCGTATTGGCACCGGATAGATATACTCGCCGTATCCACCACGGATGACGGTGCCCCATTTGCCGAATCGAGGAGTGTAGGCGAAGCCTATGCGCGGCATGAAATTGAAATCGCTGTTCTCTATTCCCGCCGAGGGTATTCCGCCCTGCTGTGGAGTTTCGAAGTTAACTCCTAAGTTCTGCAAATTAGTAAGAATCGCCTGTGTTGTAAAGCCGTTTTGCACGTAATAAGAC
>JBARMQ010000474.1:0-3348 GCA_049802535.1 Bryobacteraceae bacterium | reverse complement strand
AATATGATGAGGCCGGCCACGGTATCGACATTCTCGCGATGGACGGTTTGTATGCCGAACGATCGATTTGGGTGATCGAGGTCAGCCGAGGAACTCCGGGAGGAGCGGCGACGTTTAAAGGCGGCGGGAAGCCAGTTAAGTATGCCAGCGGCCAACTTCAAATGTCAGCGGCCTGGCGCGAAGCCGCGGCGATGAAATTCCTCGCGCGCGAGGATGCCGCCGACAAAGTCCGCTACCTTCTGGATGTCGCCGAAAAGGATGACAACCGAATTAAGACGATGTTTTGGTCGGCCTTTCTGAAGCATCGCAAGGCGGTCATCGTGCCGGACGGATGTCACTTCGACGCGCGAGGAACGGATGTCGATTTCCACAAGGAAGTCTATACGTTTCCGCTGGCTAGCGGGCTGAGCTGACTACGACGGAGGACTTCGAATAAGCCCACTCAACGCCGGATTTTAGCGTTGAAGCTAAGGGAGACCACGCTGATCGCTGCGGCGATGGCGGCAGTCAGCCCAATGATACGAGCCACAGTACCCCGGCTACGCCGTTCTGGTAAATTGGGCGTGCGAACGTGCTCCGGAACCGATCCAATTCCGACGACGTGCAACAGAATCGGCTGCATCAGGCGCGCGCGGGCGACCACTCTAAAGAGCCGGTTGGGGTGAAGCGGGCCTTGCGTTCGGAACACGTACTTGAAACCGGCGTGGGCAATCACTTGGAGAAGTTGTGTCATGCGAACTCTGAGTTCCCGCCTTCGTTGTACTTTGTGTAAAAACGGATCGGTATTTCGTTGGCCATATAGAGGCTGCGCCAAAATGTTTGCGGCGGCGACGGCGTCTTGTATTGCCAAGTTAACGCCGATCCCAAAGACGGGCGACATGGCGTGAGCGGCATCTCCGATACACAACAGGCCAGGGCGGTGCCAGCGTTCGAGCCGGTTGATCTGTACTGTTAGCAGCTTGACCTGATCCCAGCTTTTTATTTCGTCGACGCGGTCGCTCAAGAATGGCGCGTTTTGGGCGATATCATGCCGAAATGCTTCGAGTCCTTTCTGTTTGACCTGTTCGAAAGTATTTTTTCGAATGAGTAGACCAGCTTGGAAATAATCGTTGCGGTTGATAAGGACGAGAACCTTGCCGTAATTGATGTGTCCCAAAACCTCCTCGCGATCCTGGGGGCGGCGGCTGATGTGGAACCAAAGCACATCAATCGGTACACCTAATTCGCTGACCTCAAGCCGGCCGGCGTCACGCATCATGGAATGGCGGCCATCGCAGGCGATGACAAGGTCGGCTGTGATTTCCTCGTTTCCGCTTGGGGTGCGTACCACGACGCCTTGCACTCTTCCCTGGTCGTATACAAGGTCGATCGCCTCGTGCTCCATCCGCAGATCGAAGCCGGGGAAGCTCTTCCCTTCACCAGACAAAAAATTGAGGAAGTCCCATTGCGGCATGATGGCCACGAACTGGCAGTGGGTGCGAAGGCCTTGAAGATCGGCGACTTTGAAAGAGAAATCGCCGATAGTCACGCCGACAGAGGTCAACTCCTGGTGGGGTTGTTTGAGGAACTTTTTGAGCAGGCCTAATTCGTAGAGCAATTCGAGAGTGGACGGGTGGACGGTGTCACCACGAAAATCGCGGAAGAAATCCTTATGCTTTTCGAGAATGGTGACGCGGACGCCCGCTCGTGCGAGAAGGTAGCCCAACATGACACCGGCAGGACCACCTCCGACGATGCAGCAGGTAGTGTCAACGGATTGTGATTTCATATTGACTCCGTGATAGAAATATGACTGACCGGTCAGTCGTCTCAGTTCGCAGCATATCACCGGGTGGAAAGGGGAAATCACATTTTGCATGCAAGGACGTCCCGGGCAGCTAAGAAACCAAGCACGACTGCGGCGGGGCGAGATCGCGCGATCTTAAAAGCAGCGCTTCAGGAGTTCACCCGCAGCGGGTTTGCCGCGGCACGGATGGAAGACATTGCGCGGAAGGCGGGAGTAGCGAAAGGGACGATTTATCTTCGCTTCAAGGATAAAGAAGCGCTGTTTGAAGCGATTGTTCGAGGAGAGATCTCGCCGTTGGTGAGCTCCGCCACAGCGCCTCCTGAACCGGGTGAGCCGATTCGTGTTTTCTTGGAGCGCACGATCATCCCTCTCGTGAGCGAGCCCGGGCGCTCACGCCGAACCGCGGTAATCCGGCTGCTAATCGGGGAAGCAAGCCGCTTTCCAAAACTAGCCGAGTTCTATTATCGAACCATCATCGAACCCGGGCTTGCTGCGTTCGGGCGTCTGGCACAGCAGGCGTTTGCAACCGGCGAACTGTCGACCGACGCGGCCTTGAGGTATCCGCACTTATTAGTTGCGCCGGCGATCGTGGGATTGCTGTGGTCTGGCTTGTTTGACCGGTTTTGTCCAATTGACTTGGAAGACATGGTGCGAGCGCATTTCAAAGTCCTATTTGCGGGACAGAGCAGAGAGGCGAAGAGAACAGCGAGAAAGGGGTAGCCATTTGCGCCGCCGAGCGCGTGCAGGAAACCAGCGTTATCGGGTTGGTTGCTGCCGCTCCGCCGCCCGGCCTGGGTCGATGATCGAGCGATGTGAAGCTGCACTGATAGACTGAGGCTTTACGGCTGAAAAGTGGGAACTCCGTCCAGCATCGCGCCCGTGTTCGATGAAGCGGCTCTAGTTGCGCGCGCCAAAGCGGGCGACATGGAAGCTTTTAGCGAGCTTGTACAGCATTACGATCGCCGCGTCTTCCGGATGGCGAAACAGATCACCCAGAACGATGACGATGCCGAGGATGTGCTGCAGGAAAGCTTTCTTAAGGCATATTCGCATCTGGACGATTTCCAAGGGAATTCGAAGTTTTATACCTGGCTAGTACGGATCGCGGTCAACGAAGCTCTGATGAAGCTGCGGAAGCGACGGAGCGACCGAACGGTGCCGCTGGACGATCCGATCGATACCGGCGAGGATTCGGTGGTCCGGGAAATCGCTGTCTGGGAGGATAATCCCGAGCAGAGGTATTCCCGGGAAGAGATGGCAACACTTTTGGACCAGGCGATCCAAAGTTTAAAGCCCGCCTACCGCACCGTTTTCGTCCTGCGCGACATCGAAGAAATGTCGATCGAGGAGACGGCGGAGGCGCTAAGCCTCTCAATCTCAGCAGTTAAGAGTCGGTTATTGCGAGCGCGGCTACAGCTCAGAGAGAAGCTGACCCGCCAGTTCAAGCGAAAGGGGGATGACGCGTTTGCTTACCTGTAAGGAGTTTCTGCAGGAGCTGAACGATTATCTTGATGAGTCGCTCGATCATGCATTGCGGATCGAGTTACAAAGGCATGTGAATG
>JBARMQ010000473.1:0-13424 GCA_049802535.1 Bryobacteraceae bacterium | reverse complement strand
GATGCTGACCTATTCCAGGACGATTCGCATCGAATTCGGCGACTGCGATCCGGCGGGCATCGTCTATTTCCCGCGCTATCTAGTGTGGTTCGACAACAACACGGTTGGCTTGTTCGAGTTGGCAGGCGTGCCCCTGCGCGAGAGGCTGATGAGCTTGGAGATCATCGGCATTCCTATGGTTGATGTGCGCGCGAAATTCTTTTTGCCTTCTACTTTCGGCGACGAGATCACCATCGAAACAACCATTCGTGAATTTCGCAGGAGCAGCTTCGACGTTTATCATCGCTTATTCAATCGGGGCGAGATGGCGGCCGAAGGGTTTGAGACGCGTGTTTGGGCTGGCAGACATCCTGAACTGCCGGAGCGATTGAAATCGCGCCCCATTCCAAAAGATCTGATCGCCCGCTTCCAATAACTCGTCTGGTGATCGTTAGCGAATGACAGGCTCCTGTAGCGTCAACTCTTTTCCATCGAAGATCTTACTGAGTGCCTGCTGGCGATAAGCAAAAATCTCTCGCAATTGACGACTTACTAAGACCCTGTGAGCCAGCCGTCCCAACACGCCCAGCGGCAAAGCGTATTCGAGGTGATCGAAGATCTTGGTGCCCTTTTCCGAGGCCGAAAAATTGTGCCGGTGACGCCAAAACGAGTAGGGGCCTTTGGCCTGTTCATCGACGAACAAGAATGGCGGCTCGTACTCCGTGATGATGGTTTTCCAGTACATCGGTAAGCCCATCCATCGGATGCGATACTCGATTTCCGCGTCCTTTCTCATCGCAACACGATCTTTCGAGGTCACTTCAAAGCGCATCCACGACGGCGTGATCTTCTTCAAATTATACGGATCTTCGAAGAATGCAAAGGTGTCCTGAAGCGAGGTCTCGATCAGCATGGTGGACTCCAATTTGTAAACGTGCATCTCGGGCTCCTGCTTATACGATGCGGCCAAAACCGTTCTGCGGCATAATCATCGGCCCTCATGTACGCTGGATGGAAGCTTTACTCGCCCATGGAATCTACCCTCAGTGCCCCGCATCCCGTTACGCCGCCGCGAAAAGTACCAAAGCCCAAAACTGCGGTGGAACGCAAAGCGCGTGTTTCGCGAATTATCGAAGGTCTTGATCGACTGTTCCCGAGCGCCTCCTGCGCACTTCATCACAAAGATGCGTGGCAGTTGTTGGTCGCGACAATCCTATCTGCGCAATGTACTGATGAGCGTGTCAACAAAGTTACTCCGGGACTGTTTCAAAAGTACCCGACTGTTGAAGCGTTCGCGGGCGCTTCGCAAGACGAACTCGCAAACGATATTCGCTCCACCGGCTTCTTCAACAACAAAGCTCGTTCAGTAATCGGCGCGGCGAAAAAGGTGCAGGAACTGTATGGCGGAGTGGTACCGAAGACTATGGAGCAACTGCTGGAAATTCCGGGCGCTGCCCGAAAGACGGCAAACGTGGTGCTGGGAACCGCTTATAACGTCGCCTCCGGTGTAGTGGTCGATACGCATGTCCAGCGGATTTCGCTTCGGCTGGATCTCACCAAGAATACCGATCCAGTCAAGATCGAAGCCGACTTGATGAAGGTCATTCCGCAAGCGAAATGGATCCTTTTCGCGCACCAGGTAATTCACTTTGGCCGCGGTATTTGTATTGCTCGCAAACCACGTTGCGCGGAGTGCCCGCTCGACGCACTCTGTTACGCCAAGGACAAGACCCTAGCTTGACCTGACTAAGTACATGGGCAGCTACTATTTCGGTTTTGATGGAGGGCAATCGAGCAGCACTGCCGTGATTGCGGATGACAACGGCCATCTGCTGGGTGAAGGCCATGGCGGACCCTGCAATCACGTGGCAGCGTCCGAAGGGCGTGAAAAGTTCTTCAGCGCGGTAGGCGGGTGTCTGGCTGCGGCGGCGCAGCAGGCTGAGCTGGACCCAACGAATCTGACATTTGCCGCTGCCTGCTTTGGATTCAGTGGCGGCGCTGCGGACAAAGACGCATACGCCCGCGAACTCGTCCACGCGGATCGTTACAAAATCACGCATGACGCTGAAATAGCCCTTGCGGGCGCAACCGCGGGCAAGCCGGGCATCATTGTGATCTCCGGAACGGGCTCCATGGCATTCGGCCGTAATTTAGCGGGCCAAACCGCTCGCGCTGGCGGTTGGGGCTACATATTTGGCGACGAAGGCGGAAGCTTTGATCTAACGCGACGCGCCGTGCAAGCCGCTCTTCGATATGAAGAGAAGTGGGGTCCGCAGACTCAATTGCGCGATCGTTTGCTGGCTACCACAAAAGCGAAAGACATGAACACTCTGCTGCACCGTTTCTACACGCCGGAATTCACGCGCTCTCAGATTGCCGCGTTCGCGCCGCTGGTTACCGAAGCGGCGGAAGCGGGTGATGAGGCTGCGCTGGAGATCATCGTGGCCGCCGCTCTCGATTTGGCGTGTTTCGCCGAGGGCGTACACCGGCGGCTTTTTGAGCGCGACCGCAAGGTGCCGGTGGCCCACGTTGGTGGTGGATTCAAGAGCGCACCGTTGCGTGAAGCCTTCGTCGCTGCAATCCGCGAACGCATCGGGTGCATCGCCGTGCTGCCGTTGTTACCGCCAGTGATGGGAGCGGTCCTGGAAGCGATGCGGCTGGACGGCAACGTTACGAAAGTGTCGTTCGGAATGGAGGCGTAGAGCTAGCCGGGCAGCCAGTGCTTGGTCAGCACGGGCGATCAATCGCCAAAACTCGGCGCAGGGCGTCACCCGCGATGATATTTATACCTCATGTTTGAATTGCGGCAAGTCATTCGGAGCATTTTGCGGAGGCCGGCTTTCGCAGTTACCGCCGTCCTGACCATCGCCTAGGGCATCGGTGCGAACACGGCCGTCTACGCCGTCATACACGCCGTGCTACTGCAACCGCTTCCGTTTCGCGATCCGAGTCGCCTGGTCCAGGTTTGGGAGACACATCCGCAGCTTCACAACCTCCAACTCTCCGTGCCGGACTATCTTGATTGGAAGAAATCGATCAAGGGACTTCAACTCGCGGCTTACACGTTCCAGGCGATGGATAAGGCCACGCTTACCGGCCAAGGCGAACCAATGGCAGTGCAGGGTACAAACGCCTCCGCGGACTTGTTCCCGCTGCTCGGAATCAATCCACTGCTAGGCCGAGTTTATGGAGCGGAAGAAGAGAACAGCAAGCAAAGAGTCGCGCTGATCGGTGAACAGCTCTGGCGCCACAAATTTTCCTCCGATCCCAATGTGATTGGCCGCCCCTTTCGGCTAGGAGAGACGTCGTTCATCGTCATCGGTGTTCTTGCCGAAAGAAATGCGTTTCCTGCGTGGGCTGACGTTTGGCTGCCATTTTCGTCCATCGATCCCGAGTTGTATTCATCCCGGAAATATCACCCGCTCGAACTCGTCGGCCGGCTCAATCGCGGAGTGTCTCTGCGGCAGGCGGAACTCGGATTGGAGCAGACCGCGCTCCAACTGAGCGCCGCCTACCCGGCAACGAACGGCAAAATCGGCGCGTTCGCCGTGCCTTTGATGGAGACTGTGATCGGCGATGTGCGGCCCGCTTTTTTGGCGGCATGGATCGCGGCCGGCCTTGTCCTACTGATGGCATGCTCCAACTTGGCGCACCTGATGATGGACCGTGCGCTGAATCGAAAGCAAGAGGTGTCGATACGACTTGCTTTGGGAGCGAGCCGATGGGCAGTATTTCGCACGTTTCTGGTCGAGACGATGGTGCTTTCATTGACTGGCGGCGGCCTGGGCATACTCGCGGCCATTTTCACTCTGCCGCTGATTCAGAATTTGGCGGAGGGAGAAATTCCGCGGATTAACGGCGCCGCTCTAAATCTTTCTGTGTTGCTATTTGGCACGCTATGTTCCTTTTTGGTCGCGGTACTTTTCGCTTCGCCGTCATATACGATCTCCTCAGCCACAACCAGAGGTGCTTCAGTTCGCCGAGCTCGGCTCAGTTCGATATTGTTGGGCTCAGAAGTAGCGTTGTCGGTGACAGTACTCCTGGCCGCCCTGGTGCTGGTTCGAAGTTTCTCGCTGACGTTGCACACGGAACCGGGCTTTCGAACAGCCAATACCCTCGCCGTCCACGTGCCGCTTGCGGACCGGGATTGGAACAAGTCATACAACCTGTTTCACGACCGCATTGCACCGGAGCTTGAACACGTTTCGGGCGTTCAAGCTGTTGCGGCCGTCAACTCTCTTCCAATGACGCTGAGAACCACCGAACATAGCCGCTACGCAACCCGTTTTGGCATTGTCGGGAAGAATTTCGAGCCCGGCCGGTTTCCCACCGCGCAGATCAGATGGTGCACACCAAATTACCTTCAAGTCTTAGGTGTTCCTCTGATTCGTGGGCGTTTTCTTATGGAGGAAGACCACAACCAGCCGCGATATGTAATTAACCAAGCGTTCGCAGATCGGTATTTTCCGCACGCCGATCCGATGAAGGCGGAGATCTTGCTGAATGTAACGGGGCCGAGGCCAGACCGGGCCGAAATCGTCGGCGTGGTGGGCGATATGCGGGAATTCGGGCTAGTTTCTGCGGCAGAGCCTACGCTCTTTTTCGTTGATATCTCACCTGAGATGGAAATTGTCATCAAGACTCATCCAGTAAGCGCTGTGCTTCCCAAATTAGTTGAGAGAACTCTGCGGCGCGCCCATCCGGCGCAGGCGATTGGACGCGTTCGCCGACTTGACGGCTATCTCGCCGATTCGTTGGCGCGGCAGCGCTTCATATTAGTGCTGATCACCACATTTGCTGGCTTGGCAGTTTTCCTGGGCGCCCTTGGTATTTACGGCGTCTTCAGTTACTCCGTAAGTCGCCGCTTGCGGGAATTCGGCATCCGTTCGGCCATTGGCGCACAACAGCGAGATTTAATGTTTCAAGTTCTCCGGGAATGTTTGACTGTCGTAGTTCCGGGTTTGCTGACTGGGCTAGCGATCTCTGCTGCTTGCTCACGATTCATGCAAGTGCTGCTCTATCACGTTTCTGCGACTGATCCAATCGCTTCAATAGTTACCGTTTCTGCAGTATTGGGATTGGCTCTGAGCTGCGTAGCCATTCCGGCCCTCCGAGCAGCAAGGACTGAACCGTCCTCAATTCTTCGTGAAGAGTAGGGCTCAACCCAGGTTTTCCCAAGCCGGCCAATTACTGCCCGTTCCAAAGTGGAACCAGTTTCTTTTGACGCGTTCCATTGTAGCGCGCCAAAAACGGACCCTTCGCCAGCCGGTCGAGAGTAAAGAGTTGAGGCTACAAAATAGCCTGCGCTAGCGCATCAGGTCGAGCATACATTCCAACCGTTCAGCCCGACGCTGAAGGTTGAGCAGTTCAGCTGCTAACGAGCGTGAATCGGCGCCTTTGCTCGCGCTAAACTTGCCACACAAGGCCGCCTCATCATTGCGCAGAGCAGCCAGATGCGAGACAACCAAAGTCTCTAATACATTGTCGGAGTTCGATTGGGTAACCATTGCGCCATCCAAGTAGCACGTCTATTGCCAATCTGCGCTTTTGCCGAAAAATGCAATCTCCTCGCAACGCGAGAGTTGGAAACAGTTACATACAGAGGTAATAAGGACGACGTGCGGGCATAGCTAGTTGCCCTTACGAGATTTCGCAAATCCCGTAAGGCCCATACCTACCAACACGATGACGCCGACTACGATCCAATGGGGCGGAATCCGAAGGTAATAAGCGCCCAGCGCTAGACCGAGGATGATGACCGCGTAACCAGCCAAGTAGATAGGGGACATTCGCTTCTAGTCTAATTGTGCGGTGTCAGAAGCGCAAAGGGTTCCAAAACGGTCCCTATAGCCGCAAGTGGGTTCAGAGATATGGTGATTAAGAGCGCGAACTCGGGGTAGGCGAGAGCAAACAGCACATGTCGAGCCGTCAAAAAAGAATTCCGCTGAGCCGCCGCGATGCTTTGACCCGCATTGGCAATGGCTTCGGAATGATGGCGTGTCGGAATTCGGTCGAAGTCCAGTCAGAAAAGAGGAGAGAGGCCGCGCGACTGATGGCCGCGGCCACAATCCGAGCAGCTTTACGATGTGGCTTGCGGGAGGCGCAGTGAAGGGCGGCACGATTTACGGCGCGACCGACGCTTTCGGCTGTAAAGCGGTAGACAAGCCGATTCACGTTCACGATCTCCACGCAACTATCTTGTACTTGATGGGAATCGACCATACCAGACTGACTTATCCACACGGTGGCCAAAACTTGCGTCTTACCGGTGCGGCGGACAAGGTTGTGAGGGATATCTGCGCGTGACGGCTTTCGGAGAGCCTATGTGCGGCTTGAAAGTTGCTTATCCGCGCAGGGCGCTTGGTTGGCCCTCGAATAGTTGCCGCGCCTCGCATTCGCCATCGACGGCTATGCCGAGGAACTTTTTGACGTAGGCGATAGCGTCTTCCTTTGAATTCGCTTGAAACACAGCAAGACCGCCAATTAATTCCTTCGATTCGGTGAAAGGGCGATCCGTCACATCCAACTCCTCATGCGACACCGGATCGGATCGCGAAACAGATTCTGGAATTGCGCTTCAATCATCCCACTTGGGGAGCACGGAAGCTCCGCGCTTGCCTGGAAGAGACGAAGAGTGGAACTGAATGGCCTGCCACTAGCACCATCACGGCGATACCACACCGGTCTGGCTTGCTGCACACGGCGAAGCGCAAGCGAAAGGTAACACCTTCGAGTTCGCCGCCGGCAATCATTACGGCCCCGAATCAGGTTTGGTGCATGGACTTCAAAGATATTGCGTTGCGGGAACAGACAACGCTGCGATCCTTTCACAGTCACGGACGGTTATAGCCGCCGCATTATTCGCTGCCAGCACTCGGGCGTACCCGCTCGTTTTGCGAAAAATCACTTATGGAGACGAATTCGAAGTCCGCACTGCGCGACTACCGCGGAGCAATAAGGCGTCGACTCCCCTTGCACGATTGTCGATGGTCGAGGTATATTGTCGATAGTCGGGGTATCGCGATGCCTAAACCTTTGGATCTTTTACAAGGAACATTGGATCCTTTGATCCTCAGAACCATCGTCCGGGGCCCCCTCCACGGTTGGGGTATTTCCAAGCGAATACAGATCCTCTCAGGCGATGTGCTTTCAGCTGGTCGAGGATCGCTGTACCCCGCGCTGCATCGGCTTGAGCAGCAGGGCTGGATCTGCGCGGAATGGAAGGAGTCGGACCTCGGGCGGTCGGCTAAGGTCTACTCGCCAACGCGCCACTGCCGGAAACAACTGGAGCGCAATTGAAGAGCTGGGACCGCTCATCTTCTGCCGTCAAACTCCTGATTGAAGACGCCTAAGACGAAAGAACTATGCGGATAATTCACATCATTAAGCACCGCATCAATTCCCTACTGCGTCGAGATCGAATTGATGCAGAGCTTCAGAGTGAGATTGAGCTTCACATCGAACAACTCACGAAGGAGGGCGTAGCGTCCGGCATGAGTGAGCCCGAAGCTCGGATGATAGCCTTACGCGAATTTGGACCAATAGAGAAAAGCAAGGAGGAGTGCCGGGATATGAGGAAGGTGAATCGGGTTGAAAGCACCATGCAGGATCTCCGGCAGGCGTGGCGCGGCATGATCAATGCGCCGAGCTTTAGCATCGTTGCAGTATTGACACTAGCGCTGGGTATAGGAGGGAACTCCGCAATATTCAGCGTCATAAACGCAGCTTTGCTCAAGCCGTTGCCTTACCCGAATCCCAACCAATTGGTCCTCTTATTCGAATTGTTCGATGTGCCGAACGTCGTCTCGTTTGCAAACTTCTCAGATTGGGAGCGCGAGAACCGCGGGTTTAGCTCGATGGCTGCAGGGAGGCAGAATCGATTTACGCTGGGGAGCGCGGGACTGGCCGCGCCGGAGCGAATCGAAGGTGGCATCTATTCCTGGGCGTTATTCAAGACACTCGGTGTTACGCCGATCATCGGGCGTGGATTTAGTCCCGCAGATGACCGGCCCGGGGCTCCTCGGGTTGTGGTGATCAGCTACGGACTCTGGCAGCAGCGTTTCGGAGGCACCCGGGACATTCTGCACCGGCGAATACGGCTTGACGGTGTTATTTGCGACATCATCGGCGTAATGCCACGAAGCTTTGGATATCCAACCCGCGCCGTTGAGGTCTGGACGCCTATTCGGGCTCTTCTCGGCGATGCCCTCGCGAACCGGGACTGGCACCAGCTCTACGTTCTGGCCCGTATTCGCGAAGGCGCAACGCGGAAATCGGCCGTCGCCGACGTCAGCCGCATCCAGCAGCAGATTCGCGCTGAGAATCCGGGCAATATGTTGGGCAGTGCGGTGACTAGTTTGCCGCTTTCTGACATCACGACTCAAGACAGCCGCACATCGCTCTATGTGTTGTTGGGCGCAGTTGGATGTCTTTTGATGATTGCCTGCGTAAACGTCTCGAGTTTATTGCTTGCGCGCGCGTCGCAACGATCGAGAGAGTTCTTTGTGAGAGCGGCGCTGGGGGCGGGACGCTCGCGGTTGATGCAGCAGGCGGTGATCGAGAGCCTCCTGCTGGCCCTCATCGGCTGCGGCTTCGGGCTGCTGCTGGGCTGCTTGCTGATGTCGTACTTGAATGCACATGCGGCGATCCTGATCCGGGCTGAAGATATCGACACCAGCGCTCCCATTCGCATGGACGGGATGGTGCTCGGTTTTACGATTCTCTTGTCGTTATTGAGCGGAGTTTTCGCTGGACTTCTGCCGGCGCGCCGCGCGGCGCGGGTAGATCTAACTGCAGGCATCAAGGAGGGTGGCCGGTTCTCCACGAGTGGACGCGCTCAACAGCGGTCAAGATCCGTGCTGATCAGCCTTGAAGTTGGACTGTCGTTGGTGTTGCTTGTCACGGCCGGTTTGCTGGTACGGAGTTTCATTCGACTGCAGACGGTTCACTCCGGAGTCGCCGCCGAGAATCTGCTAACCGCTGCGATTTCCTTGCCAGACGCCAGATACGGGCCCGAATCGGTCTCCCATTTCGCAAAAACGCTGCTCGACCGGACTCAAGCTCTACCCGGACTGAAGGCAGTGGCGCTGGTCAATTGCCTGCCGGTCGGCGGTTACTGCGGGGATAACTCGTTTTCCATTGAAGGCCGCCAGCTCCCACCGGGGCAGTTCAATGTCGCTCTCAATCGTTCCTCTTCCCCTGGTTATTTTCGAGTGGCGGGTATTCCGCTCCTAGCGGGACGGGATTTCACGGAGCGTGACGGTCGAGGTTTTGATCCGAAACATCCCCATCAAAGCGCGCTGATCATCAGCGAATCCATGGCCCGAAAGCTTTGGCCGGATGGGCATGCCCTGGGACAGCGGGTGTACTTTGGCGATCAGAACTCACCGCGTTATCAAGTTGTTGGAATTGTCGGCGACGTGTTGATCGATCTCGAAAAAACTCCACAGCCGACCATGTATACTCCGGCGCTGGAAGGACGTCACACGGATTTCTACATCGTAGTCCGGACAGCAGTGAATGCATCTGCGGTTGCTTCGGCGCTTCGCCGTGTGGTTGAGGGCATTGACTCCGAGGTTCCAGTCTTTCAAGTTCGCACAATGTCGGAAGTGTTGGGCAAGTCCGCGGCGAACCGGGCTTTTATAGCTATTCTTCTAGCGGGCTTCGCGGGCTTCGCCCTTATTCTCTCGGCCGTAGGATTATACGGCATTCTGTCCTATTTCGTTGCCCAACGGACGGCTGAGATCGGGATTAGAATGGCGCTGGGTGCGAATCGAAGCGAGGTTTGCCGTCTCGCGTTGGTCCAAGGGATGAAACCGGCATCCCTCGGACTCGCTATCGGATTGATAGCAGCTTTTATGCTCGCGCGGACGTTGCGGGGTACCCTTTTCGGAATTGAACCTGCGGACTCTATTACTTTCATTACGGCGACACTTGTTCTGCTTTTTACCGCTTTGATCGCTTGCCTGGTGCCGGCCTGGCGAGCCGGGTGCACCAACCCTGTTAGCTCGCTTCGAAGTGATTGACTAGGCCCGTTCGTGCCGCTGGCTAACCACGCATGAACCGGAACGATTCGGCTTTGAATAAAAACGGCCTGCCGAGCAGGAAAACATTCTCCGGAATAGATCACCTGGACCGTTAGGACTCCATCTGGAGTGATCCGGCGCGAGAAGCTGCCGTGGCGATAAGGTTGACCGCGGGATCAGTTCAGATTGAGCCGTTTGCAGTGAGCTGCGTTTGCGGCGGCCGCGGCCACCTACGTGCTTATTGAAATTTTAATAATGTTTTTCTTGATAATGACGCACTCAGATCTTGCCGTTGCGCGACTAGATGGTAGGACGAATCGCAACAACGCGCAAGCTCGTTCGCAGAACCAGCATCCAAGCGACATCACGCGCAGCGCGCCAGCGGCTTAGTGCAGACGGCGATGTGGCGAGTAATCCAACTGAGGCAAGATTCGCAGGATTACTCGCCACATGGCGACTACAGAAGGGTGATTTCTAATCTTGGCGTATTTTCAGCGCGAATAGCCCTTTATGAAAAGAGGTGGCGACAGAGTCTCCTGCTGTCACCATGACTGCATAGACGTCCGCAGAAGCCGATGCGAGCGAATGTTCTACCGGTTTGCTGAGGGTCTGAGACTCCTGAGCTCTTCCAGCAAGCACGCAAACAAAAAGAAATAGAAACGGCGTTTTCATGAAGCTCCATGCAATGGATTCACCTTAGGCACCGGTAGGGACATGCGCCTTATTTGATTATCACATCTTGACAATCATGAGTACAACCGCTACATTAAAAAGGAAATTCCTTTCTTTGGAGAATCTGTGGACGACGCAAACACTGACGTGATCCAGGGCACGCTTGACATGTTGATCCTTAAGACTTTGAGCCTTGAACCCATGCACGGTTTCGGGATCGCGCGCCGGATTGAGCAGATCTCGCAGGGAGTCTTCAAGATTAATCCTGGCTCGCTTCTCACCGCGTTGCAGCGTTTGGAGCGCGGCGGTTGGCTGGACGCGGAGTGGTGTGTAACCGAAAACTCGCGTCGCGCCAAAGTCTACAAACTCACTCGAGCGGGGAAAAAACAACTCAACGATCAGACAGTGGACTGGTCCCGCCGAGTGTCGGCGATCTCGCGGCTGTTAAAGACGGAGGCCTAGCCTATGTCCATTTGGCGTCAACTCTCGCGTGGTCTGCGCACTTTGACGAACCGCCGACTCGCTGATCAGGATGTTGCTGACGAGGTCGAGAGCTACATGGCACAGGCCACCGAGGAGTTGGAGGCCAATGGGATGTCTCCCGATGAGGCACGCCGCGCCGTACGGCTGCATCTCGGCAATGCGACGACTGCCCGGGAACAAGTGCGCTCCTACGGATGGGAGAACGTCGTCTCGGCGCGCGTTTCAGATTTGCGACACGCCGCTCGCCGCTTGAGATACAATCCCGGTTTCACGGCCATATGCGTGCTCACATTGGCTGTCGGCATCGGGGCGAACAGCGCGATCTTTAGCGTGATCAATGGCATTCTTTTGAAGCCATTGCCGTATCACAACCCGGATGAACTGATTGATTTGCTTCACACGGCTCCCGGTGTGAAATTCCCCGATGCCAACCCGGCTCCGTTTCTTTATTTCACCTATCGCGAACAAGGGCGAACGTTCCAAAGCGTTGGCTTGTATGCTCAAACGTCCGGGCAGGTCAGGGGACTCGCCGAGCCGGAAGAAGCGCAGTATCTCGGTGTGACCGCGGAAATTCTTCCGATGCTGGGTGTCGAGCCCGAGTTGGGACGCTGGTTTTCGGAGAAAGACGATGCGCCCGGCAGCCCGCCGACGATGGTTCTGATGCAAGGCTGGTGGGAAAAGCGGTTCGGCGGCGATCGTTCGGTGATCGGTCGCCAAGTGACGGTGGACGGAACCTCACGCCAAATCATTGGCGTGATGCCGGCTCGTTTTCGGTTTCTGGATACCAATCCGGCGTTCCTGATTCCCATGCAGTTCGACCGCAATAAGGCCATTCTGGGCGAGTTCGGCATTCCGGGAATGGCCCGGCTTAAGCCCGGCGCAACGATCGAACAAGCAAGTGCGGACATCGCGCGCATGATTCCGATTGCGCTACACAGTTTCCCTCCGTCTCCGGGGTTGACGGTGAAGGTATTTGAAGATGTGCGGCTAGCTCCGAAGCTGAGACCCCTAAAACAACTTCTGGTGGGCGACATCGGGAAAACGTTATGGGTGCTGATGGGAACGCTCGGCTTCGTTTTGCTGATCGCTTGCGCGAACGTAGCGAATCTGTTGCTGGTTCGAGCGGAAGGGCGGCACCACGAACTAGCTATTCGCGCGGCACTGGGAGCCAGTCGGCGCCATATTGTACGGGAGTTGTTGACGGAAAGTGTCGTGCTGGGGCTGCTCGGCGGCGCGCTTGGTTTGGGCTTGGCCTACGGCGCGCTTCGAATACTGGTGGCGATGGCTCCAGCACAGCTGCCACGCTTGCACGAAATTTCAATCGATCCTGCCGTGGTTCTGTTCACCTTTGCGGCCGCGATGCTCGCGGGCATATCGTTCGGCGCAATTCCCGCGATCAGGTATGTGGGCGCCCGAACTTCAACCGCGCTGCGTAGCGGAGGGCGAACGTCTTCGCAATCCAGGGAACGGCACAGGGCAAACAACGCATTGGTAGTGGTGCAGGTTGCGCTCGCGCTCGTCCTGCTGATTGGCTCCGGATTGATGATCCGTACGTTTCAAACGCTGCGACTTGTTGATCCGGGATTTGATCCAAAAGACGCCCTCACCATGCGTATCACTATTCCACCAACGGCAGTGAAAGATCCAGAGGCCGTGATGCGGTTAGAGCAGGGCATCCTGGAAAAGATTCGCGCTATCCCCGGCGTGACCTCGGCCGGGATCACCACGGTTGTTCCGACGGAGGCATCGACTGGCTCCCGGCAGGTGTACGCGCGCGATAAAGTTTACCGATCTGTGCCGCCGCTGCGGCGACTAAAATTCATTTCACCCGGACTCCTGACTAGCATGCGCAACCGGCTGATTGCTGGCCGCGACTTCACCTGGACCGATACCTACGAGCGCCATCCGGTAGCGATGGTATCGGAAAATCTCGCGCGCGAACTATGGGGTGATCCGAGTTCTGGGATTGGCAAACAGATTAATGCCAACCCCAAAGACCTCTGGCGCGAAGTCATCGGTGTGGTCCAAGATGAGCGAGAGGATGGTGTCCAACTGGAGGCGCCGGCCGTCGCGTACTATCCACTCCTGATGGACGATTTCGATGGCCAGAAGTTTGGAGTCATGCGCGCCGTTTCCTTTATCGTGCGAAGCAATCGGGTGGGTTCGCGAAGTCTGATTTCAGATGTGCAGCATGCCGCCCTGTCGTTGAGTGCGACTCTTCCACTGGGAACAGTGCGCACCCTTCAGGAGATTTACGACAAATCG
>JBARMQ010000472.1:0-2605 GCA_049802535.1 Bryobacteraceae bacterium | reverse complement strand
TGCCGGCTGGATCTTCCGCGTAGCGCACAACCTGGCGATCAAAAGGCGGAGGTCGAGTTGGGTGTCAGGGGTGGACTTCGATCAACATCGCATTCTGGCGCAACAGGCGGCGCCTGGCTCAAACCCCGAGGCTCATTTCGCGTTCCACCAGATGCATCAACGCCTGCGTGCTGTCTTCGATGTTCTGCCCGAACAGGAACGACGGTGCCTTCACCTGCGCGCCGAAGGTCTAAAATATCGGGATATCGCCCGAGTGCTCGACATCTCCCTAGGCGCGGTTTCCACTTCATTGTCTCGGGCATTGGCACGCATGACGCGTGTCACGAGGAGTGAATGAACATGCGGACGAAGCGTTCACATCTCTCGGATGAAGAAATTCTGCTCTTTATTGACCGCGAATTGCCCTCACGGCGTCACCTGCGTGCTCGTTTCCATCTTGCTGAATGCCCATCGTGCGGCAGCCGGAAGACGGAGCTTGAGGCCACGCTATCAGAGTTCTCCCGGATTCATGAAGAGACAGCCAACTCGCTGGATGCGAACCTGTCTCGTTCTCGCTCTTTGCTAAAGGCCCGAATTGCGGAAACCGCTGTGCGAAATCGTCGACGGGCTTCTGGCCTGCTTCAGGCCGGATCGCTATCGTGGCAATTGGCCTGCGCCGGTATTGCGCTCATCATCGTGAGCGCGGGTTATTGGCTCACTCACGAGTTCAAATGGAACGATCGTGGCTCGCAATCCATTGAGTCTCAGGCATTCGCCCTGCCAAGAAGGAAATTGACGCCCGGAGCTGTCATCCCAATCGCTGTGGATGAGCTGTGCAGGACCACTGCCGTTGACAACGATCCTCCGGTGAATCCGACGGTACAGCAGGCGGTTTTCAGGGAATATGGCTTGCCGAATTCATCCGGGACCGGCTACGCACTCGATTATCTGATTACGCCGGCGCTGGGAGGGTCCGGCGACATCAAAAATCTTTGGCCCCAACCCTCCTCGTCCACCTGGAACGCTCGAGTCAAAGATCAACTCGAAGATCATCTCCACGAGCTGGTGTGCCAGGGCAAGGTTCAACTCACGACCGCGCAGAACGAGATCGCTACCGACTGGATCTCGGCCTACAAGAGATACTTCCACACCGACAAACCCCAGCCAAGCCCGGCGACTCTGGCCGCAGTAAAGGCGAAGCGCAGGTCCCACGCCGGCATTTGGCACAACCAGAGGATCTCAGCCTGGCGCGTACCCGCAACGATTGTCAGGGGCTGGGGGACAGAATCCTGAACAAAGGGCGTGGCGCTTTAGCCGTGCCGTAAATGGCGCCCGGTCCTTACTTGTTCGCATTCGTCGTATACTTCCGCAGGATAAACTCCTGTACCAAAGCATTGGCAAGCCGCCCTCCGGCGTTTATGGCCGTGCTGGAGAAAACCAATCCTACCCCGCGATTGCTCGGCGGATAATAGAGGTTCGTAAGCGAGCCCGCGATCAGATTGCCGCCAATGCCCGAATAATTAATTTGCGTACGGCCATTGTCGCCCCTGCACATAATGGCATAGGACATCGCATGCAGCGCGCGCGACTTCGCCGATCCCGTTCCCTGGTAGAAGTAGCGCGGATCCTGATGCAAGAGCGACGGCAGCACTGCGCCCCCGATCATCACATTCGTGAAGCTGTCCGCATAGGCAGCCCCAAAGCGCTGAGCAAAGCCCTGTGCACCCTGTTGATAGTTGGGAGTGTCCGCCGCTTGATTGACTGCTGCGAGAACAACATCGCCCCCGATACTGACCGGGTCGGTGGCGGCTCGAAAAGCGAGCTCGTACTTCAGCTTCTTCGTCATAGGCACGGCGTCCTTGTCATACACAACAAAATAGTTGGGGATGATGCCCAGAACGCGCTGTTTTTCCTCTGCCTTAACCTGTTGCGTAGCGAGTTGTTCGACCGTGAGGGCGACCACCGTAGTCTCGACAACGGATATCTTCAGCTTGATATCCGTCATCCCCAACGCCTGGCCCGGCGTAAGGACAATCGCAGCCGAAGTCCAGTCAGCAAATCCCTTGGCACTGACACTCACTCTGTAAGCAACCGACGGGTTGAGGTCTTTGATTTCGAACGAACCTGTCTCATCTGTACTGAGCGTGCGCTGTTCGCTCCCGGCCGGTCCATTCATGGTGACCGTGGCCCCCGGAATGGCGGCGTCCTCGACATCAGTCACAGTGCCATGGATGCTTGCGCGCTGCGGCTGGGGCGCGTCGATCTGCTGGCCGCGCAGCGTGACGGGAACAATACTCAGGATAAAAGCACACAACAGTTGGCCGATTCGCATGGGCAAAGGTGTTCTTTCATAAAAACAGATGCTGCGGCCGGCCCGAAGGGTTCAGGCGCTCGCATTTCCTTACATTTTTTTTGCAGATTTTTAGAGCGCGATCGCGATGATGCCGATTCAGGCACTCGAACATGAAATGAACGGCTACCGCATTGCCGGAAGATCGCTGAGGCCGCCAAACTTCAAGGGAACCTCACTGACGAATGCTTCCCCGTGATGAGCTCCAATCAGTGAGCCGAAGAACCGGTCGCGAGATTCCAGTCCGAATAGGTAGTCGTTCATACCCAGCGGTAG
>JBARMQ010000471.1:0-32539 GCA_049802535.1 Bryobacteraceae bacterium | reverse complement strand
CTCTTCTATCGCGTCGAATGGCATTTGGTCACCGCCGGAACCGCGGCATTCGATATCTCAAAGGTGAAGGCCAATGATTGGAAAATCAGCCTCGACCTGGAAAGCGCTGGCATCGTCACCAAGCTGTATCGCGTCGTCGACAAGTATATGGCGTCTACCGATGGGGAGTTCTGCGCCACCAGTTCGGTTCTTGATTCCCAAGAGGGTAAACGGCATCGAGTAACCCGTCTCAACTTCGACAATGTCAAGAACAAGGTCAACTACGAGGAACGTGACATGGTGGCCAACAAAACCACTTCGCAAACCATCGACGTGTTCCCCTGCACACGCGAAATCGCTGGCGCACTCGCAACGCTGCGCATGATGGATTTGCCTTTGGGCAAATCCGCGACCATCGCCATCACGGATGGCAAGAAGGTAGCGAAGGCCCGTATCGAGTCGCAGACCAAGGACACCATTTCGGTCGAGGGCAAGTCCTATCAGACCGTTCGGTACGAGGCCTTTCTATTTGACAACGTGCTTTATAAGCGAAAAGGCCGCCTCTTCATTTGGATGACTGACGATGACCAACACTTGCCGGTCCAGTTGCGCGTTCAACTCGGATTTCCAGTCGGAAACATCACCTTGGGCTTGGTCAAGGAAGAACGCGAGTAACCAGTTCCCAGATCGCCAGGACCTGCGATGGAACTTGCCGTTTCCTCGGGTGGGCGCGCTCGATCCCGCGGCCGTCTTGCGCGAGTTCTCTAAAGATTGAGCCCCACAGCAGCGCGGATCAGTTCCTTCAAGGCCGCCTCATCGATCTTGTCGCCCTCGTGGATGTCGATGGCGCGCCGGACATTTCCGTCGAGGCTGGAGTTGAATAGACCGGCAGGGTCCTTTAACTCAGCTCCCTTGGCAAATGTCATCTTGACATGGTTCTTATACGTCTCTCCGGTGCAGACGATGCCGCCGTGGGACCAAGTGGGAGTTCCCCTCCACTTCCACTCTTCAATGATCTCCGGATCTGCCTCGTGGATGATTGCGCGCACGTTCGCGAGCGTCTTCCCGCGCCAATCCCCAAGCTCTTTGATTCTCTGGTCAATTAATGCAGACGCAGATTCCACCGATACAGGCCTTTTCATATACGGCTCCAACTCTCGCATCTATTTTCGCTGCGCTGGGCGTACCGTGCAATGAGTGGCCTCTGACGGGCGGCTTTCATAGGTCCCCTCGCCTATAGTAATTTGCGCAACACTCCGCCACGTTACTGGGTGGAATGAGCCGATTGTAACCCGGCGGATCGAGACGGTATTCGACGGCATTTGACGGCATCTGGTCGTTTCGTCAGTTGCCGCTTGACTAGATTGTGCAAAGCCCACCATAGTGTCACCAGTTCAGGCGCGAAGATCGCTGGAAGCGCCAATTCAAGAATCGGAGATCTGTCATGAAAATCGAAAATCAATCTGCGGTACGCGTGCTCTCACTGCTTCTGTTAATTTCAGGCTCCTGTGCTTTCGCCCAGGTACAAAAGCCGGTACATTTCACTGGTCTGCTGAATGACTATTCGCCCTCGACTGTTAAAGGAGGCCCGTGGGAAATGCACGGTCAGTGGAGTTTGGACCTCCACCGGGAATGGCCTCCCGAATCGATCGCCGCCGATTTTTCGGCTGATATGACGATGTCTGATTATGGGACCACGGCGGGTGTCGCCGATGCAACGCAAGGCGGTGAGAATGCTCACACGCACCACATCAAACTGACGGTGTCGACGATCACCTGGAATATGGACGGCTGCCCGACGTTTAGTCCTGCGACCACAACGGGCTTTCAATTCGGCGGCACGGTAAGCCTGCTGACAGGGAATGGCGGCCCCGCCCCCTTCGAGACGGACCCACCTACATCGACAGTGCAAGTTTGTATCACAGGAGGCGACAAGGTTACGTATTCGAACATGACGATGGTCTTCGGGGGACCCGCGACTACGCATTTCGGGACGCAGGCTATCCATGGCGTCGTGCGTAAAGCGTCAGCCGACCCCATCGGGAAAGATCATTAATCCCCGAGATGAGCGACTCCTCTGGCAAGTAGAGTCCCTCGCCATTGGGCCATCGCCGTGCTGCCGGCCGCCCGTTCAGGGGCGTCGTCCGCTGCGCCACCTGACGGCATACGGCAGCACGAACAAGTACAGACCGGTGAGTAGCAGCAAGGCCAGCGGGATCAGCGCCAAGAGGCCGGTCCAGACGGTATACTTCTTCAGCGCCACGGCGACGCCGTTGATGATGACGGTTATCGTGAAGGCAATAGACAGCCAGCGGTGGGTCTGCCGAATCCCTTTGGTCCAGTTCATATGGTCGCCTCCTCCTTCACGACTCTTGAGCCGCCTTAGGCGCCCAGCCTGTCTCAACGCCAAACTGCTTGGCGTACTCCGCATTTAGCCGCTGCCAGTCGAATTTCGTCGCCTCACCACCGGCGATGCGGCCGATCGGAGTTCCGCTGAGTAGGCGATCCAGAACATCGAAACAGATCTGCCACCCCGCGGCGCCCCACGAGATGAAGCGGCGATCGATGTTGTGCCACAGCCTCAGTCGCGTTCCGCCGCCAAACGCTTCCAGCTCCCACCGCATATCGTTGTATTCCAGTACTCTGGGTGCGTCGGCTCGCGTCACTTTTGTTTCCGTAACCTGACGAGTCCCCATCCAGGTCAGCTTCGCGCTGTTTCCAACCGTACCCAGGCTCCCATCGGCGTCAAAGGGAGCCCACTCCCGCAGATGCGCCGGATCGGTCAGCGCCTGCCAGACTTTTTCCGGTGAGTGTCGCAATTCTCGAACAAGAATGAGCGTCCACTTCTCTCCGTCCTTGCGTACCTGCGCTCCGCTGGCCGGACCCGGTGTGTAATGTGCGCGATCAGCCATCGATCTTCTCCTACCAGCGCATCAGCTGGACGAGCTGAATGAGATTGCCGCAGGTGTCGTCCAGCACGGCGATCTTGGACGCTGTCACGTCCGTTGGCGGCATGGTGAACTCGGCGCCGCGCTCTTTCATGCGGTCGTAATCGGCCTGCAAGTCGTCGGTGTAGAACATGGCCGAGGGCCGCTTTTGCTGGAACATGGCCCGCTGGTAGACTTTGGCCGCCGGATTGTCATTGAGAGCTAGTTGCAGCTCCGTGCCGTCCGGCTCCTCGGCTGAGGCCAGCGTGAGCCACCGAAATGGTCCCTGGCTGAAATCGGCCTTCTTCACGAAGCCCAGCACTTCGCTATAGAAGCGCAGCGCCTTCTCCTGGTCATCTACGTACACGCTCATCAGTTTGATCTTCATTTGGATTCTCCTTTTCTCACCTTCGCGGTTTGGGCCGCGTCGACTTCACCTTGTCCTTCCGTTTCCTAGGTGTGGATTGATCTCCTTTGGCCTGATCCATACGGTCTAGGTGGCGTTCGAGAGCATCGATGTGAGCGGACCAGAACCGGCGGAACGGAGCCAGCCAGGCATCCACCTCCTGAAGTGGTTCAGGTTTCAGTCGATATAGACGGCGCTGTGCGTCCACCGTGGATTCTACGAAACCCGCTTCTCGCAGGACTCGTAGGTGCTTTGACACCGTCGGCTGCGGCATACGAAGCTGACGCTCGATCTCTCCAACCGACTGTTGTGACGACACCAGGAGACTCAATATCGCGCGGCGGTTCGGCTCCGCAATGATTTCGAACACGGATTCCACTCTCTTTATATACCCGACATCGCATATGCGTGTCAAGGTATATACTGGCAAAAACCTTAAAATAGCCGTTGCCCTCCGCTTCCGGCAACGCTAGCGGCCATCCTTGCGTCAGAATAAGATAGTGTCGATCGGCGGGGTCATGGAGCATCAATCGAAGCCGTCACGTCGTTTTGGGCATATCCGTCCCGTGACTTCCGTGCTGCCGCTAATGCTCTTCTGCATAACCACTCTTGCGTGGTGCCAGACCTTCGATGTAGACCAGGTCACGGCCATGGTGCAGTCTTCCATCGATCAGAAAATTCCCGACGGCGAAATCGCCAAGTACCTTAAAAAGGTTAAGCTCACGCAACAGCTTACCGATCGCGACATTCAAAAGCTGCTGGAGCATGGAGCCGGACTTCGCACGATCAATGCCTTAAAAGAACTTCGTGATAAATCTGCCTCCCTTAAGCCGCCTTCGGCTATTCCGGCGCCAACCCCTGACGTTTCCGCTCAGCAGTCGGGACCTCCACCGCCTCCACAAGAGAAGCAAGACCAAATCCTGTCGGAAGTCAGGCAGTATGCGCAGACTTATACCCAACAACTGCCTAACTTCATCTGCACCCAAGTAACTCGCCGCTGGGTCGATCCGGCTGGCAGCGACAACTTCCGAATCATCGACACCATCGCAGCTAAGCTCACCTACAATCAAGGCGAGGAACACTATGAGACGGTCCTTTTAAACGACCGCCCGATATCCTCCGTTGACAAGAAAGCCATCTCGCGAGGAGGCACGCACTCCACTGGCGAGTTCGGCAGCCTCCTCGACAGTATCTTCAGCGACGAAAGTCAGGCTGCCTTTCATTGGGATCATTGGGGTAAATGGAATGGGACTATGGTCGCCGTGTACAACTACTCCATTTCTCGTGAGCACTCCAGCTACACTCTCGAGTACGAGGACGAGCAGCACATAGTAACTGCCTACCGTGGCCGGATCTATGCCGACCCGGATTCCGGCGTCGTCTATCACGTCACTTTTGAGGCTGTTGATATTCCTTCTAGCTTTCCTGTCAAGTCCGCTTCGGAAACTTTAGATTACGGCGAACAAACCATCGGTGGCAAAAAATACATCTGCCCCTTAGAGGCAAAAGTGTTTCTGAAATCGCTCCAAAACACCCGCAATGACATTGACTTTCGCGCGTATCGCAAGTTTGACACCGAATCTGAGTTGAACTATCAGGTTGACACGACGTCCGATCCTGACGTACCGCTCCCTCCCGGTTCCGCCCCGCCGCCGCCACCGAACCATAACCGGTAGGAAATTCTGTGCGTCATCATAGAGGAATGAAGTATCTTGCTGCCGTGCTGATCGCCTGTTTTTGCGCCATTACCCTGCAGGCACAGCAAATGGACGTCGGCAAACTGGTAGAGATGGTGCGTTCTTCAATTGCGCTACAGCAAGAAGACAAAAAGGTCGCCGATTATTTGAAGAAGGTCAAACTGACTCAGAGGCTGACCGAGAAGAACATCGTCGATCTGGTCGCTCAGGGCGCCGGACCGCGTACGGCAGCCGCCTTACGCACGCTTAGAGATCAGTCGCAGAACATTCCGGCCCCCGGTGGGGAAGTTACTTATTCGCCGGCAAGCGCCCCTCAGCCGCAAGTAGGAACAGGAACCGCGTCCATCGGTCCGAAGAAGACCTTTCCGCCGCCAAATTCCGTCAAGCAAAGCGAGATACTCGATCAAATTACCCAATACGCCGAAAACTATACTCAAAATCTCCCCAACTTTCTCTGTACCCGTGTAGACCGGCGTTATGTGGACCCGAATTACACGCCGAATGGTGGCGATCGCTGGCACATCATCAATACGCTAACCGCTAGGGTGAGTTATTCGGACGGCCACGAGAACACCCAAACCGTTCTCATAGACAACCGCCCGATCGTTGGCAACTTCGATCCCCAAAAAGTCGGTGGCGGGACGGTTTCCACGGGCGAATTCGGCAGCATGATGGCCGAGGTTTTCGATCGCAAAAGCCAAGCTCAATTCAATTGGGATCATTGGGGCAATCTGGACGGCCGGCTCATGGCCGTTTATAACTACTTCATCGACAGCGGCCACTCCAGCTATTCGATCGATTACAACGGCGAGCAAAGGATTATCACTGCTTACCGCGGTTTGGTCTACGCCGATCCTGACACCGGGGTGATCTATCGAATCAAGTTTCAGGCCGTCGACATTCCATCCAGTTTTCCTGTACAGGATGCAAGCGAAATTCTCGACTACGACCTGGTGGATATCAATAACAACAAATACATCTGCCCGCTGCGCGCTCAACTCTTTCTGCGTTCCGGTCGCCAGCGAACGAAAAATGACATAGAATTCCGGCTGTACCGCAAATTCGGAACCGAGTCCAGCATTACCTACGACACCCCGGAGGCGCTTCCCGATAATCGCGAGAAGCCCCTCACTTCGCCACCGCCGTCTACCGAAGATCCCGACGTGCCTCTGCCTTCGGGCTCAGCACCGCCTCCGCCTCCGCACAACTAGGCCGATCGAACTTCCATTCGATTGAGGATTTCGCGCAATGTCAACTCGTCTGAAGACGCCGTGTTCGGCTTCATTCCCGGCCCAATTGCAATGGCTTCCCGGTGAGCTTCGAACCAAACCAGAAATCGCGATTGTTCGGCGCCCGGCAGCCGCTGCAGATTGATCCACGTATAGTACGCCCCCATGTCCGCATCGATCAACGATCCGGCGGCATCGGGTATTGCCTGGCGCGGTGATCCCGCCAGCAAATCCTTCATTGATTGTTCTTGTAAACGTGGCGTGAACCGCGCCAGCAGCGTTAACGGTTGCGCTCGCCGCAGCACCTCACGCGCCGACCACTGCACAAAAGTCGTGCTGAAAACCTGCGTGCCCGATCCCTGCGTCAAGACACTGATGGCGAAACGGTTCAGCACTCCATCGGATGCGGCGCCGCTCAACCCTAAGTCCTCCGGCCGCAACTCCGCCAACAAGGTGCGCAGGGCCTCCGGGCCTCCTCCGCCCGGCTGCATCACAGCCCGCATTTTATCTACCAACGCGGATCGGACGCCGCCCAAACCGTCAAAGCAAATGCTGGCCACACCCGCTTGGGGATTTATGACGGCCCCGTCAATATGCCAATGTGCAAAGGGTTGCGGATAGTCATCCGCGCGTTTGTCCAGCGCGTCCCGCAGCACCGCCAATCCATTCTCGGCCTTTGTATTAGCGAAACGCACGCCCAACGGGCGCAGCTTTCTGAACAGAGAAACCGGAGTCTCCTCCACTCCCTGGCCGGCTACAACCATCACCAGCCTTGGAACGGCTACTTTCTCGACTGGCGTCGATGCGTTCAGCTTGTGGACATATTCGACGGAGGCCGTGCGAAATGCGTCAATCTGGTGGCTCGCCCAAAGAAGCGCCGTCAAGCGCTCTGAAAACTCCCCCGGCTTGTTGACCCAATCCACCTGCTCCATTTCTGCTGGCAGCTGTAAGCTTGCAAATGCGGCCACTGTCTGGCGCAACTCATCCAGCCTCATTGCGCTCAAGTAGTCGTATTGGTGATCCAATTCCTTTCGCTCAACCGGGAATTTCCAGTCGTAGGCGATCGTTTCCCGCAGCACCAGCGGCAGCAACGCCAACGGCAGTTGCTTCAATACCGCAAGATGCGCCGTGACCAACGTTTGTGCCTGCGGCGGATAGTGCGCGAACGCCGCCGCGGTCAGTTCATCCGGCCTCATCCCAAGACCTCGCTCAGCGGCTTTCCTTGCGCCAGTCCGGGCGTGAATCCAAGCATTCCTCCCACGGTAGGGACTAGGTCGGTCGATTCTACCGCCCTTTCCACTACAACGTTTTCACGAATGCCCGGCCCCATCGCCATCATCCACGTCGTCCGCGATAAAGCGTCTCCCGTCCGATGATGTTGAAATCCGTTCCCGCCAGGGTCTGTGTCGGAATCGCGGCCGAAGTCAGGCAATATCAGAAGCGCCGTCTTACCCGCGTACTCCGGCTCGCTCTGAATCGTTTTCCAGATTTCCGTGCACAGCCGGTCTGATCGCCGAATGCCCTCGATATAGAGCGAATACGCCCCCGAATGCGCAACATCGATATCGTGCAGCGTGATCCATAACAAACTGGGCGCGACACGTTTCATCAGGTGCTTGGCGATATAGACAGAAAGCTCGTCTGGACTGGCGAGATTACGCGCGTGGTTTGCGAAATCGTCAGCCGAGAGCTTTAAAATCTCGGCCATCTGCTGTAAGTCCACTTCGCTGCCGCCCAACTGTGGCGCAAAGAAAGGCGTCTCATAGTTGTCGCGTAGCAGATGTTCATACTGGCCTTCGCCGGCGCTGGATAGCGCGGCTGCCAGCATGCGCTTGGGGAGAATTACGCCAGCCCCCGTGCCTGGGCCGTACAGCTTGTTTCCGCTTTCACCGATGCGATTGAATCCGTTGCTGGGAGCGATCACCCATGCATCGGCGGCTGGCCGCTTTAGATCTCGCCGGAAATATTCGAAAATCGTCGGATTCTGCGGCGGCACCGCGGCAAAATTATTAAAGGTTTCATACACGCCTGTCGCTAGGCTGGCGGTCGCCACATAGTGGCCTAAAATCCCGCGATTCACCACCTGCGTAAACATGGTGGATTGAGGAATCAACTCATGCAGCAGATGAGGAATGTTCTCTTGCCCGTCGGGCATAAAAGTCTCCTCATCGCGGGCGCCCCCACCGAACGTCACCACCACTACTTTTTGAGTCCGCCGGATCTGTCCAAAAGCGCGGCTCCCGGCTGCCGCGAACAGCATGGCGCCGGCTGCGGACCCGGTAGCTTCGCGCAGGAAATCGCGGCGGCTCCGCGAAACCGCTTCTCCCACTTGACTGCGAATGGACGTACTGCTCCTCTTTCCCTGCTTTCCTATCTTATCGGTAGCGGGACTGCAAAAGGGGCAAACGCCACGAGCCGTTGCCACCCGGCTTTAGAAAATGATGCGAAGCCCAAGCTGGATCTGTCGCGGTGTCCCGCTTCCTGTGGCGCCTTCGTTGACGGTCGTTGTGATAACCCCAAAATTCCCCGGTGTCGAAAGGTTTGCATTCGGCTGGCCGTACTGCGCCCTGTTGAAGACGTTGAAGGCTTCTGCACGAAACTGCAATCCCAGGCGTTCCGTGAATGCAACCCTCTTTGACAGCGCCGCATCCATCTGCCAAAGTCCTGGCCCCGATAATGCATTGCGGCCTAAGTCTCCAAACGTTCCGTTCGCAGGGGTATAAAAGGCCGCCGTATTGATCCAGGTGTTCGGCGTCTGCACTGCCGGAAGGGCGGAAACACCTGTATAAATATCCGGCCTTTCTGAACTTCCCACGCTATAACCGCCCGGCACAGATGAGTTCGAACGATTGATAGTCACATTGACAGGCAATCCGGTTCTCGCCGTGCCGACGCCGCTTAATTCCCATGCGCCCAAGATCGCGCGGGCCGCTCCGGGCGAGCTCAAAAAACGACGGCCGGCGCCAAATGGCAATTCATAGACGGCTGAGGCGTTAAAAACCTGGCGTACGTCATCATCGCTACTCGCCTTGTCGCAGGCACGGCAGAACACATCCTGCACCGTGTCAGACTCTCCGCCGCCGATGCTGCCGTCGTTGATGGTATGCGACCACATGTAATTCGCTGACAGCAGCCAACCGCTTTTAAATCCCCTCTGCGCGTTATACGCAAACGCGTGAAACGTGCTGTTCCCGGTGTTGCCGCGCCACGCCACGACTCCGAATGCGGGATAGGGCCGTACGCCAGTCACTGGGTTCAGGACGTTTATATAAGTGGTCGTCAACAAATCGGTGCCCTTATTGCCCAGGTAAGTTGCCGTACCAACGATCTGCGCGACTAACTGCTGTTGAAACGAGGCAGTCCAAGCCGCCACGTACATGTCCTTTCTATTCCTGTCCAGCAGACGCGGCGAAACGACTCCTGTCGCTTGCTCAAGAAAAGCCGTCAGCGGGAACGACAAGCCCGGCGAACCCGCGGCAGTCAACGAATACCTCGTGTAATCGTTCGAAATCGGTAAGTTTTGATCGTCTTCCTGCCCGTCGCTATGATAAATTCCGCCTCCTACACGGAGAACAGACTTGCCCAATGACCACGCCACGCCAGCTCGCGGATCAAAATCGTTATACCTGGGAAAGCTGAAGTCGCTGCCCCGCGGGCAATAACCGCCCGGCCCACAACTTGCAAAATCGAACGGAACTGCCCGGTTATCGACCTCATGAAAATCGTTGAAGAAGTTGTAGCGCAAGCCGATGGTAAGGGTTAAATTCTCGGTAGCCTTGTACTCATCCTGCACATAGCCCCAATATTGTGTCTTCCGCAGTCGCTTGAGTGGTAACTCGGAAATGTATGTCGCATTATCCGCCTGGTTAGCCGCCAGCAGCGCGGGCGAATCGTAAGTAAGCGTTCCGCTTTGGGAACTACCCTGATTCATTTGAATCCATCGAATCTCATAGCCAACCTTTAAGATGTGTTTGCCTTTGACCCATGACACATCGTCCAAACTTGAGAAGGTCTTGGCCGCCGCATCCGACGTCGATGCGCCGCCCAGGGTACTAAACTGCGACACCGTCACGCTCAGCGGGCTCTCCGACACGTTCGCGGAGTGATAGATCTCCTGGTTTATCCCGAATTTCGCATCATTCACTAAGGCCGGGCTAAAAACGTGCATCAGGTCGACCACGCCGTTGCGAAAATACGTGTCCGCGGCTGATTTCACATTCAATGCGCCCGTGGGGATCGCATCGGCGGCGTGCTCTATGTTGAAGCGCACAAATGCAGTTGTCCGATCCGAAAAGTGCTGGTCGATTCGAATCATGCCGGAATCTTCGTTGTCGACCTGCTTCGCTTCAACGTTGTAATTCCATACGTTCGGGTTTGAGGTAGCCGACGTTCCGTGTGGATATGACTGCAGGATCGGTTCGAGATTAAGCGAGCTCGCTTCCGCCTGCGAAATGAACAAGGGACTTGGCGCCAGACCGATCTGCGGCTGTCCCAGCCGTTGGCGTAGGCCTTCGTAATTGACGTAAAAGAAAGTCTTGCTGGCTACTATTGGTCCACCTAGATTTCCTCCGAATTGGTTCAACAAAAAGGGATCCGGGGAAGGTCCGTCGAATGGTGAGCGCGAATCCAGCGCGTCGTTCCGAAAGAAGTCGAAAATATCGCCGCGAAACGTATTTGTTCCCGTCGGCGTGGCGACCGCCAACTGTCCACCTGCCGTCCCGCCCTCCATATCCGCGTTGAAATTCTGCGATTGCGATTGAAATTCATTCACGGATTCCAAGGGAATAGTTAGTCGAACATATTCTCGCTGTTCCTGATTGTAGATAGCGGTTGCATCGACGCCGTCTAACGTAATGTTGTTATCGTCCAGTCCATGGCCGGCAAATCGAATCGTACGCTGGTCATTCGACCCATTGTCGATTGCACCGGGAGTGAGTGCCGTTAAGCTGGCGAAGTTGCGGCCGTTCAAAGGCAGTTCCTGCGTCTGCTCCCGCTCAATCGCCGTTCCGACGGCGGCGTCGCTTTTGTCCAGTTGTACAAAAGCTTCGTTAACACTCGTTCGTTCCGCCCGTCCCCGAGCCAAATGCAGACTGAAGTTCAATGTTAGGGTTCGTCCCACCGTCTCTTCCACTTGGGCAATCCTAAATTCTTCGAAGCCTCGTTTTGAAACAGTTGTCGTGTATGTGCCGTCGGGTAAGTTCGTGAGTAAATATGTACCTTGCGAATTAGTAACAGTCGTCCTCGTCAGCCCGGTACTGCTCTCGATCATGGTTAGCAATGCGCCGGGAACTCTGTTTCCTTGCGGGTCCGTCACAGTGCCCGTCAAAGAACACTGCGCAACCTGAGCCTTTAGGCAGAGGGCGCCCATGAGTAACAGCGTGACAGCAAGGATGGCGGTTAGGGGTGTACGCTCCATCGGTTGGGGCATGCGTCTAGTTATTAGCTTCAGCCTTATTCTCGTGTGAATCCCTATACTTCTTCAACAATTCCGCCCGATTCTGACGAAGATCGAGTCCACTTCGAACCAGCGGGTAAGGCTTATTCCCCATCAAGCCTTTCCACAAAATATGATTGTATTGATCGAAATCGATCCGATCCTCCGCTGTAAAATCCATTCCTTCCGTAGCCTTCGCCCAATACGCTCCGTCGTGCGTCGGCTGTAAAACTTTTCCGGATCGCGCGACGCCCGCGGGCAGCGGCAGGCCCGTCCCCACCAAAAGTGTCGAGGCCGTCGCCTGATAGTTCCAGCTTTTCTGATTTAAATCGAAGACGCTCGCCATCGGAATCGCCAACGAATCGTTCAAGTTCAGCGGTGATAAACCCAGAACTTCTTCAATCGTCCGCAGAAAGTCAACGGTATTGTACGGTTCGGAAATGAGCGCGCCTTGTTTCACGTACGGACCGATAATGAACGCAATGCTGCGGTGTGCATCCACGTGGTCGCCGCCATCCTGTGAATCATCCTCGATCACAAAGACCAGCGTGTTGTTCTTATATCGACTCTGCGCCACGGTCTGCACCAGCAAACCGGCTGCGTAGTCGTCGTCGGCTTGCTGCAACTCCGGCGTGTTCAGACCGTTCAGCGCTGTGCTGAAATCTCCGGTATGATCGTGCATGAGACGAACAAGGCTTAATCTCGGCAGGTTCCCGTTGGCATAAGTCGTGGTAAATTCCCGCTTCCATTCCGTAAATCGATAATAATCGGGAAAGGAATTGTCGAAACCGCGGAAATACGGATCCGTAAAGGGTCGAAGCGCGGCATCTGTTGAGTAAGCAACCTGAGTCTTAGTCGCATACGGATCGATCAACTCGGGAATACCGTAAGCGCCGTATGCGGCCGGAAGGTTGTAGCGCGCTAGGTCAACGAAGAATCCATAGTCTCGAACCGTCAGCCCCGCGCGCAATGCAGCATTCCACACGTAACCGGTATTAACTTCATCGTCTGGACCGTCCGGAGCAGCTGTATCCGTGGTTCCCGGCAGTACATCGGGATCGTTAGGCGTCAAGGGATTCGCGTTCAGGCGCTGCGCTAACGTCGCGTAACTGATGTTTACGTTCCGGTTGGTTCCTTCCGAGTCATTTGATAAACCACGCCCCGCGTAATTCACCGGTACCTGACGCTCCACAACGTCCGGAGCGCGAGCTGACGTCGTCCACGGCCAGCCATCCATACTTACTTCACTGCGGTCGTAGAAATTGTCCAGCGTCACAAAGCCGGTTGCCAAGGCATGGAAGTTGGGGGTAGTTGTCCGTCCGAACTCGGTCAAACTTGGATCGCCGTTTCCCCGATCCAGGTCGCCAAGAATTTGATCGTACGTGCGATTTTCCTTAATGATAAAGATGACGTGTTTGATCTTGTTTCGAATCGCCGCCATGGTCCTCAAGTTCGCCGCGCTCTCTAGGCGGGTATATTGATTATTTGCGGCAACCTGCTGCGACAGCTTCGGGAGTTCGCGCGCCGTTGGCGTCGGAAAGCTTTGAAATCCCGCTTTAATCAGGTGTAAGTCGTATTCATTCGATGCGGCACACTCAGCCGCGCTCCTCCCGGTAAGCGCGCCGCCAAGGCAGAAGCCGGGATTTGCGCCGGTAGGCGATTTTCCATTCACCACGTACATATAGCTGCCATCGGCGCTTAAGCTGACTGAATTCGGATACCAGCCGGTAGGAATTAGACCCGTTACCGTCCGGTCGTCAATATCCACAACGGCCACATTGTTGGTATTCCCGTTCGTAACGTAAAGTGTCTCCCCATCTGGCGAGACAGTTACACTATTCGTATTATTTCCCGTCAAATTGGCGCGTGTAGAAGGCAGAAGTCCGCGAGGAGCACCTACTCGAAAATCAGCTACCAGCATGTTAGTGCCGGTGTTGATCATCGCCACCGAGTCGGTTTCGTCTTCGGCAACGAACAGGATGTTCTGCTTCGCATCGAGCGTCATTTTATTGGGCTGGCCCTTCACCTTAATGCGTTTAGTCACAGTGGGGTTCGATGATCCGATATTCACGACATCGATTTCGCGGTCGCGGATGCTCGAAACATAGGCTGTGCCAGTGCCCTTCACTGTCACCCAGAACGGATATTCTCCACCCGGAACTCCGCTCTTACGCGCGTCCGTCTTTCCCGGACGCAAATCTAGTTCACCAGTCTTCGTCCATACGGCTGAGGCTTTCGTCAGAATACTAATCGAGTCGTTGTAGTAGTTCGTCACGACCAACTTGTTGCCGTCCGTTGTAATCGCTATGCCGGCGGCAGTGGGCTTTACTTCTAATCCGGCACCCGCGCCGTGGCCTAACGAAATCGGGCTTCCAGTACGCTCCGTCCAATGCCTGGCCGCTAGATCGTAAATGTGCACATTGTCGTTAACGCCGCCGCTTACGTAGAAAGTAGTCCCACTCGGATCGAAGACGATTCCGTTGTAAGTGTTGGGAATTTGAATCACCTGGGTTTGAACCGGAATAGCCTTGACGATATTGAAGACGAACACATACTCGTTCGAATCTGCCGCATTGCGCTTGCCCTTGTGAGGGCCCGACGTGTTAGCGAGGCGGTTATAGCCCGAAGTCAAAATCAGTAACGTACTCTTATCCGGACTTACTACAGTCGTAACAGCCTGGCCAGCCAGGTAGTTCGGAAAGTCCGGTAGTCCGGGATTCAGCGATTCGAAACGCGCCCCCTTCGGAGCAAGAGGCGTTAGCTTCTGCTCCATGTTCGGTATCACCAGCTTGTTGGCGGCAGCATCTTGGAACGGAGCGCCAATAGAAATGCCGGTCATCAATCCCAGTAGCAGCATGGCATTGGCTAACTTTCGTAACCGCGGTGAAGCGTTTAGGTGTGGAATATTCATATGCAGTTCCTAGCCGTAGCCTGCCACCTGTCCGGCACTAATCGAAGAAGTGACGATCCTCGTCCGATAGATGCGATTGCGCTGCCGGAACATTGAACGTGACACCAAGACCGGGCCGGTCCCAAACATCGATGAAGCCACCTTTCATGATCGGGTCCGGCAGTCCCTCGACGATCTGATACCACCAATCCGGCTGCCCGACCGGATACTCGAAGGCAATGTAGTTTTGCGGCAAGGTGGCCGCTAGCTGCACGTGTGCGGCAAGTCCGATCAGGCCGTCGAAAATTCCGTGCGGAGCAATCAGAATGCCGTGGAGATCGGCATATTCCGCGATCCACTTCGTCTCCGCTAATCCACCGACATCTTCCGGATCGGGCCCGACCACATTGACGGCCTGTTTTTCGATTAGATCCTTGAAGTTCTGCCGTAGGTAGATCTCTTCTCCCGTGTGAATCGCAACCGATGTACTCTGCGTCACCTCGCGAAACACATCGGCGTTGGGGTAAGGTGTGTAATCGCCTGTGATCAAGTCCTCCAGCCATGTGATGTGCAGCGGTTCCAGCGCTCGCGCAAACGTAATCGCATCCTTCACCGTCCAGCCTGGCCCGCAATCAAGGGCGAGGCCGATCTCATCCCCCAGCACTTTCTTCATCGCTTCGACACACGCGAGGATATGGTTAAGGCCGCGTTCCGTCAGCAGACCGCGATCCGAGTGCGGCGTTCCCGTCCGCGGCTCGTCGTACCACCCGTTGGTCATCGAGCGCATCATCGCCGGGTTGTGAAAGCCCACCGCCTGCTTGATCAATGTGAAGCCTTCTTTGGCTTCTTTCATCTTGGCTGTGTTCTCGGCGTAATCTTGCGGAGTTTGGCCGGTCATAGGAAAACGGACGCCTCCGTTATAAGCGCGGACGCGGTCGCGAATCTTCCCGCCCAGCAGCTTATACACCGGTACTCCCGCCACCTGCCCCGCAATGTCCCAAAGAGCAATCTCAATCGCGCTCACCGCCGAACCCCACGGCTTGAACGCACCCAGCCGGCGAATCTTCAACATCACGCGCTCAACGTCAGTTGGGTCTTCGCCCAGAATATAGTTCTTGTAAAAAAGCACCATTGGCTTCAGATAAGCTTTGGCGGACTCTGCTTGACCATATCCCGACACACCCTGATCCGTGACGATGCGAACCACCGGATTCTTGCCGATGATGGCGCACTTGAGGTCTGTGATCTTGATTCGTACCGGTCCCTTCCGTCGTTCGGGGAGTGGCAGCGCGCTCTTCTGAGCCGCTAGCGATACTCCAGCCGCCGCTACGCCCGATATCGCCCCGATAATTCCTCTTCGCGTCCAATCAGCCATGCGTTTCCTCCTACAGTTGCCAAAGGCCCGCGGCTTGTTTTGTTCGATCAGAGGCAGCGTGGCTTCGCGTGATAGTGTACCGAATCCTGCGCCATCAAGCGACGCAAAGTCTCTCATCTCACATAGTGTCTGTTTTCGCGAAGGCGTCGCTTATGCCGTTTATACTTACTTCGAAGGCTGTCCCTAACTAAATGCGTCCTATGCTGCTACAAACCAACGACGCCGGCGAACTCGTCCTTCCCCCTGAGCTCGTCCAAGCCCCCCCACACACCGCCTTTGCGGTCGAACGCCGAGGCGACCCGGTTGTCATCCAAGTCGCGGGCAGCGTCCTGGAATCAGGATCGGTTCGACGTCGCTTTGGCTTCGATTTCCCCACTTTGCCTGGGCGCTTCGCCGATGAAATCACCACCTTCCGGCGGGAAGATCTCTATCGAGACGATGGCTGCTAGCGAGCCTGAAATCTTCGCCGCAACACAGCGGCCGATTTCGCTCGCTACGTGCCTTGGTTAACTATTTTGCCATTAGAATTGGTACCGAACGCATAGGCGATTCGGCTAGCCGCGATTGCGGAACGGCTTGTATCCCGCTATCGCCGCCACTCAAGCAACAACACAAACAGCACCACCCAAACGAAATCCAGATAGTGCCAGAAGATGGTCACGGCATTTGCGACCACTCGCGTGTTGATCTGATACTTCGGCCCGCTCGCCGGCTCACGTGTCCGCACCAGCAGCCAAACCAAGCCACCGATTCCCAGCAAAATGTGCGCGGCATGCAAACCCGAAAAGAGGAATACGAATCCGGGATGCGGATTGCGATCCACAAAAACGTGTCGCCGCACCATTTCAATCCAAGCCGTGGCTTGTGAACCCAGAAAGACCACCGCCAGCGCTGTCGTGATCACCATCATTTTGAAGAACGCCCGTTCATCGCGCCCGCGCAGCTTGTGCCGACCGATTTCGCATGTCACGCTGCTCGCCAGCAGAACCGCTGTGGAGAACCACAAGATTCCAGGCAAAGCTACATGGTTCCAGTTCAACGAGACTTGCGATCGCCACAGAAAGGCGAGAATCAGCGCACCAAACGTCATCGTCACGATCGCCAGCACTACGACGACCGTCAACACATAGAATGAATTCAGGTCGCGTTCGCGCGCGACCGTATCGGGAGCAGATATCACTTCACTTATTATGATGCTCCATTCCATTCCGGCGAACGGGCAGCCTGCCCGGCGTCAGCCAATTAACTAAATGCACAAAGATAAACGATTGTTGGTAGCGCTACTGGCCTGTCCGCAACGGAACCACGGCCCGTAGGCGATTCCCGGGACGCGTTGGGGGAAAATGACCTCATGGCAAAACCAAAGCTCGAAGACGGAGAGTTGCGCACCGCACTTCTAGGATTGAAAGACTGGTCGGTCAAAGAACACAAGCTGCATCGCGAATACAAATTTCCTAATTTTGCGCATGCGTTCGGATTTATGACTACCTGCGCATTTGCGATTGAAAAGAAGAATCATCATCCGGAATGGTTCAACTCATATAACTCGGTGATTGTGGATTTGACCACCCACGATTCGGGAGGGATTACCGGAAATGACGTGGAGCTGGCGCATGCGATGGACACGATCGCCGCCAAGCTGGCATGAGACCGTTTGCATTGCTGACAGTCGCGCTGGGCATCGCCTTAGCGGCCTTGGCAGGACAAGATCCGGCCGCCGGACAAGTGCCTGCTCCGGTCGCAAATCCCGCCGCCTATTCAAGCATTGACGCGGAAATCAACGACGCTGTCGCTACCGGTCTCATACCAGGCGCGGTGCTGCTGATCGGACGCAACGGACAAGTGCTGTACAAGAGAGCCTATGGTTCTCGATCATTGGTGCCGCAAAAAGAGCCCATGACCACGGATACGATCTTCGATGTGGCATCACTGACCAAGGTGATCGCGACCACACCCTGTGTGATGAAGCTGTTTGAGCAGGGCAAGTTGCGCATTGACGATCCGGTCACTAAATACCTTCCTGAGTTTCAAGGCGGCAAGAGCGCCATCACCGTTCGGAACCTGATGACACATTTTTCGGGAATGCCGCCGGACTTGGTCTTGGAGCCGCGCTGGTCGGGATACGAAACGGGAATTCAAAAGGCATTGGTCGAGAAGCCCATCGCCGCACCGGGGCAAAAGTTCATTTACAGCGACATCAACTTTTTGCTGATGGGAGAAATCGTGCATCGATTGTCCGGCAAGATGATGCCGCAATTTGCGCACGATGAGATTTTCGCCCCGTTAGGCATGACGGAATCGATGTTCGATCCGCCAGCCTCATTGCGGCCCAGGATCGCGCCTACGCAACGAGATCCCGATACGAATATTCCGCTGTGGGGTGTGGTGCATGACCCGACGTCACGCTATATGGGTGGCGTAGCGGGCAATGCCGGTCTGTTCACGACCGCGGGCGACATCTCGAAATATGCGGAAATGCTCTTAGGATTGGGTTCGCGGCAGAACGTGCAAATCTTCAGTCCACTCACGGTTCGCAAGTTTACTGAACCGGCCTCGCCGGCGGACCAAGCCATCCTACGAGGTTTGGGATGGGACATCGATTCGCCTTATTCGAGAAATCGCGGCGAACTGTACCCCATCGGATCGTTCGGGCACACCGGATACACCGGGACCTCAATTTGGATGGACCTATTCACCAAGTCTTACGTGATTTTGCTGACCAACGTCGTGCATCCAAACGGCATCAAATCGCTGAGTTCGTTGCGCTCCCGCGTGGCGACCGCAGTAGCCGCATCGTTTGGTATCGATGAGGAAGGGGTCACGTTGACCGGTTATAACGAGACCATCACCGGCGCGGGGATACATCGCATAGTGCCGCGGCAGGTGGACACAATGACCGGCCTTGATGTGCTCGAACAAAGCGGCTTTGAAGCCTTAAAGAACCGCCGGGTGGGCTTGATCACGAATCACTCAGGCTTCGACCGCAACGGGCGGCGGAATATCGACGCGATGATCGAAGGCGGCGTCCAGCTGACGGCAATTTATTCTCCGGAGCATGGGCTCTCGGGCGAGTTCGACGCAGCCGTAGGCGACGCGAAGGACGCTCAAAGCGGATTACCGGTGATCAGCCTCTATAAACCGAATGGAAGGCACTTGTCACCCGAACAACTGGCAAACCTTGATGCCCTTGTTTTCGACATACAAGGAGTGGGCGCCCGATTCTATACCTACTCGACTACCATGCTTTACGCTTTGCATGACGCGGCACAGGCTCACAAGGCGTTTTATGTTTTGGACAGGCCGAATCCTCTGACTGGCACGCATGTGGAAGGACCGGTATTGGACAGGGATTTGGAGTCGTTCGTCGGACCATATGAAATCCCAGTGCGGCACGGAATGACGTTGGGTGAATTAGCAACGATGGCAAATGCGGAGCAGCATTGGGGCGCGGACCTGCATGTGATCGCGATGCGAAATTGGCAGCGCGGGGATTGGTTCGACTCGACCACGCTGACTTGGACGAATCCTTCACCGAACATACGCAGTCTGACGGCAGCATTGCTCTATCCGGGATTGGCAATGCTTGAGGCGAATACAAATTATTCGGTAGGACGAGGTACGGATGCGCCCTTTGAACAGATAGGAGCTGATTGGATCAATGGGCAGGAGCTCGCCCACTATCTGAACGCGCGCTTCATTCCCGGTCTGCGAGCATACGCGACCCGATTTACGCCGTCATCTTCAAATTTCGCAGGGCATGAAATTGAAGGAGTGCGGTTCGTGGTGACAGACAGGGAATCCTTCGACAGCGTGAGATTGGGCTTTGAGGTTGCGGTTGCACTCGAAAAGCTGTACCCGCATAAAATCGATTTCGATAAGTCGAAGGCCTTAATTGGTAGCGCGGAAATCGCAAATGAACTAAAAAGTGGGGTCGACGCGAGTACAATTGTAAATCAAGAGCAGCAGCAAGCTGCGGATTTCGATCATCGCCGCCAGCCATTTTTGATATATCCCGGCACAGAAAAGCGGTAAAAATGGGAGTAGAATTGTTTATTTGATTCGCCACAGTGAAGCAGAGCGCTACGTGTCCGCCGGTGCGATCGACACGTAGCGTCCTACTCGCAAATCGTCGCAAACTCAGGTGCTCCGCTTAGTAACGTGCGCGGTTCCGAATCAGCGTCGAGTGTTGCCGTGGCGGAGTTTAAGCTTCGGCGTGCACAGCGAGTTGCTTGGTTTTGCTTCCTGGCGGTCTCCCTCTGCGGCGCGGCTCCGTCACGGGAGGTGCGTCTCCCATATCAGCCGCACTGACCGCAGCGCCCACAGCGTCCTTGAGCCATGCCGGAGGTCTTCCCCGGCGGCGCCCTCGCCCTCGAGCGAGCCGTTCCAACGTCAGGATCGCCTCCTCGATTTGTTCACGCTCCAAACGAAGCTCGGCGAGCATTTTATCTACGTCCACTAAGAACCTCCCGGCTGGACCACATACCAAAATCCTTGACGCGCTCGAAATACAGAACAGTTACAAACGTTGTCATTCGGATAATATTGAAAGTTTAATAGCGTATGGAAGGTAATTCAATATTCGTGCGAAATCAATCGGAACGGGTGGTCCTAGTACTAAATTGATTTTTCAAGGCTGGTTGTTTGAAACACTTCAGGAAGGTAAAACCTCTATTTGGACGCCAAGCGTTTTTGCCAGTAGAAATAGAAGGGAATACCCAGCCCCATCAGGCCCAGTCCCATTAAAGACTCTCGAGGTCTTGATTGAAGAGTGTTCCACAGCAATAATGCGGCGACACCCACGAAACAGGCAGGCAAAATAGGATATCCGATAACCCGGTAAGGCCGTGGTAAATCAGGGCGCTTTCGCCGGAGCACAAATACCGCCGCAGCCGTCATTCCATATAGAATCCAGCTCCCGAAGATGACGAAATTATAGAGATCGTCGAACCATCCGCTGAGTACAACTACGCAGGACCAGACACAAAGCATGATCATCGAATTTCCGGGTGTTCTGAATTCGGGGTGCACTTTCGCCGCCGGGCGGAAAAAAAGGCCGTCCCGCGCCATGGCATAAGGCACGCGAGAGCCGCTCAAAATTGAGCCATTGAGGGCAGCGAAAATGGAAATTAAGACTGCTATGGTGACGAGGCTAGCCGCCACTCCACCGTATAGGTGTGCCATCATATCAGCCGCTAAGCGACCGCTGGAGGCGACCTGCGAAGGGGTCAGGACATAAAAGTACGCGACGTTAATTAATAGGTAGGTAACGATGACGGCTGAGGTTCCCAAAATCAGGGCGCGAGGCAAATTCCGCTGGGGCTTTTCAATTTCGGATGAGACCATGCTGACGTTATTCCAACCGTCGTACGCCCATAGGGCGCTGACCATTGCGGCGAAGAAACCGGCGATGCCACCGGCGCTTTTGATGGAATAATGGAAATGCTCGAAATCCCCTTTACCGGAAAAAATCCCGACTAGAATTATCCCGGCAATTAAGAGCATTTTAATCGCGGTAACGACGACTTGAAGATTACCTCCGGACCGAACTCCAACGTAATTGACTCCGGCCAATATCAGGATCAGACAAATGGCAACCAGTTGGCCGTAGTGGATCTCCAACAAACTACCCCTGGGACCAATGTGCAAGGGAACTACATAAATGGAGTGCGCGAGTACCGGTACGAATGCAGTGAGATAGGTGTAAAAACCTGCTGCCAAAGTAGCGATTGAGCCACTCTTGGCAACCCAAAACTGCGTCCAGCCGTAGAGGAAACCCCAAAAGGGCCCATACGCCTCGCGGAGGTAGACATATTCACCACCCGCTTCCGGCATCGCGGCAGCGAGTTCGGCATACGTTAAGGCGCCGAAAAGGCTGAGCACGCCGGCCGCGATCCAAACAATGAACAGAAGTCGAACCGAGCCGACATACTGAATCATGGTTGTCGGAACCAGGAACACGCCGCTTCCGATGACCGTGCCGATAACAATGGAGACAGCGCTCCAAATGCCAAGCACCCGACGGAGTGTTGGGACGGTTCGTTGGTGTGCGGTCATGTCTGGATCAAGCATGAACTTTGGGGGCGTCGCGGAAGACGAAGCTGGCGAGATAGCCAACGATAAAGGTGGCCAAGGACCCGACCAGCACGTACCAGGTGTAAGCTACGGCCTGACGAAAGAGCAGAATCGCCGCGAGGCCGGCAATCATTCCCGCGATGGCGGAGCGCTCGCCGGGCCGCCGCGTCAGCAGGCCCAGAAGAAAGACACCGAGCAAAGCGCCGTAAAGGACGGACGCGATGGAAAGCCCAGCTTCCAGGACACGTCCCCAATGGCGCGCGAATAAACCGACGCCGAACAGGATTACGCCCCAAGCAACGGTAGCCCATCGGGCTAGACCCAAGTAGAAGCTCTCCGTCAGGCCCGGTCGCATGACTCGATAAAAGTCCATGACGGTGGTTGAGGCCAAAGCATTGAGAGCCGCGCTGAGATTGCTCATGGCCGCGGCTAATATCGCAGCGATCACGAGTCCAGCTAAGCCAACCGGTAAGTGATCCCAAACGAATTGGGGATAAATACGCTCGGGTACCGAGGCCGCAGCCCCTTTCCCATTTCGGTCGTAAACGAACAGCACGAGGCCGATTACCAGGAACAAGCTAAATTGGAGAAACACGACGGCCCAACTGGCGAAGAGAGCGAGCCTGCTGCTGGCTTCCGATCGCGCCGATAACAAGCGTTGAACCATTAGTTGCTCAGTGCCATGGCTGGCCATGGTCAGGAAGCAGCCGCCGATCAGCCCAGCCCAGAAGCTGTAATTGCGATGAAAAAAGGTTGAGTCAAGCGCAAAACGGAAATCGAAGACATGAAATTTGCCTAAGGGAGCTGCCGTCGCCGCCACGTGATGCCAGCCACCGGGGATCAAGTTGAGAATGAGAAACAGACTGCCAATTGCTCCGCCAATGTAGAGGATCATTTGGACGACGTCGGTCCAAATCACCGCGGTCATACCGCCTTGGAACGTGTAGATAAGAGTCAACGCCGTGATAAGGGCGATGGAGGCGACTTCGCCGGTGCCAAGCACGATTGAGATGACAATTGAAACCGCAAAGACACGAACTCCTTCCGCCAAAGCGCGCAAGAGGAGGAAGAGACCAGCGGTGAACTTCCGTATATTGGGACCAAAGCGCCTTTGCATCAACTCGTAGGCGGTGAACATCTCGCCTCGGAAATATTGAGGCAGGAACAACACGGAGATAACGATGCGCCCGAGGAGATAGCCCAGAATCAGTTGGAGGAAACCGAAGTTGCCCGCATACGAGAGCGCGGGCGTTCCGATGACCGTAAGCACGGAGGTTTCGGCAGAGACCAATGAGAGCGCAATGGCCCACCAGGGCGCATCCCGGCCTCCCAGGAAATAATCTTTGAGAGATTTCTGACTATTTTTGAAACGCGCTCCAAACCAGGTGATCGCCACCAGATAAACTGCTATGACCGCGAGGTCGGGATAGCGCATGGAAACGTGGATGATAGCATGCAAAGACGGAAAGATGACTTCCAGATTACCGGCGCACGAGAACGATTCCTGCGACATGCTTCAGCGTGTGGTTGCGGGCAGAGGGGAACAAGTTTTCCGGACTGCGCATCTAACGACTAGGAAGTGTATTGCGGTTTAAGGGCTTGGGAAGGTTGCGGGGTATGAATCGATTCCGTTATACTCCGGCTTTACGCGATCAGTTGCGTGGGAGAGCCCTGTCATGCTCTCGCGAGTCGACGTCGGAGCGCTGGCGAGAGTTATACTTCCAAATTTAGAGTTCCTTTCGGGGAGGATGTTGTGGAGTTTTGTCATATAAGAGCGGTGAAATCCGCAATGGCCACTGCGGCGTTTGCACTCGCGCTCGCGGGTCTGACCGCGCTGCCTATGTGTGCGCAGGCGCCGGCCGCTGGCGGTGCAGCCACCACCAAGAACTGGAAAGACCGGGGCGAGTATGATCTGTACGCATCGATCGTAAAGGCGAGCGATGCCAAGCAGCGGCTGGACTTGCTGAATCAATGGTCGGATAAGTACCCGACTAGCGATTACAAGCCGGATCGGATAGAGATGTATTGCACGACCTACAACCAGCTCGCGCAGACAGACGCCGCGACGAATGCGCCGAAAGTGTTGGACTACTGCAAGCAAGCGGTAGAGATAGACCCGAAGTATTTTCAGGGCTATTATTTCCCGCTGGTGTGGGGACCGGTAGCGGGCGGCACGAGCCCCACCCCAGCGATTGAGAGCCAGGTGGATGCCGACGCGCACGCCATCATCGACCAGGGCATTAAGCCTCCCGGCGTCGCCGACGACAAGTGGGATGCGGCGAAACCGCAGGTGATGGCGCTGGCGCACAAGGCCCTCGCATGGGAAGACAACGCTAAGGGCGATATGGCGGGTGCCGAGGAGCAATATAAAGATAGTTTGCAAGCTAATCCCAACGACAGCGCGCTTGCGTATCAATATGGCGTGCTGTTGCAGAAGGACAAAAAATACGGCGATGCGCTGTTTGAATATGCCCGCGCAGCAACGTATGACGGCCCGGGGGCCTTACCAGCGGACAACCGCCAGAAGGTGATGGACTACTTCACAAAGTTTTATAAGGACTACCACGGCTCGCCAGATGGCGCCGACCAAATCCTGACGGCGGCAAAGACCTCCGCAGTGCCACCGGCCGGCTTTACGCCTCCCCCCAGTGCAGCCGACTTGGCCAACAAAGACGCTCAAGCGATGACGGACCGGATGAATGCCGATCCGTCCTTCAAACTGTGGGAGACGATTAAGACCAACCTGGCTGCGCCAGACGGTCAAACCTTCTTCAACAATACTGTCCAGGGCGCTGAGATCCCAGGAACTGCTGTGCCCGGTGTGACCAGCTTTAAGGGAACGGTCATTAGTGTAGATCCGCCAGACAAGCCAACCACCATCACCTTGGGCGTGGAAGATCCTAAGACTCCCGACGCCACACTGCAGTTTTCCGAAGCGATCAACCCGGTGGACCCGATCAAGCCCGGCGATCAACTGACGTTCTCAGGTGTGGCGGAAAGCTTCACCCCTTCGCCGTACATGCTCACTTTCAAGGATCCCTCGCTGCCGGATACGAAATTAGCCACTGCGCGCAAGCGCATCAATCACGGAAGAAAACGCTAGTCCCACCTCAGAGCATTTCAAGGGAAAAGGCCCCGGAGTTCATTTCCGGGGCCTTTTGTTTTGGTGAGGATTACATCTTATAACGGCCCAAATCTTCGTCGTTCAGGTTCTCCAGCCACTTGCGCAATTCCTCATTATTTACCTTTTCAGAAACCGTGGTCGAGTTGCGAGAGGACTGAAGCACCCGGTCTTCGACATAAATAGGGCAATCGTGGCGCAGAGCCAGCGCCAGCGCATCACTAGGGCGCGAATCGACGCTGATCACCTTACCTTCACGCTCCAGCCAAATAACGGCATAAAAAGTCTCTTCTCGCAGTTCACTGACCACAACCTTTTGGATGTTGGTTTCGAGGCCCATCAATAGAACTTTGATCAAGTCGTGTGTCATTGGGCGCGGGGTGGTGACTTTTTCGATTTCAAGAGCGATAGCATTGGCTTCGTAGATACCGACCCAAATCGGGAGAACGGCGTCGCCTCCCAGGTCCTTCAGTACAACAATCGGCATATTGGTCACCGGGTCCATCATCAGCCCGCGTATTTTCATTTCTACTTCCATGATTTGCCTCCGTTGTCACTGTATGGCCAAACGTTCGCCAGCAAGACTATTAGGACCGGCACGAGTGACCAGCACATCCATGTAATCACCAACTAACGTGCGGTCCGCAATCGGAGCGGGCAGGCTCGCGCAGGTAAAATTTAAAGTCTTGTGCTGGCTGGTGCGGCCGATCCACTGGTTCGTGGCCATGTTATACCCTTCGACGTGCACCTCTTCGGTCTTGCCGACATATTGCGAGTTGCGGCGCAGTTGGATGGCGCGCTGCCGCTCCTGAAGGATGGTGAATCGTCTGGTTTTTTCTTCCTCCGGGATGTGATCCTCGTATTGCATCGCGGGAGTATTGGGCCGCTTGGAGTACTTAAAGATGAACATCGATTCGTATTGCACTTCATCAATAAGACCCAGGGTGGCCTCAAAATCTTTCTCGGTCTCTCCGGGAAATCCAACAATAATATCAGTCGTGATGGCGATATCGCGCTCGGCCTGCTTCATCCATTCAATACGACGCATGTAATCGTCACGCGTGTAGAGGCGCTGCATACGAGTAAGGATGGCGCTGGAGCCCGATTGAACCGGCAGATGGACGTGATTGCAGAGGGCCGGGTTGCGGTCAATGGCATCGACGATGTCCTTTATGAAGTCGCGGGGATGTGAGGTAGTGAACCGGACGCGCCGAATGCCGGGAATTTCACCGGTTCCCCCGAGAAGTTGGGCAAAGTCCCAACCGGCGGGAGACGGATCGCGATAGCTGTTGACGTTTTGCCCCAGTAATTGAATTTCGGTATAGCCGGAGGCTGCCAACTGTGATGTTTCGCGCAAGACGCTTTCGCTAGTACGGCTACGTTCGGGTCCGCGCGTAAACGGGACAACGCAATAAGCGCAAGATTTGTCGCAACCTTCGATGATCGTGATGTAAGCGCGGTGCGGATTATCGCGGCGAGTGAATGGCGTATCGAAGGTTTCTGTGGTATCGAGGCTAAGGCCAGTGACGCGCCGATTGCCGGCCTCGAGCTGCACCAACATTTCGGGCAAACGGTTATAGCTTGCAGATCCGGCGACGAGACTGACATGCGGCGCGCGCTCAAAGATACGATCGCCTTCCTGTTGCGCAACACATCCCAGGACGCCGAATACTTTTCCCTTCCCCGCTTCGCGTTTGAATTGCTGCAAACGGTGAAAGACTTTTTGCTCCGCCTTATCGCGAATGCTGCAGGTGTTGTAAAGCACCAGTCCGGCGTCTTCCGGCTGGTCGACCTGAGCATAACCCTGGCTCAGCATGGTGCCCACGACCTTTTCAGAATCGTGCGCATTCATCTGGCAGCCGAACGTCTCGATGTAGAAGGTCTTCATTGAGAGGCTATCCATGCAGAAAATGCATGACCCAGCCGATGCCGAAAGTCGCGGCCATAAAGCAGGCGAAGCAATACGCGGCGTAACGGAGGCGTTCGTAGTCGGTGCGCTTCGTCACGAGGCCGAGAATTACGGAGGAAAAGAGTGCGAACAGCACCGAGGTTTCAAAATGATCGAGGTGCAAAGTCATTGGCTTAGTCTTTCTGATGGGTGGCGATTTCGTAGGCGTCAACGATGGCGAGAATATTGAGCAGTCCGGCGGCAACAAGAAATTTCTGTCCGTAATCGGGCGAAAATGCCGCCACATCGGGAGCGTTGTATCCAAGCCAAACGGCGAGCAAATAGAGAATGCCGGAAGAGAGATCGCCAATAAAACCGCCGTATTGAATAAGAGTGGAAAGCAAGTCGCCACCATGCGGTTGGAACATGGGGCCGTGCATCAATAGCCCTACCAGAAACGTAAGCAGCACGGTAGAGAGAACGATGGCGCCGCGGCCGCGCCGGCCCAGCAGGAGATGTCCCGCACCCGGAATCAGCCAAGCCAAAAGAACAATAAGGTAAGGCGAGCGCACCGGCTGGGGAGCGGACTCGCTGGAAGGGATAGCTTGGGCCATTACTTCAATTTTAGCCGCAGGACTATTGCGAATTCTGCGAGTGCCTTAGCTACGATGCTGAATTCGCCAACGTTCCACTAATTCGCGAGCAGCCGAGGGCCATTCCGGAAAGCCGAAGCAGAAGCCCGCAGCCTGCAGACGTGCGGGTATGACTCGGCGGCTTTTGAGCACCAGCTCGGTCTCGGTGCGCAGCAGAAGGGCGCCTATTTCAAGCATCCATTTCGCTAACGGCAAGCCGGGGCACACGCACCACGCCTGTCGCAGCGCGCGCATGAACTGACGATTCGGAACGGGATGCGGCGATGAGAGGTTGACGACGCCGGACATGTTATCTCGAGTTATGAGGAACTCGACGGCGCGCACAAAGTCGGCCTCATGAATCCAAGAAACATACTGCGTTCCATGCCCCATAGGGCCTCCCATCCATCGACGAACTAATGCAAGCATCACATCGAACACGCCTCCCGGATCGGGGCTCAAGGTCAGCGCGCTGCGCATCGCGATTTTGCGGGTGCAGGGTGTGTCTGTCGCGAAAAACGCCTCTTCCCAAGCCTTCGCAACACCAATTGAGAAATTCCAGGTGCTGGGCGCGCCGATTTCATCGCCTCCCAGTTCTCCCGTCGCTTCGTCCATGGGCCGGTCGAGAGCATGGCGATAGATGGTCGCGGTGCTGGCATTTAGCCACACCCGGGGAGGCCGATCAAGAGAGGCAAGGGCGCGATGCAGCAGGCGGGTTGTGCCGACTCGCGAATCCATAATGGAACGGCGATTCGCTTCGTTGTAGCGGCAGTTGACGCTGCGCCCAGCTAGGTTGATTAAGGCGTCGGCGTCTTCAAGATCGGAAACCCAATTGCCGAGCGTCAGGCCGTCCCAGGTTCGTGTCCGCCACTCCTGCGGACGCACATGCCGGCTAACGACGGTGACTTGATGTCCCTCTTCCTGGAAATGGCGCGCCAGGATCAGACCGACCTGCCCGCTGCCGCCCGTGATCACAAGCCGCATTGACGTCTTCCTAAGGCAGATATTCCGTCCATCGATCGGACTCCGCTATCTCTTTTATCACTTGATTTCGCTCGTGCAGCAGGGCACGCATGTAACGCTGGAGAACTAACACTTCGGCGATGCGGCCCAGGATCGGTAACGGAGCGGCGAAACGAAACGCGTCTTTCATTTCAGTTCGTTGGGATGATAGTGCGCGGAAAAAATGATCGTGTTCCATGATGTGAAATGCACCGGTGATCATCCTGTCCTGGAAATAGACAGGGAACTCAAAGGCGGTGATTTCGCTGGTGAGTTTCTGGCGAATCCAGAAGTGTCGCGCTTGCCACGTGACGCGCTGATGCAGGGATAGGAGACCGGACGTTGCGCCGCCGGAGGCAACAGCTTGCTCACCGAAGTGAGTATTGCCCGCGAGATGCACCTCAATGCTTCGTGACAAATCGAAGCAGCGAGCAATGGGAGCCTCGATAATCATCGACTCTTCCAGTTGGACCATAATCAAGCGACGCGCTTACAAGAGACGGTATCTCATGGCCCCTTAGTTATCGTGCGGGTCGTGATTTACTTAGCCTATGCAGACGCGACGCGAATTCCTCGCCACCATTCCAGCCGCAATCGGTGCGGCCGGCGTGCTGGCCCAGCCGGCAGCTAATAATCATCTCGTCCTTTGGTACAAGCAGCCGGCGGAAGTGTGGACTGACGCTCTGCCTATCGGCAATGGGCGATTGGGCGCCATGGTTTTTGGCGGCATTGCAGCTGAGCGACTCCAAATCAATGAAGACACGCTATGGTCAGGATCGCCCCGTGACTGGAACAATCCCGAGGCCAAGAGCTTTTTGCCGGAAGTGCGGCGGCTGGTCTTGCAAGAGGAGGCATACAACGAGGCAGACGCCGTGTGCCACAAGATGCAAGGACCATATAACCAGTCATACGAGCCGCTAGGCGATCTTCATCTGACGTTCCCGCATTCGGAAGTAACGAATTACCGCCGCGAACTCGATCTGGATCGGGGAGTCGCACGGGTCACGTATCAGGCGGATGGCGTCACTTATATGCGCGAGGCGTTCTGTTCGGCGCCAGATCAGGTCCTTGTCGTGCGAATCTCGTGCGATCAACCAGGCAAGCTAAGTTTTGGAGCAGCTCTCACAAGCCCCCTGCATTATCAGACACGGCCAGCCGGATCGGACACGCTACGGCTGAGCGGCAAGGCTCCGGCACTTATTCAACCCGATTATGTTCGATCGCCCGATCCCGTGGTCTTCGACGACACAGGCGAGGGCAAGGGCATGCGCTTTGAAGGATGGCTGCGAGCTAAATGCGAGGGTGGAACCATTCGTAGCGACACAGTGATGGCAAGCGGTTCAGGCAATGGGATGAACGTCACCATAGAAGGCCCTGGGAGCCCGGGCCTTCAGGTGACCAACGCCAACAGCGCTGTGCTGGTATTCGCAGCGGCGACCGGATACAAAGGCTTTGAATACATGCCGGATCTGTCTGCCGATGAAATTGCCGAGCGCTGCCGGCCACAGCTCCAAGGCATATCAAAGCCATACGCCACGCTGCTGGGCGCACATGTCAACGATCACCAAAAGCTATTTCGGCGGGTGACCCTTGCTTTGGAATCGGGTATGCACGATGCTGTCCCGACTAACGAGCGGCTGAAAGCGTTCGTCGCCGATCCCGTGGATCAATCGTTGATGGCACTCTATTTCCAGTACGGACGCTATTTGCTCATTGCCAGTTCACGCGCGGGTACGCAACCGGCGAACTTACAAGGCATATGGAACGAGAAGGTGCGGCCCCCGTGGAGTTCTAACTGGACGACAAATATCAACACCGAGATGAATTATTGGCCGGCGGAGACATGTAATCTCAGCGAGTGTCACGAGCCATTGTTCGACTTAATTGAAGGCTTGAGGCGCACGGGCAGTAAGACGGCTGCAGTAAATTACGGGATATCCGGCGGGTGGGTTTCGCACCACAACGTTGATTTATGGCGTCAATCCGCCCCGGCTGGGGATTACGGCCACGGAGATCCGACTTGGGCGAATTGGGAGATGAGCGGGCCGTGGTTGTGTGCGCACCTTTGGGAGCACTATGAGTTCACGAAAGATGAAGACTTCCTGCGGCAGCGCGCTTATCCGCTGATGAAGAGTTCAGCGGCATTTTATACTCAATATCTAATTCACGACGGACACGGGCGGCTGACGACCTGCCCGTCGTTTTCCACTGAGAACGTCTTCATGGCGCCGAGCGGCAAGCCGGCAGCCACTAGCGCCGGATGCACCATGGACATCGCATTACTGCGGGAGTTGTTCAAAAATTGCGCGGCGGCTGCAAAGATTCTCGGCGTCGATGCGGACTTACAAAGCGAATGGGAGCAAAAGCGCGCACGGCTGCCCGATTATCAGGTGGGAAGCCATGGACAATTGCTCGAATGGTACAAGGACTTTGTCGAAGCGGTTCCGGGACAACGCCACATGTCGCACCTGTATCCGCTATATCCGGGCAGCGAGTTTACACCGCAACACGAAAGCAAATTCTGGGATGCGGCGCGCGTGTCGCTCGAACGACGTCTCGCGGCGGGCGGTGCTTATACCGGGTGGAGCCGGGCCTGGGCGATTTGCCTTTGGGCACGGCTATGCGACGGCGAGAAGGCGCACGAATCGCTAACGATGTTGCTGGACCACAGCACCGGGCCGAACCTTTACGACACACATCCGGCGGGAAAGGGATGGATTTTTCAAATAGACGGGAACTTTGGCGGCACTGCGGCCATGGCGGAGATGCTGGTGCAAAGCCATGCGGATGAGGTGCGTCTTCTACCGGCGCTGCCGTCTAAATGGCCAAGCGGCAACGTCAAAGGATTATGCATTCGCGGCGGCGCGGAGATCGATATCGAATGGAGAGATGGGAAAGCGGTGGAAAGCACCATCCGGCCAAGACGGTCATTCGAAGTGACGCTTCGGCTCCCTGCCCAGCAGCGTTTGTCATCTGTAACCGCACAGGGTGGCGCGATTGCAACCCGCCCGTCGGGAGAACGAATTGTCTTTCCCGTGAGTGCCGGCCAAACTTATTTATTGAAATTCGCCTAAGTCAACTTGCTCAGAAAAAGGCCAAATTCGGAAAGGGCAGGAGATGCGGCCGCTTTGGTGACGGTCAGCCTTACCCGGGCAGCAGTCACTTTGTCATCCAGGCGCACCAACCGGCAATTTCCGATGCTCGTTTCGTTTGCGATGGCTTTCCAGTCAGTAGCGGCTGTCGCTGCCTCCACGGTTATGGCTCGGACGCGCTGGCCAAAGGGCAGCGCTTCACCAATGCGAATGACGTCGAAGGTGATGGGGGCAGGAAATTCAAGCGTGATACTGGGGGTTCGGGCGTCATCATCAGATGCCCAGTATGTGGCGCGATCTTCGTCGAAAAGATTCGCCGCGCCGAAGCGAGGGTTGTTTCCCCGCGTATTTGAGGCGATGACGTGGGCGTGAGCCGCAAGATTCGTTTGGAACATCGCTCGACGGCGGCGGGCGAATTCGAGCAAGGAGGCTGCATCCGCTTCATAGATCCGGCCGCGCCGGTCAGGTGGGACGTTGAGGAGCAAGCTTGCGCCTCTTCCGACCGATTTAAAGTAGAGATCCATGAGGTTATCTGGAGTTCGAACCTTATCATTCTCCTTGGCGTGCCAAAACCAGCCTGGGCGTATCGAGACGTCACACTCCGGCGGCATCCAGTCCAGGCCGTCCACCGTTCCCGTCACCGACTGCGTAGTGTCTACGTCACCGGGCACCGCGGGACCGCCATGTTCTCCGCGAGGAGTGAACGTCTCCCAGCATTCCGGCGCAGCAAATCCTTTTTCATTCCCGACCCACCGAAGATCGGGGCCAGCGTCGCTGAAGATCATGGCTTCAGGC
>JBARMQ010000470.1:0-20364 GCA_049802535.1 Bryobacteraceae bacterium | reverse complement strand
GGTAAGCGTCTTGGACACTACCAAACTCTGGTAGGCGCGAGGCCAAGACCCCACGATAAGCAGGGCGGTGCCGGCCGAACAGTAACGTCTCCGATGTGCCGACTTGGGGACCGCATCGCTCATGTGTAGAAATCGACCGCATTGAGGGTGCCGAAGGCATTCCGATCCGCGACTCCCGAAATCGGGCTGTATATACTGTCCTGACATGGTTTCGTCTTCGTCGGATCTTCCACTACTGTTCATTAGCCATAAACACGTTGACCACGAGCTAGCGAAGGTGTTGGCCGATTTCGTGAAGAACCGAACCGGCGCACAGGTGCGAATACACGTTTCGAGCGACCCGGACTACTTGGGGCCGCCTGCTGGTCGAGTGCTCAACAAAGCTTTGCGCGAAATTCTGTGGCGAACAGAAGCGCTCATTCTCATCTACACGTCCGCCGATCAGAACTGGTCGTACTGCCTCTGGGAATGCGGTGTTGCTACGAAAGCTAACAACCCTGACACTAATATCGTGGTTTTCCAGTGTGGAGACGAAGCCGCGCCTGTTTATGAAGGCTGCCTGAACGTGAAGGCCACGGAGCTAAAATCTATTCGCCGATTCGTGGACGAACTGTTTCGCCAGCGTCGTAACCAATATGCGGCGTGTGTACGGCAAAAACAGAACGGATTTTGAGATTTGCTTCTACAATCTCTCAGATCCGCGTGGCATGCCGGTCACCTCCAGAATGGTACCGGCGTCGACAATGCTTTCAAGAGATCTGGACCTAGTAGGTAACCAAACTCTAGATCAGCTGATCGACGAACTTGATAAGGCGAATATTCATCGACTGCCTCTGTTTAAGCAAGGAATTGCCAAGTTCGTCGTGCATCGAAGCATGATGGAGCAGTTCCTGCTCAAATGTCTTCGCGCCAAACCTCCCCTTGCAAATGAACGATTTATTGAACGACACAGCGCTCAGGCCAATGTTCGAAGCATTCGGCACGATCGGAAGACGCGCAACCGTAGCGGAAGCTCGAGCAAAACTGGAGTCGATCGCAAATTGTCGCGATGTCTTTGTTACGGAAAGCGGAGACCCGAGAGAGCCCGCGCTTGGCTATCTCACAAACATCGATTTGGCTGCGATACAACAGCCGGATTGAACGCTTTGGTGTACGTCGGACGGTGCGGTGCGATTGCCTCGAAGCCGACTTCTGGACAGCAGTCCGCACTGATATCTTCCCTGGCGCTAAACAATGGTCCAGTACGATCTTTTGAGCAAGAGCGTCCTTCTCAATCGACCTTCGATCCATTCGCTAAAAAAGGGTGTTTATCGATCTGCGCTTTTTCACACCTACCCCTTTGATAATCGAATCAATGCCTTCGGTCTCTAGGATCGAGCGGGTAAATTTCACGTATTGCAACTCCTTCAGGAAGGGCTTATCTGACGGAATCTCGGCTACTCCCGGCAAAAGAATCGGGATGAGATGTCTCCCCAACCCCGCAAACTGACTTAGAAGCGCATTACACTCAAGGCTCTGCCAATGAGTCAGACCGCCCGTTCCAATGATGACCAATCCGCCGTTTGCCCGTAAAATGCCGGTTTGAAGTGCATCCTGGAAAAGACACCCGGGTTCGATTTCCTGCGTATCCATCCAGACGCGCAACCCACGTAATTCAAGCGCCGATTTCAATTTGGATACGCTCTCGGAGTCCACTCGGGCGTACGAGATGAAAGTGTCAAATTCCTCGGCGGCAGCGGCTCTCGGCGCGACTGAGATTTTGACTCGATTTCTGTATGATCCGTTTTCTAGTGCAGTTCGAGTTTTATGGACGGGCATATGAGAACAATCCAAGCGGCGAGTGAACTCATATATCTCATCGCCCCGTCGTTCCATGATTTCTCTGAACATCGGCCGCTCGCGACGCAAGACATCCTCCACCTCTTGACGAATCGAGGGAGGGTAACATGCTTCGATCTTGAACTGCTGATTGCCCACCAACCGTTGAATGATCATCTTGTCGGATTGAAGAAGCGTAAGTTCGGCTAAATTAAGGCCACTTTCCGCGTAAGGCGGATTAACCAGGCTCAGCTCACTGACTTTTTGTTTCGGAACGAAAAGATGATCGGAGGGAAGCACAATGCTAGCGAAACGTGCTACTTGCAACATCGGTGACAAACGCGCTTGAGTCATGTCCTGACTCGCGCGGCCCAAGGCAGCCTTTAGAGACAGAGAATCATGTAGGTAAACGCCTTTTTGGGCGGCGACAACATAGAGCAGAATGTAATCGGCTATCGCCGTTTTGAACAAAACTCTCAAACATCTATATAGATCTCGTGCCACGTCTTGACCAAAAGCCTCAAGCCGTCTAAGCGCATGCTGCTCAAGAGCGCGATATCCTGCCTCGAAGGCAGTTCTTACGATTCTTGATAGCGTGTCAAGATACCCTTCGAAACCGTCGGAGACGGACAGTTCAACTCTGGAGTACATGCCGCTCGAATCCACTCCAAACTCCTGTTCGGCAACAGGAATGTGCGAGTTCGAATTGGTGAAGGGGCTTATCCGGATCTTTATCGTGTTCGGATCGTCGATGTCTCCTGTCGTTCTGATTGAGAACATCTGACCGTCTCGTACGAAATTGGCCTCTCTGCTGCTGTGTCGTCGGCTGTTCGCAGGATCGGAAAGGAATTCTAGCAGGGTTGCAAGGACATACCGAACGACCAGATCTTCAGCCCCCGTGCAAAGGCTGTCGGCATCGAAAACGGTCGGGCTCAGGAACAGGCGTTCTAGTTCTCTCCGGAGATCTTCATTCGCGATTCGCTCTCGATCAGGCGACATACATCTTCCCGGATTGCCCTTTGGGCGCACCCTTAACTCACTGAGTAGCTCAGACACACGCATTATAGTGACTCGTGCACAAGAGCGGATGAAGATGCAGTCGCCTAGCCGCTCAGCTCAAGACCGGGTAACGTGATCCGACGCAGATCGTCGGACCGGCGCGGTTTATTGCTTCAGCGCGTGAAGGGGCACTCACGCCGAATTAGCCGAAGGGGCAAAAGTGTGTTGTCTAAAAACTAGACGGAAGCGTCAAGCGGTCCCACTGTTCGTTTTCATTCGCCAAATTGCTAATGTACTTACGACTTGAAACAGTCATGGGCGAATATTCCTTGCGCGGGTTGGGCCCTAAACGGGCTTGGGGGAGATCACGGCCACACCACTTGGCCAATACTTTGCGCTACTCTTCCCCATGACAATGCAACCCTTCGAACCAGGACGGGGTGAGCAGCCCGGATAGGAACAAACATACGCCCATCTCATCAGCCATCCACTGGGCATCGAGCTCCTACGCTCCCCGCGAAATCCAGCCTCCAGCCGAAGGATGGGCGCCCCTCACTTCTCTCACCCCTCCTCCCGCCAATCCCTTAACGTCGCCTTTCCCGTGCTCTCAGCAAAGCCGGTCTTCCGCTCCACTTCCCTCAGCTCTTCCCACGTCTCTAACGTCATCCGCTGCATCGCCATGCCGCCACGCGTCGCCATCCCTTTGCGCGGCCGCACCCACTGGTAATAGGCCGGCACACCGTTGGGAAAATGCAACCGCCGGTACAGCAACGTCGGCTTCACTTTCTTCTGTTCGATCTCGACCGCCAACTCATCATTGGTCGGATAAAAATCGACTACCATTTGGTTGTCGACATTGCGCACTTCGATCCACTGCTCAACGATCACGGGCTTCTCCGGCTTCTTCGCGTCTTTCTCTTTCACGGAAGCCGTCGCCGCCACAGCAGGAGCAGGCGTCACAGGCGCATCCGCCGTGCGTTTCGCCGCTGCTTGTTGTTCTTGCAACCTTGTCCGAAACTGCTGCAGTCGCAGATAACTTGTCAGCTTCGCCAACGCCCGTTGATGGCTCCGCTCCGCCGTGGTCTGATATCGCAAGAACAACGCCAGCTTGCGATGATGCTCATCGGTCCATTCCATCGGATTGCGCGGCAGCGCAGCTTGCGTATCGAACAGGTTGCGTTGCGTTCGCAGGAAGAACCAATGCGCCTGTGCCGCCTCTAACATCAGCTGATCCAGAAACTCGGTTTCCGGCTGATACTCGTTGCGATATTGGCTCAACAGCCTGCGCCACTCGGCCGGATCTTCGTGCTCCAGCAGCAACTCTTGCGAACGGCAGCCGTGCTGCATCGCGGTCAAGGGCGGGCGCGGCAGCAGTTGCAAATCTTCGGGCATTTCGCCCCGAGTGTCGCAAGCGCGCCGCTCGCCCAGCCCCAAAAAATGTCCGCATCCCATTCAAAGGAAACAAGATAATCGTTTCAGCTCATCGGTCACTGACACATTTGCCAGAACAGTAAGCCATCCCACAAATACCAATGCCTCCTCGAATTTCATTTGGTAATTTCCAGCTAAGCCGCTCGTACCAAACGACATCGGCATCGCGGAAGCCTGAATCCGGCCTTCGAACGACTAATGAAACTTCTCGCCGCGTTCTAACATTGCCACCATCTGCTCGATCTTGCGGGCGCGCGTCTCGGCGCGTTTGACGGTCTGAATTCGCCACAAGACCGAGTAGCGATTGGTCGCATTCAGGGTGGCGAAGAATGCCTTCGCGCGCGGATTGGCGTCCAAGGCAGCTTGCAAATCCTCTGGGACGACGGCCGTTTTGGGGGGGTCGTAGGCGGCTTCCCATTGCCCGTTTTTCTTCGCCGTTTCGATGGCCTCTAGACCGGCTGGCTTCATCTCCCCCGTCGCGATCAGCGCCAAAGCCGCCTCGCGGTTGATCTTCGACCATAGGCTGCGCGCTCCCCGCGGAACAAATCGCTCTCGCCACGCCCCGACGCTTTCCGGTCTCTTCTGTCCGTCGATCCAGCCATAGCAGAGCGCCACTTCCAGCGCTTCCTTGTGCGACACGGACTGCAATTCCGAGCCTTTCTTCGCGATACGCAGCCACAAGCCGGTACTGATGCGGTGGTTCTTCTTTAACCAGGCAGCCCAGTCCCTCCTGGTCGCAAAAAGCGCTGCCTCGGAATCGTCCACCGGCGCCACGGACTTACTCCTTTTTCGCGGCCGGTTGGCGGAACGACCGTTCCACCATGTCATTCGGATCGGTCGAGACAGGGCCATCGCGCCACAACCAACGCATCATGTCGGGCATGATTGCGCCGCCATACTTCTGTCCGTGTAAATTCATACCCCAGGCGTAATTGACGTCGTAGCCCTTCTGCGTCAGCGCCTTCATCAGCCGGACATTTTGGTAGAACCAGTCGCGCTTCTGGTTATAAACGCCGTCGCGGCCCACTCCGCGGTTGTCGTTGCGCCCGTCGCACAGGAAAACGCGAATTGGCTTTGTCTCGCTCGCCAATACCTTTTCGGGATAGACATCGCCGCCTCGAAGATCGACGAAGCTGCCGACATTGCTCAGCACCTTTCGAAAGTCGTTAGGCCGTTCCCAAGCAACAGTGAACGCCGCGATGGCGCCTGAGCTCGATCCCCCGATCCCGTGCATGGCAGGATCCTTGGAGATGTTGTATTCCTTGTACAGCACCGGCATCAGTTCTTCGGTGATGACGCGCGCGTATTTATCATCGAGCGTGTTGTATTCGGTCGGCCGGTTGGTGTCTTTATCGCCCCAGTTGTTGAGAGTAGGCTCGGGCTGCTCGGCTGTGCGGCCAGGATCGATGAAAATGCCAATCATCACCGGGATTTCACGCCGGTAGATCAGGTTGTCCATCACATTTTCGGCGCGGATGTCGCCGTCTTCGTCTTTGAAAGCTTGGCCATCCTGGTAGATCATCAACGCCGCCGGAATCGATGGATCATACTGCGCGGGCACGTAGACCCAGTACGTATGCTGCGTGCCGGGATACGCCTGACTGGGCAAATGATATGGTCCCCGTATCTCGCCCTTCGGCACGCCGTCTTGCGGCATCGAATCCGGACCGAGACGGTACTGCGAGTTGGGATTCGGCCCCGGCGGCATGGGCGGCTGGAATTTCTGAGTGGCAGTTTGCGAAAGCGTCACGGGCGCGGCAACGGCCAAGGCCAACACGGCTGCTGTCCATTTCATGAGAACTATTGTAGGAAGGCTCGAAAGCGTTCGACTTCCGCTTTAAACGCGTTGCGGAAGACATCGCCCTTCGGACGGCCTTTGGCGTAACCGTCTTCGACCTCAAACTTACCGCCGCGATTCGATATGTTCACCCAGCCGACAACCTCGTGCTTCCACAGCAACGGCATCGCGTAGTAACCCAGCTTCCGCTTGGCAGCGGGCGTATAGGCTTCGAATCGATATGCCCAACCCCAAAAAAGCTCGAAACGGCGGCGGTCCCACACGATCGGATCGAACGGCGCAAGAAAGCGGACTCGCTCCTCTGGCGCTTTGCGGAGTAACTTGCCCGCGGGCCAAACGTAGCGCACCCCTTCCATTTCGGCGCTTGCCAGCTCGCCTTCGGCGACTAATTCTTTGACAATCGAACGGCGTCCCTCTAAGTGCGGCGCGGAATGTCCGAGATGCACCAGCGTCGCGCCCAGGCTCCGTTCCGGCATAGGTTGAAGAATGCGGGCAATCAGCAGCACTAACTTCCCAAGCCGGTCTTTCAGTTCGAGCCCCGGCTCTGTATCTGCCACGCGGGTTTGGGCCTCATACAGGCGAATGCCGTTTTGGCGTCTTGCGACACGCAGCAGCCCATAGAAGTGCAGTAGCTCCAGTGTGCGCGTGGTGGCCTTCGAATATCCGCCCCAGGCATTTACTTCGCGCGTTGCGCCAAGGTGAGTTTCCAGCTCGCGTGGGTGTACGTGGGTCTGCGCGGAGACCAACTCGAGGACACGCCGCTCGGTTGCGCTCAAAGTCTTAGCAAGTCGCGGGTGCAGTAGCCGCCACGTGCTTTCTGGAACGAAGCCGTAGGCGTATAAGTAATCCTCGTCCAGACCAAGCTTCGGATAGTGGCGTTCCAAGTCTCCTGCCCGATAACGGCTGACTCGATGCCGAAGGATAAGGTCTTGTGCCCGAGCGGGCGACCGTATGGGATCAGCCTGTACGAAGCCGAGCCGTTTTATCGCCTTTTCGAGTGTCGTCGGTCTAAAGAGCGAGCACGCAAGGGCGTGGGACTTGAGCGCTGCGAGTGTCACTCTCATCGTCGTGCTTCAAGGAAAGTAAACTACTGAGATGCTCTCTCTGCGTACGCTTGATCATTAAGGGCCGCACCGCCACTGTCGACCTCGTCTATCTTCGGATTCTCATCCACGCCAACGAGCACATGGGCCAATTGATCGCATAACGCACGCATGAACGGAGTGGTGCCGCCTTGGTCCGAACAAAACACGAAGTGAGCGTTAGTTACTGGCCACGGCCGTGTGCGTGCCGAGAACCTGATCGATATTCATGATGTATTTCTTGGCGTAAGACGCCTGGTCGACCTGAGCATTCAGCGTGATCACGTTATTGAACTCCTTGCGAGCTTCAACCAGCAAGCCTAAGTCGCTCGGAGCACTCGTGTGCTGATTGGCATCATTGAATTCCTCGCTATATAAGATACCCAGTCGATAGTGCGTCAATAGATCATCCGGCTCATAGCGTAGCGCGGCTTCGCAGTAATGGATGGCCGACGTGAGACGTTTCTGAAGAAATTCGCAATCGCATAGCCCAAACTCGGCCCGGCCTCGCAGTTCCTTCCAAATATCTCCCTGGGCGGCGCGCTTCTTTGCCGCACCGGGGATGAAGTAATACGCTAACTTCGCGCCAAACTTACTGTCGAAATTACTCAGCGCCAGATACTGCTGGTACTCGGTTTCGGCTTCTGGCAGAACTGTGGTCGAATGCGTCGAATCGGCCTGAAACCGGAGCCCATCGGCCAGCCAGAGATGCGCTTCGGCCTTGTTCGGGATCAGTTTTACCGCTTGCCTCGCCAGGCGAACGGCATCGTCATAATCGCCCTTGCGGAAATAAGCTTGGGAGAGCAAGTAGCAGGCGGTTCCGTTTTCCTTGTCGCGCTGCGTAACGAAGTTCAATTGGCGCACGGCTTCGTCCATATCGCCGGCGTCCAGCAAGCCGCCGGCATAACTAACGCGTGCCTCCAGATAATCAGGATCGATCTCAATGGCCTTCTTGAAATATTGATTAGCGGTATCGTAGTCGTACAAAGAGCGATAGGCGCGGCCCAAGTACATGGCGGCTTGACTGTAAGTCGGGTCGATCGCGAGAGCTTGCTTAAAGTCCGCGACGGCAGTTTTATAGTCTTGCTCGGAACTCTTGTTGTATGCCTCAAGGCCGTCATTAAACGACTTGATAGCAGCCTTTTTATGTTGCCTCATGATGAGGATTCTTAGACTCACTGTGCTTTCTTGTCCGGGATAAACCTCTTCTTCTCGCGGACCATCAGGCGCATACCCTTCGTGGTTCCCTTGAATAATATGGATGCCAGGCTGAATACCAGGCAGGCGCAGAGCATTTCCTTTGCTGACGGTTCCGACGCTCTTGCCGTCAATGGTGACCTCCACGCCGTCCATGTTGCTTTCAATCACCAGCGTGCCGAACTTCGGGGCAGGCAGCTTGGCACTGACGCGATCGGGATTGTAAGCCAGCAACATGCTGGTATCGAAGCTGCCGCGGTCGAACGTGGGGTGCTGGCGGCCACCGGTGGCTTGGCTAACGTTCGTGTAAACGTAGTCCCCTAATTCCTGCGCCGTAACAATCCCGTCGTGCGAGGTGTCAGCCTCGCCTTCCATTCCTTTAACAACGTAGTAAGTGAAGATGCCATGTCCACCGCCCCAACCTGGTCCTTCGAAGCTCTGCTCGCGGTCGCGGCTGGCCGTCATCACGAAGAGTGACTTATTTAGATCAAGTAATGATTGGTTTATTTGGGCCCGATCGGATTCCGGAGTAATTGCGCCGCTATGACAAGCATCGGCCAGAAGCACTTTCCATTTGCCGTGGATTTTCCCGCCGATGACTTCGCCCAGGCGGCTCATGGGGTATGCGGTGCCGGGAATGTCATTGAGATCCAGGCCGGAGGGGGCGAGATAACTTGCTCCCTTATATATAAATCCGTGACCGGCGAAATAAATTAAGACCCGATCGTTGTCGCGAGAGACGGACGGCAGCCAGTCTTCTAGCTCGTGCGTAACGTTGGCCAGCGTGGCGTCATCATCCTTCAGGACGTGAACATTTTCAGGCGGAAATTCACCGCCCTGTTTGCTGATCAAGACGGTGTAGATGCTGTCGGCGTCGCGGGCCGAATATTTGAGCTGCGCTTGCGGAGGCAAGTTCTTGTAGCGGGAGATGCCGATCACCAATGCATAACTCCGCGGAACCGTAACTGTGGCTGGGGCGGGAATGTGACTGGGCGTTCGGACGTCGTCCGGCACTGCCACCAGGTCGCGATGCTGATCGGGCTGTTGTGCGGCCTGTGGAGTGGTTGGCTGCGGCGATTGCGCCCATCCGCCCAGCGAACCCACCAGGCCCAGCCAAGCGACTAAACTAACTCGCGTCATATACAAAGCTCCTACTTGTGCGCAATCTTGAAGCGAAAGATGGACGGCGCCTCAAACGGCTCAGTGGATGAGACGGATGTATCTTTCGCGTTATCCACCACGATCAGGTCGCGGCTCGTCTCGACAGGCAATTGCGACAGTTTGTCCGGCAAGGCTTCCGTTTTGCTAAGGGGCTTCAGCCCAGCGTTAGTATCTAAGCAGTCGCCGGTGGACTTAAACAACTCGTCATTACAACGCGGCGTTGCGGTGGCAAACGCCGCAGCCGCCGCGGCTTGCGAGCCGGATTCATCACTAGAAGCCGCCACAGCAGCGCCGGGAAGCGTTTTCCCCAAGTCCATCGGAGAAATCAAAAAGTACACGTTATCGTAACCGGGGGGGCCCGCGACCTGGAACCAGCCGGTACCGGAGGCAGGAACGATGTAGTCTCTGCCCGCCAGGACGTGCCTGCTCTGAGTCAATTCGTTTCGCGGATACAACTGCTGCCATGCGCCGGATGACCCTTGGTCCATCACATATAAGTAGCCGTTGACGGCGGAGCGAAAGCGAAATCGAATTTTATCGCCCGTTGAGAACACAAATTCGGGGCTCACCGCACGAACTCCGTTCGCCACCTTCTTCTCAAGAACGAGATCGAGACGGCGGTTCACTTCCGCCTGATTCTGTTCACCGCGCAGCAACGTGCCCGATAACAACAGAAGAAGTCCAAACAGGTGGATTCTCATGTTTCTTACTTGTGCGAAAGAACGACATCAACGACCACGTGGGGATCGGTGGTCTTGTTGGACGCTTTGTTGACCACGTAAGTGGCTTTGTCGGTCTTATCCTCGGCGGAGTCGTCGTCCGCGTTTGAGAACACTAAGTCGCGCGATTGAACTTCACTACGCAGGCGCGAAACTTCCTGATTGTCGAGGCCGCCGCCGTGGGTTTCACGAAGTGAGGCAATCATGGCGGTCAGATCAGTCTCAGGTTCGCGGCTGAGCAAGACAAATAAGCGTTCCTGACCGGCATCGCCCTTAAACTCCCAGGCGCCCTTGCCGGGAACCACATATTCCTTGCCGGCGGCGAGTTTGTTGCTATCTGCGATTGCTCCGCCACCCGGATACAGCGGGATCCACTTGCCGCTGGAACCCTGCTCGACAACATATAGGTAGCCCTGCTGGTTCGACATGAGGCTGAGGCGGATGCGATCGCCGGCGTGGAAGACGGAGGTGGGCGAAATCTCTTGGTAAGTGCCGTCATCGCGCTGCTTCAAGACGGAATAGCGCAAGCCGAGAGGCGCCACCACGGAAACAACTTTCACGGGCGCCGGCTTAGCATGCTGGACGGCCGTGGTGTCGGTGGGCCGAGCAACGTTAGCGGGTCTTTTTCCCACCAGATCGGCCGCAGACCAGAACGCGTCCCGCGCGTTGAGTTGTCCGTCTTGATCGGATTGCCGGGCTTGCAGCGCGATGGGGATTTGCAGACAGCCGAGAAGGATCAGTGAGAGAAAAGAGTTAACACGTACCATATATATTCCTAAGAGGATATCTAATTTAACTGTACGCCCGCGAGGGCCAGTAAATCCGTTGCACGCCAGTGGCAAATCTCATCGCGCATCGGCGATGCAACGGAAACCGATGACCGGAGAAACTCTCATATCTTCTGGAAACCCGCGCCGCATGTATGTTTTAAAGGCTCTATCCTGGATTGGATCCGTACCGAAGTAACCCCCTTTTATGACCTTCCAGGTACGCGAAAAGTTGGAGGTTCCTAAGCTTTTGGTCATATTCTTGACTTCCGCTGTTCCATCCGGATAATGGCCGGTTGTCCATTCCATAACGTTCCCGGCCATGTTGTATGCGCCATAGGGCGAGAGACGGTCGGGATTCGAGTTAACCGGTTCAATCTCTTTTGGCGGATTGGTCCAAGGCTCGTTGCCCCAGGGATAGATGCGCCCGTCGGTACCGCGCGCGGCCTTTTCCCATTCTTTTTCACTCGGCAACCGTTCGCCGAGCCAAGTTGCGAAAGCTTGGGCGTCCAAAAATGAGACGTTCGTCACGGGATCGTCGGGCTTGGTGGCAAAGGTGTCCGACGGAGGCTTCGGATGCCCTGTCTCGTCGCAAAATTTCTTGTAAGCGCCGTTGGACACTTCCGTTTCATCGACATAAAAGGCCGGCAGATTATCAACTTCCCGGCCGTTGGGCGATGTCGGATCGATGTCGTTGCCGAAGATAAAGTCGCCGGGGGGAACCAGGTCCAAGCGGCCGCCGAGGCGATCGAGTTTAACTTTCGGTAACGCTGCCGCAGTCGTTGGAGCTTGTGTCGCAGTTGCCTGCGTAGCGGCGGCCGCCTTATTCGCCGCTGGACGCCTCGAAAGAATCAAATAGATAGCGGCGCCGACGATAAGCAATGCGAAGAGGATAATGCCGGCCCACAGCAGTTTGGTGCTGGAGCCGTCAGCGGCAGCTCCCGGTCCCGGAATGATCGTGACTGGGGTTTCAGCAGGACTTGGGGCGAAAGGATTGAGTGAGCCGGGCGAGGAGGGCGGCGGTGTTTTCTGCGAGGGAACAAGCCTGGTCTGAAATGAGATTTCCGATCGAGGGCCAGGGCGCGGCGTCTCGTGCGGTACAGGTGTGTGCTCGGTCGGAGGAAGAACCGGCGTAATTTCCGGGCGCAGCGCCAAGGGCTTTGAGCTCGCGCCCCACTGGTTCAAATGTTCCACCAAATCGCCAGGCGATTGATAACGCTCGTCGGGGTCTTTGGCAAGGAGATGGCTAACGATATAGGAGAATTCAGGCGGAAGCGAAGGATCGACCTCGCGGACATCGATAGCGGGAGTCTGCGTATGGGCGATTTCGATGGCGCGGCTGGTATCGCCCTCGAAAGGCTTACGCCCGGTTAGCAATTCGAAGAAGACGACGCCGAGCGAATAGAGATCGCTGCGTGCATCGCAAGGACGGCCCATGATTTGCTCGGGACTCATGTAGTAAACGGTGCCGAGACGTTCGGTGGCTTGCGTGAGGACGCTTGGAACGTCCGCGGCTTTGGCGATTCCGAAGTCGAGCACGATGATGCGGCCGTTTTGATCGAGATACAGATTCGAAGGCTTAAGATCGCGATGAACGACACCCTTAGCGGAGGCCCAAACAAGCGCGTCAGCGACCTGGCAAGTGATGTGGGCCGCGTCTTGCGGAGCGACGCAACGATTGCGCTTCAAATACTTGGCGAGATCTTCTCCCTCCACATACTGCATGATCAGGTAGTAGAGGCCGTTCTGCGCGCCGATGTCGAAGATCGGAACGATATTGGAATGGCCGGCGAGGGTAGCGGCGGTGCGTGCCTCCTGCACGAATCGGGCTACGATCCGTTCGTCTTCGGCGAGATCGGTGGAGAGGACTTTAACCGCAAAAAGAGCGCCGTGAATGCGATGACGGGCGAGGAAGACTTCGGCCATACCGCCGCCGCCAATCCAGCGCAGAATCTCGTATTTATCGTTCAGCGCATCGGCAAGAGCTGCTTGAGTTTGATCGCGAGTCACTTAATCTATTCCGTTGTAGTAACAGTACGACACACATCTTCAAACTTGATCAAGGAGAGCCTCAATCATGGTATGCTACTGGCGCTGGTTGATGCCTTCGGCACGCTTCAAACGGACCGAAAGACAAGCCAATTAGCCGCATACTAACCGAGGCGGCTGAGAAATTATCCCAATGCGAACACGAGCAATCATCGCGCTTCTAGCGCTCATACCATTTACCGCGGGGGCGTGGCAGGGTGAGACGTCCGGTTATCACATCTCAATTATCGACGGCGAGGGCGCGTTAAACAACGTGCAAGGGCGACTGGCCCGCGAGCCGATTATTCAGGTAGAAGACCGAAACCACAACCGCGTACCAGGCGCGTATGTGACGTTTGATACTCCGCAATCCGGTCCGAGTTCTCTTTTTGCCGACGGTACGAACCACTTCGCCATGACGACGGGCGCTGACGGCCGGGCGGCGGTCAGCGGGATGCGGAATAACGGCATACATGGCAGCTACAACATTGACGTGCATGTGTCGGTTAACGGGCACGAAGTGGGCCACGTTACGATTCATCAAACCAACGTGACGCCGAAAGTAGACCATATTTCTAACAACCTGGAAGATTCCAAGGTTGCCAAGAGCGGCGAGGTTGCTGTCGGCGCTGGCGTTGTCGGCGTGGCGGTCGGCTCTGAGTTCACCCTGAACGGCGCGCCCGGTCATGAAAACGCCAACCTGCAGAACGGCTCGCAAGTAGACACCGGCGGTACTCCGGCGGCGGTTTATTTGCACGACCACTCCGAATTCCTGGTGGGCCCGAATTCAGGGGTACTGATCGGAGAGCCGAATTTGTTAACCGTGGAAAGCGGCGCAGCGCGGGCGAGAGAATTTGGCAACTGGAAAATGGGGCACGGCGGTGTTTCGGTCGTCGGAGCGAGTCCCGACGCGGACGGCGTCCTCGTGGTGTCTAAAACGAAGATAGAGATCGCCGATATTTCCGGGACAATCAATATCGTTGATTCCGATGGAAAAGTGATCAAGACGATTGGCCCAGGTACGGTGTATGTCTTCCCGATCACAGGAGCGGTGAGCGGAGCAGGCGTTTCGACCGTCGGTATATCGGAAGGTCACATTTGGGCGATCGGCGCGGGCGCAGCGGCCCTGTTGATCGGCGTAGGCGTGGGCGTAGAAGTATCGACTCCCAAACCGCCCACTAGCCAATAACGCGACGCGCGTACTAGAGGCATCTCAAACAAGGCCGGCGATTTTGATCCATTGACTGTTACAGTCGAGACTAGGAATTCGCATCTATGGCCGTCAAACCAGAGCGATCGACCCTCTGGCTGGGAAGATATCTCTCACTGGCGCTAACTTTGCCAGCCTCGGTGTTTGCGGGTTATCTGGTCGCGATCTTTATCCAGCACTGGCTGAACTGGAGTCTTCTGCCGGTGGCGGGGATTCTCGCGGGCACGGCAACGGGACTGGTCAAGATCATCCAAGAAATTTCTCGCGATGATAAATGATGTAACGACATCCATGCGTCGGCTGTATTGGTGCACGGGTGCTTTCGGCCTGCTGGGGGCGGTATGGTGTCTTTGGCACAGCGGGGACCGTGCGGCGATTGGATTCTTTTTGGGCGCCGCGGCCTCGCTCGGAAATCTTTGGCTTTGGGACTGGCTAGCGCACATGATTGAGCCGGGCAGAGCCCCTAAAAAGAGCTGGCAGGCGGGTCTGTTCGTCGGCCGCTATCTAATTCTTTTAGGGGGCGGCTATGGTATCGTCAAGGTTTTGGGCGTTACTCCCGTTGCTGTGGTTCTTGGCCTATTGACGAGCACCGCGGCGGTTCTCACAATACTTATCATCGAGATCGCGCACGGGAAATCGCCTAAGGTTACCTAGGAAGTGCCCAAGTTATAGATGTCAAAGGTACACGAACTCTGGATTACGCGGCTCTTCAATGAGCATCTGGCTGGTGTAGCAGCGCCCGTTGTGACGGCTTTTGGCCATCACCCCTCGCCGGAGGGTCCTTGGACCGACTGGATGGTCTGTGAACTTATAGTTTTTCTGTTCATGATCATTTTCTTTGCACTCGTACGACGATCGTTGTCGGTCGATCGGCCTGGCAAGGTGCAGCACACGCTGGAAGTGATCTACGAGTTTCTATATGCGCAGGCGGAGGAATCCGCGCCGCACGTAGGGCACAAATATCTGCCCTTTTTCGGCACTTTATTTTTCTTCATAATGGTGATGAATCTGATCGGCATCATTCCGGGATTCGATTCGCCAACGATGTTTCCGGAGGTTCCGGCCGGTCTTGCTATCTGTACATTTTTCTTTTATAACGCCGTCGGGCTAGGGACTAACACGCGCAACTATATACGCGGCTTTATTGGTCCCATGCTACTCATGGCGCCGCTGATGATTTGTATCGAAATTCTAAGTCATCTGGCGCGGCCGCTCTCGCTCACGATCCGTCTATTCGCCAACATGTTCGCCGGCGAACAGGTGTACCTGACGTTCATCCATCTTACTTATGTAATTATTCCGGTTATTTTTATTAGCCTGCACTTCTTTGTAGGGCTATTGCAGGCATACATTTTTACCTTGCTCGCGATGATCTACGTCGGACAGGCGACTACGCACGAGCATTAGGCATCATTCGGCTGCCAGCGTGAGCGCCCGGCGTCCCAACGTACGGTGTCGAACCACCTCCTGGCCGCAACTTACTAGGAGAAAATCATGAAAAACAAACTTCTATTGCTAGGGTCCGGCCTGCTGGCCATGGCGACTCCGGCATTGGCACAAGGGACTGCGCCGTCGGCCGGGTCAGACTACCATCGCGCTGCGGCGTTCATCGCAATGGGTATTGCATCGGGTTTGTGCGGACTCGGTCAAGGACGGGCGACTGGCCAGGCTGCCGAGGCGATGGCTCGGAATCCGGGAGCGATCGCGGCAATTCGCGCGTCGCTAATTCTCGGTCTAGTGCTAATCGAATCGCTGGCGCTTTACACACTGGTGATCAGCTACATCGCCCAATAGAACGGTCTATATGATGGAAGACGGCCTGCCAGCCACTCGTGCCGGCAGGCCGTTTTCGCATGAGCCTAACGATGTCTTTAAAACTGCACGGTGTCTTCCCCGCATTGACAACGCCCTTCGACCACGAAGGGAATCTCTACAAAGCTAAGGTGTTCCATAACATTTCGAAAATGAACGCTGTCGCGTTGACCGGATATACGGTTTGCGGCTCGACCGGCGAGACGGCGCTGCTCTCGACGCTGGAGCGTATTCAGATGCTGGAGTGGGTGCGCGAGGCCGCCGCCGAAGGAAAGACGTTAATTGCCGGAGTTGGAGCTGAGAGTGTGCGGGAGACAGTCGCGATGGCGAACCGCGCCGCGGAAATCGGATACCACGCGGCGCTCGCACTCAGTCCGCATTATTACCGCATTCAAATGCACACGCCGGAGACACAGGCCCTTTACTATCGGGCTGTTGCAGATCAAAGCCACATCCCCGTGATGGTCTATAACATTCCCCAGGTGACCGGCTACGATATCCCGGTTGAAACGTTAGCTGAGTTGTCTCACCACCCGAATATTGTGGGGCTGAAAGACAGTTCGGGGAATCTAGAAAAGCTGGGGGCGACATGCCGTGCCGTAAAGCCGGGATTTCAAGTCGTCTGCGGGTCGGGCAATGTGTTCTGGCAAGGTTTTGGATGCGGCGCTAGCGGAGCAATCCTAGCGATTGCGGACGCGATTCCTTACGCCTCGGTATTGGTTTGGGAAGCGTTTCGCACTCGCCAGGAAGAGGCCGGCGCCGATTGGCAAGCGCGTATATTAGTTGCTTCCAAGTTGGTGGCGGCGAAGTACGGAATACCGGGTTTGAAGCATGCGATGGATCTGAACGGCTACTATGGCGGACCGCCGCGTCTTCCCCTCATTCCCGTTTCGCCAGAAGGCCGGCGCGAGTTAGAGCAGGCGTTTGACGGCCTTCGAAGTTAGGATCAGCTTGCCGCTGTGCGAGCCCTCAGCTCAGTCGCGCGTGGAATTCGGCGAGTTCGCGTAAGTAGGATCGGTTCTTATTGGCTGGAATCAAGCAGATCAGGATCGAAAATTCCTCTTTCAGTTCCTCGCATAAGAACGTCAGGACCATCCGCTGGCCCAAGCTGGGACTGCGAGTTACATACTTGTCTCCGAAGACCACGGTGGGAACGCTGAGGCCCATCGGTCCCATCTCATCTTCTAACGATGTTTTGAGGCCTCCAATGATCATGTTGCTGATCTCGGCGGCCGCGTCCAGTACTTCGTCGTTGACCTCATCATATTCGGCCATGAGGAACCGCGATGCGGTCTGGCAAGCGAATGTCTTACTGAAGCAGACACAGCCGTTGCCGCTGACGGCGCCAGCCATTCCGACCATTGCGACGATGCCTTCCGTGGGGACTGTCGCGCGGGTTTCCACTTTGGCGCTGATCTGCGTGACGTGGAGGTCCAACATCGTGGAGAAGACATGGCTGGTGGTATCACGGACCACGCCCAAGAGATGGTGATTTTTTTCTAGGATTTCGGTGACTGGGGTCTCGGTCATGAGTTTATTCTTGGCCCTTTCGGCCGCTGTTCTATGAACACGTAGGCTTAGATCAGGCCGATCAGCTTCTCCTTGATCTGCTCGGCAGTGAACGGTTTGCGTACATAGCCTGACGCGCCCAAGTTGACTGCTTCGACGACTTTGTTGTGGCTTCCCTCGGTGGTGATCATAACAATGGGAATCGCTTTCCATTCAGACTTGGATTTGATTTCCCCTAAGAGCTGGAGTCCATCCATGTTGGGCATATTTATGTCGGATAAGACCAGACCAACCTTACGGGTATTCATGACATTCAGCGCCTCGACCCCGTCGCCGGCTTCAAAGACCTCGCCGATGGGTACGTCGGTCTGACGTAGCACGCGCTGTAATATCTTACGGATTGCGGCGGAATCGTCGACAATCAAAACGTCAAGCGGCATCAAATCTCCTCTTCGCAGGACCTGCTAGAAGTCTCATCGGGACCAGAGGCAAAGGCTTTAGAGCATATAGGGGTAGGAAGATAGGAGTAGGGCGAGAAAGAGGGTAAACGCTATACAGTTTGGCGGGTTATGCGCCGATTGGGCTAGTAGATGTCAGACCGCCTCCTTTCGCAAGATGAAATCGACCACGTATTCCGCGATCTGCGCGAGCAGAACGAGGAAGACGACGCCTTACGACGCGCGCAGCCGTACGATTTTCGCCGTCCGGATCGAATCGCCAAAGACCAGTTGCGATCGATACACATGCTGCACGAAAATTTCGCGCGGTCTGTGGCTTCGAGCTTGTCCGCTTATTTGCGTACCTTGGTGGTGACAAACCTCGTTTCGGTGGAACAGCTCTCGTTCTCAGAGTTTACGCGATGTTTGCCATCGCCCACATGCATTGTCTCGCTCGGGTTGCGCCCCTATGAAGGCAATGCCATTCTCGAAATGAGCCACTCCCTTGTGTTTCCCATCTTCGAGATGCTGCTGGGCGGCGGACTAGCAAGAAAGTCTTCGCGCATTGAGCGTGAGATCACGGAAATTGAACGAAGCATCCTGGACAGCGTGTTTCGCATCGTTCTACAGGATTTAAAGTCCGCGTGGCAGGCGGTTACCTTTATTGACTTCGTGGTGGAAAGCCACGAAACCGACCCCCAGATGCTCCAAATTTTGTCGCCGAACGAAGCCGTGGTGGCGGTCGGTATGGAACTGAAAGTCGGAGAACATGCGGGTATGATGAACGTGGGAATTCCTTCCATCATCATTAAGATGCTGCGGCACAAATTCGATCAGCAGTGGACGGTACGGAAAGCGCAGTCGACCGACAGCGAGCATGCGCGGGTTTTGCGGTTAGTTAAGCCGGCCCAGGTCTCTGGCGATGTCCGCCTAAACGGCCCGAAAATGGTGTTGCGGGATCTGATGGCGATCGATGAAGGCGACATCCTAACGTTCGATTATCCATTGCGCAAGGAATTACAATTCACGTTAAACGGCGCTCAAAAGTTCACTGGGCACGTCGTAGCGTCCGGAAATAGACGATCCTTTCAAGTGAAGGATGAATACCACGAGTGGAGCGAGTCCGGATGACTTCTTAGGCCCGACCGGGCGAAAGAGCTGTTGCCCGTCTTGAGTACCAAGCGTACGCGGTGAATAAAATGCCAGTGTAAAAAAGATCGCCTAGAACGGTCCAGGCGAAAAACGGAAGCGCAGCTGCATAGCAGGCAATGAGACCTGACGAAGTCAGCGGATAATAGCCGCGGGCTGACAGCCAAACGAAGAAATTCGTACTTGCAAAGAATTGCACGCTCCCTAATAGCGCAATCGAGGCGATCCGAGGCACAGAATTGGTGTCGCGAAGAAATGTCCGGCCGAGCAAGACATTGATCAGGAAGCTGCCGTAAATTGCCACCGTCACCGCGGAGAAGCCGTGAACGTTGTGAATCCAATTCAAAATTGGATCGGTCACCATCATTGCGAGCAACGGAACAAAATACGCCTGCCAACCGCGCAAACGCGCACCACCAAAAAGTGCTGCTGCCCCGATAGGCGCAAAATTAGGCGGATGCGGCACAAGTCGCGCCAATGCAGCCAACACTGTCAGCGTAAGGGCAGCATGCTGCGAAGAGTTCTTCGATTGCTCCATGGCTTTACACAGTATAACGAAGCGGGCCAGTCGAGAAACGAACAGGTTTGCCTGAAGAGGAGCAACTTACCACGCAGACGGCGGATCGCTCGCCGGAAAGCTATCTTCGACGGCAATCTGCTGTGAACGTTCGATGATCTCGCGGCGCTTGGACCCGCGCCGGAACCAATCCGTCCGAAACCACATGAGCCCGACAGCAACAGGGATGGCAATGCCGGCGAGAAAATAGGTAAATTTTTGAGTCGCTTTGTTCATCTGGCAACGGTTCCAATGCGGTCCTTATGTGCGACGGGTCGCTTCGCTCAGCATGCAGCCCACGATGGCCATGATGCTCAACACGAAGAGAATCTTGGTGTAATGGCTAGCGGATCCGGCAAGTCCGGCAAAACCTACGAACCCCGCTATCAACGCGACTAAGAGCGCTAGCAACGCGTATTGAAACAAGAAACCGTTCTCCTCTAGCCGATGGATGCTGGAAACGAGGCGAACGACTACACAGAAAATGCCCCCTTAGTAAAATGGACGGCCGCGCGGTGCGAATCTCGAGGGAACAAATCGCTCAGGAAAGCAGTACTCTTATTCAGCCCCGAGGGAGGGCGCTCCTATGAGATCTTCCGCATTTCCGTCGTTGCTTTTGAGAACGTGCAAAACGGGCACGGAATCAAGCATGCCACGCAAAGTAATAGTAAGTTCTTCCTTCGTATGGCAC
>JBARMQ010000469.1:0-20864 GCA_049802535.1 Bryobacteraceae bacterium | reverse complement strand
GGATTATGGTATACAGGTGGCCCGCGAGATGGTGCAGGGTGTCGACCTGTGGCTGAACAATCCCCGGCGCGGCGAAGAAGCGTGCGGCACCAGTGGCATGAAAGCAGCGATGAACGGCGTCCTCAATCTCAGCGTGCTCGACGGGTGGTTTGACGAAGCGTATGAGATCTCGGGTGGCTGGGCCATTGGCGACCGCGTGCCATATTCCGAGGATCAGGACGACTTACACGCCAGCACGGTTTACTCCACCCTCGAGAACGAGATCGTCCCGCTGTTTTACCAAGAGACCGGAGAAGATGTACCGGCTGAGTGGGTTCGCCGTATGAAAGCCTCGATCGCGAATATCACGCCTCGCTTCAGTTCCGGTCGCATGGTAGCCGAGTATAATTCCGAGTTATATCAACCCGCTCACAGCCTTTGGATGAGAATCTCTCAAGACAGCTTTGACGAAGCTCGTAAGAAAACTATTTGGGATGCGCGCATTGCGCAAGCATGGGATCGCGTCAAGTTTATCGAGGTGGGCGATGGCCCGGGCGATCAGATTATGAGTGGTTCATCGGTACCGATGCGCGCCGTCGTGGATCTGGCGGGACTAAAACCAAGTGAGGTGCGTGTCGAAGCGGTCATTGGAAAAGTCGGAGTGAACGGCCAGTTGCAAGGGGCATACACGCTTCCCTTGGCAGCCGTCGATGAACGTGGTAGCGCGGTGGTCTTTGCAAGCGAATTTACGGTACAACAAACGGGGCGCATCGGCTATTCCGTTCGAATTAGTCCAAATCACTTTGACAATCGCCTGACTCGTCCCTGTAATTCGCTTCTTAAATGGGTGTCGGATTAATCCTGGGTCTACAAGTACTCTCAAAACGAAGAGTTCGCCCTTAGGTATTGAAAAATCTAATGATTACCCCTAGCGCGCCGATTCAAAGCGTGGTAAATATCAACTAGGTGCAGATCGGGTTCGGCTTGGAAATTCTTTTCTGATCGACCAAGATCTCGAGAGGGCCCTTCCAGCCTCGTTATAATTCGCCCGTCACTTTGGCACTCTCAGTTTTTTGGGAATCACGGCTGCGCCAGACGTATACCCATCAGTAAACCGGAATAGCATTTGCCCTCCAACCAAGTAGTTTCCGGGATTACGACAAGTCACTCCAAGGAGCCGATCAACGACTATGGACGGAGATCGCAAATACCGGCAGCACGGCTATCAGGACTCGGACAGAGCCTCCTTCCCGCACCGTGGCGACCGGCCAAAACAGGAGGGCCCTAAGCCCTCGCTTGATGTTACAGGCCCGAAGTTACCTCGCCTGGTACAAAACGTAGTAGCAGCGAGATGTTTTAATTGTGCCGTGGCGCTCCCCGCTGGAACCGACTTCAAAAGCGCTTGCCCAAAGTGCGGAGCGGCTTTACATTGCTGCAAGCAATGCGCCCACTTTGAACCATCGACACGCTTCCAATGTTTGAAGCCGATTCCGGCGCGAATTCCCTTGAAGGATCAGGTCAACGAATGCGAGCTATTCTCGGCGCGTGTCACCGTTGCGCGCGACGCTCCAGCGTCCGGCACGCCAGCCCCCGTGCGTTCGTACGACAACGGATCGGCTCCGCGTAGTCAGAGCGACGCGCGCGCAGCCTTCGACAGCTTGTTTAAAAAGTAGCCTCAGCCAACCCCGGCTGTTGGCGAGGAGAGTTTTTTCCCGATTGGCTTCCCCAAAAATTAAGAAGAAAACCGGTGGCGGCAAGTCATCCGCGGCACGCCGCCAGGGCGCAATCCCATGCCTAATTCTGATCTTCCTAATATTGGTGGTCGTGGCAGTATTGTTTTTTGCGTCCTTTGCCCACGGCGCGACTTTGTAAAGATTGGGGTGTAAGGGATCATCGTCTGCGTATGAGCACAAGAATCGATGGCCGCGCTTCCGATCAGCTACGGGCGACACGTATCACCCCCGATTACTTGGTCACTGCCGAAGGGTCTGTGCTGATCGAAGCAGGTCACACTCGTGTGCTCTGCGCTGCCACGGTAGAAGACACAGTGCCGCCATTCTTGCGCAATACCGGCAAAGGATGGGTAACCGCCGAGTACTCCATGCTGCCGAGAGCCACGGCAACGCGGACGCCTCGCGAAGTCACCAAGGGCAAACCTTCTGGACGCACGCATGAGATTCAACGCTTGATTGGACGCTCGTTGCGATCCGTAGTTGATTTGCGGGCATTAGGAGAACGCAGTATTATCGTCGATTGCGACGTATTACAGGCCGATGGCGGCACTCGCACAGCGGCGATCACGGGTTCTTACGTTGCACTTGCTATTGCGTTGCGCACCTTAGTCAAACACAAGGCCTTGGCTAAACTGCCTCTGACCGATTCCGTTGCGGCGACCAGCGTCGGCCTCGTCGACCGCACTCCGCTGCTCGATCTGAACTACGATGAGGACTCTCGCGCGCAGGTCGACATGAATGTCGTCATGACAGGCGCGGGACGATTCGTCGAATTGCAGGCAACTGCGGAGCAAGTTCCGTTTGACGATGCCCAGATGGCCGAATTGATCTCGTTGGCGCGGGCAGGTATTGCGGAATTGAAGGCCTTGCAGGACAGCGTGTTGGCCGAGCGGCAGTGACACCGCGGATTTACGTTTGTACGTCGAATCCAGGCAAGCTGGCCGATTTCGCCTTAGGTCTGTCAGGCATTCGGCTCGCGCCATTGCCAAATCTGGGTCAAATCGAACCCCCGGAAGAAACAGGAGCGACATTCGAAGAGAACGCGATCCTCAAGGCGCTTTATTATTCCCAATATTCCGATCAGCCCGTATTAGCTGACGATTCCGGTCTCGCCGTTTGGGCGCTCGATGGCGCTCCCGGTGTCTATTCCGCTCGCTATTCAGGCGAAGGCGCTACCGATATATCGAATAACGAATTCCTCCTGCAACGGCTGGCGGCTCAGCAAGAACGTGGCGCACGGTATGTTGCCGTGCTGGCGATGGCACAATCCGGCCGCTTGCTTAAAACGGCAGAGGGCACGGTAGACGGCTCAATCGTTGAGACGCCCCGGGGCCACGGCGGCTTCGGCTACGATCCGCTGTTCTATTACCCTCCACTCCACTGCACATTTGCGGAACTGACGCCGGAGGAACGCCTCACCGTCAGTCATCGCGGCAATGCGCTACGGCTATTAGCCAAGGCGCTGGGTGGCGGGGCCTGGGCCTTCTGAGAGCACAGTCCCTCACAGTTGCGTCAGCGCGGGCCGTACTCCCTAACCCGCTCGCTTCATCAACATCTTCAGGCGGGCCCAGGATTCCTCGCGCGCTTTCTTATTTGCCGCCGACGCGTCCGGAGCCTCGCCGGCGCGCATGAAGCCATGGCCGGCTCCTTCATACGTCACCGGGTCATAAGTTTTGCCGGCCGCCTTCATATCGCTCACGGTCTTGGGAATGGTTTGACCAATACGGCCGTCCGTTCCGGCGTAAAATCCATAAACCGGTGCGTTGATGCGCGCCATTGCGTCGGACGGCGGCGGCACGCCGTAGAAGACAAACGCAGCGGATAGATCGGGCCGGTTCGTCGCGAATCGGAACGACTGTCCCCCGCCCCAGCAGAACCCTACGACAAACAATTTGCCGCTGGCGGAGGGAAGCTTCAGGCCATAATCGGCGACTGCATTTAAATCGGCGGTAATTTGGGCCGGGTCAAGCTTTGATATCGCTTCGCGAACATCACCCTCCGCAAAATCCTTGGTGCGGCCACCGTTGGGCGCCATTCCCGAGAGCAGGTCGGGAGCAACTGCGATGTAACCGGCAGCGGCAAATTCGTCGGCAACCTCCTGCACCCAATCGGTCATCCCGAAGATCTCATGTATCACCACGATGACCGGCGCTTTGTCGCTCCGCTCCGGGTACGCCACAAAGGTCTCGACCTTCCGGCCGTCATGCGTTACCGTCACCCATTCGCCGTGCCGTGGTGACTTTTCAAGCTTCTGACGCGCCCAATCCTGCGCCGACAGGGTGGATGCAATCAACAAGAGGCCAAACACTATTCGATTCATTCCGCCCGTTATACCACCCTTAGGAGCACAACGAGCACGGTTGCGTGCCAACAGCACGCGTGCCACCAGACAGGAGAGTACGGCCCTTCCAGGCATTAGTATTCGCCAATTCGGCCATTCCGCAAAATTCCGTTAAATTCCAGGGTCGTTTCGGGCGATAAGGTGATCGTGGAACTTCTTGTAGCACCCGCTCTTGAAGAGATTGCTCTGACAAGGGATGAGGAATCCTGGATGTTAGAGGTCTTGGAACCACCTGAAACTATACAAGTCGGCGCACGCAGTCCCGAAGAGGCGCGTGCAATCGCGGCTATTTATAACCGGCTGGGCGGATTGATAGGAAAGGTAGCGGGCAAACACGATATCAAATCTTCGCACGTGATCGCCATATGGGTGGCGCAAGGAGGATGGCGTCCATTCCGCCCACTTCGCGCACCTATTCGCTTCAATATCCATCACTTTTTTGATGCTTGGGGCAAGCGCTGCCGCGCAGATTTCGACATGTACTTCCGTTTCGGTGGCCACAATCTACAGCCTGGCCAACCCTGGGACAACCATGAATATCGCCCGGAAGGACGGGGCGCCTTCATTTCCGTGCATCATAACCCACACTCCGAATACGAGGCGCTCATGCTTGCGCGGATGTTGGCTGGCGACGATGCTGCCCTTCGATGTCTGAACATCGGCGGCCCCCTCATACCCGTCGAAGACCATCCGCTGCTCGGTTACGAATCCCCAGCCGATATGTATAAAACGATGCAGGCGTCAGAACTCAGCCATGTCCTGACCTTCTTCGACATCTGCCGACGCAAACAAGCTCCCAAAAGCGGCCTGCTTCTGCACTACCTTCGCGTGGGAGATTGGCTCAACTTCAGCCGCTACTATGACCAGCCCAGCGAATTGGATTCTTCCGCCGAACGGCTCCGGCGTATTGTCTCCCGGTGCGAGAGCATGCTTCCCAAACGGTAACTGATCTCAAAACAAAAAGCACGGTGAACGTCGAGGAGCTTCATACCCCTTCTTGTTCACCGTGCTAGCTTCACTTCGGCCTGCGCAGCAGGTTCGCTTATGCAACTTTTGGTTCTAGTGCTGGAACGTCTAACGCGGTAGCAAGTGCCCGGCGCGTCTTTTCAGCAAGAGTACGAAGGCGTGTGTGCTTCGGACGGCTTAGCCGGCGCTCTACGCTGCGGCGCGCCCGTAGCAGACGAATGCGAACAGCAGTCTCTGACCAGCCATGCTGCTGGGCGATCTCCTGCACTTTGAAGCCCTCAATATAATGCCCTTCGAGCACAATGCGATCATTGGGCTTGCATTCGTTCAGAATTCGTTTTACGTCAATTGCCGCAACGTTCATGCGCGGCGGCGCTTGCAATTCCGGCAGCGTTTGCGTCTGCGGTTCGCGTCTCAGGAAGGTCCTGTGAATGTTAAGGGCGATGCTATTCGTCCATGTCAACACTAAATTGGGGTCGCGGAGCTGTTCGCGCCGTTCCCAGCCCTTCGCCCACGCCGCTTGCGCCGTGTCTAGAGCCGCATCGTATGACAAACCCCTCGATACCAGAAATCGCACAGTAAGATTGAATCCCTTTTGATACGCTTTGCCGTAGTCTTCGTTAGTCATTTGGCTAATTGCTCCTAAGAAATTTTTGGGTTGGCCGTTCCTACGCTTTTTAATAATTTTGTGTCCCGTTTGTCGGGAACCGTAGGTTCAAACCATCAACGCCCATCTATAGGCATGTTGCTGGCCAAGGAGACTAAGTTGTTGAAAAGCGGCCATGAAGAAGCCGTCGGGGCCTCGTTTTTTGGGCCAGAAGCTCAGCGGAATCAGCAGTTTCCAGATGTGGAATGCAACTTTCAAGGGGAAGAATGCATCCCATCTGCTTAGAGCAATTCTTGCCGCAACGGGCAAAAATTGCTTTCCCTCTCCTGGCTGCAGGACTACTCCCCATTTTAAGTACTAGATTTTCTTAAGAAAACTTTACGTCGGTGCCAATCAACGTATCGGTTCCTCGGTGAAAAGGTTAAAGAATTAGGCCGAAGCTACGCTAGATTTACCAGGGGCTCGCTCGAAGCCAAGACTTCTGCAGCATCCGCCTCAGTGAATTCCTGCGTCTTTGCCGAATGATTCATCGAGCAGAACTTGGGGCCGCACATGGAACAGAAGGCGGCATCTTTAAATCCTTCTTCAGGCAGCGTCTCATCATGGTAGGCGCGGGCGGTTTCCGGATCGAGCGACAAATCGAATTGCCGGTTCCAGTCGAAATTAAACCGCGCGCGAGACAGATCGTCATCGCGGTCACGCGCCCCCGGACGGTGACGTGCCACATCGGCAGCGTGGGCGGCAATCTTATACGCGATGATGCCCTGCTTGACATCTTCACGATTAGGCAATCCTAAGTGCTCTTTGGGCGTGACGTAGCAAAGCATCGATGCGCCGTGCCAGCCGATCATAGCCGCGCCGATAGCCGACGTGATGTGGTCATAACCCGGCGCGATATCGGTCACTAGCGGTCCTAAGGTGTAGAACGGCGCATCGAAACACAGCTGACGCTCCTTTTCAACCTGCAACGCGATTTGATCGAGCGGAATGTGACCCGGCCCCTCGATCATCACTTGAACGTCGTATTCCCACGCCTTCTTCGTCAACTCTCCCAAAGTCTTAAGCTCCGCAAACTGGGCTTCATCGCTCGCATCGGCCAGGCATCCAGGACGCAGACCATCGCCGAGGGAGAAACTGACGTCGTGTTTTTGAAAAATCTTGCAGATGGCATCGAAGTTCTCGTAAAGCATGTTCTGCTTGTGATTCTTGACCATCCATTCGGCTAAAATCGCGCCGCCCCTGCTCACAATACCAGTGATGCGCTTCCGAGTCATCGGAACATACTGGACCAGAACGCCGGCGTGTATCGTCATGTAATCCACGCCCTGCTCCGCTTGTTCCTCAATGACGTCCAATAGCACTTGAATATTGAGGTCTTCCACGCGCCGAACACGGTTTAACGCCTCATAGATAGGAACAGTGCCGATGGGGACGGGCGAAGCGGCGATGATCGCCTCCCGAATCGCCGGGATATTGCCACCGGTCGAGAGGTCCATGACGGTGTCGGCTCCGAACCGCACAGCGTAGTCCAGCTTCTCTAGCTCCCCATCGATATTCGACGTCGTGGCCGAGTTCCCAATGTTGGCGTTGATCTTGCACTTCGACGCGATCCCAATGCACATGGGCTCCAGCGCTCGATGATGAATATTGGCCGGGATGATCATGCGGCCGCGGGCAACTTCTTCGCGTACCGCGGCGGTGGAAAGCTTCTCGCGCTGGGCGACATAAGCCATTTCCCCGGTCACAACGCCCTGCCGGGCGTAGAACATCTGGGTCCTTACGGCGTCATTCATCCGGGGAGCGATCCACTCGGTGCGATTCATTCCCCGATTGTACCGGTTGACCGCTCAGATCGCTGCTGCCGGGATTACAGGGTTCCGTGGCGCTGCGATGGCGGCTCGCGGCGGATCAACTCCCCGATCGCCGAAACAAGCTTCTCAATCCGTTCGTCCGTTTCGAGATTGCGCTGTTCCGATTCACGCAAGCGTCTTTCGTGTTCCACCACGTATTCCGCCTGTTCGCGGATCAGGTTGCTTTGCCTGGTCTCGAGGTGCGCGATGACGACAAGCGCGTCTTCGATCTCCTTGACCGCCCTTTCGACGTTACTGAGCCTGGCTTCGTGGTTGTTGGGGTTGCTGGACATCGGCAGTTCACTTTAAGTTTAGATGAATGCGGCGAATGCGGGCTCCCCCGGCGTACAATTCCTGTGAATGCCCCATCTGATTGCAAGCTTCGGCGAGGTCATGCTCCGCCTCAGTCCTCCCGGTTTTGAGCGCATCCTCCAATCGCCGAAGTTCGTAGCGACCTTTGGCGGCGGCGAAGCGAATGTAGCCGTTTCTCTCGCCCAATTTTCCGCTCAGAGCCGCTACATCACAGTCCTTCCGCGAGCGAATGCTTTGGCCGACGGATTGATCGGTGAGTTGCGCCGTTTCGGTGTGGATGCCAACCAGATTGTGCGCGGGCCCGGCCGGATGGGAATCTACTTTGTCGAAGCGGGCGCCAACCAACGGCCCTCGAAAGTTCAATATGATCGTGAGTACAGCGCAATGGCTCTGGCGAAGCCCGGCGACATCAAGTGGAAAGAAGCCCTTGCGGGGGTCACTTGGTTTCATACGACGGGGATCACTCCGGCGATCAGTTCTTCCGCGGCCGACCTTGCGCTCGAGGGCCTCCACGAAGCACGTGCTCTCGGGATACAGATCTCCTGCGATCTCAACTATCGAAAGAATTTGTGGAAGTGGGGTAAGCCGGCTTCTGAAGTCATGTCGGAGTTCGCCAAACTGACCGATATTTGTATCGCGAACGAAGAAGATTGCCAGCAGGCGCTGTCCATCAACGTCGACATCGATGTGGAATCGGGCAGTCTCGAGCGGGAGAAGTACCGCGAACTCACAGAGCGTGTGCTCGCTACCTTTCCCAGGATGAAGGCCATCGCCATCACCCTGCGGGAATCGAAAAACGCCTCTCACAACGGTTGGTCGGCCTGTCTGCACGATGGAAAAGACTTCCGATTGAGTAAGTCTTATGACATCACGCACATCGTGGACCGCGTCGGCGGCGGCGACAGCTTCGCGGCCGGATTGATTTATGGCATGACGCATTTGCCTTCTCATGGCGAGGCCTTGGAATTTGCAGTGGCGGCGTCCTGCCTGAAACACGCCGTTCCGGGTGACTTCAACCGCTGTACGGTCGAGGAAGTACGTGCGCTGATGGACGGGGGCGGATCCGGACGGGTCCTGCGCTAGATTTCGCCTTCGACCGTCATCGGCGAGCCCTGGCCGCTATCGTTATAATCGGATGCAGGCAATCCCTATCATGCAGTTCCGCAAGCTGATGTTTGGCGCGGCGGTCGTCGGCGCAAGTATGCTGATGCTCTGCCCGCTTCCCGCCCAACAGAATCCTCCTCCGGCAAAGGCGCCAAAAAGCGATCCTCCGCCGGCTTCAGTCTCGAGTTCCACCAACGTCCCGGTTCCACCGCCAATGCCGGAAGGCGCCGATGAGGCCAAAAAGGATGAAGGTGCTATTCGCGTTTCCGTCAACGAAGTCATCGTCCCGGTCACCGTCACCGATGGCAAAGGAAAATTCGTTTCCGATCTCGACAAAAGCGATTTCAAGATCTATGAGGAAAACCAGCTTCAGTCGATCCGCTACTTCACGCGCGAGCGAAGCCAACCTGTCGTCGTCGGCTTCCTGATGGACCTAAGCAGCTCAAGCACCATCCATTGGAAGAATTATCAGAACGCGGCCGAGGAATTGATCCAAAATCTCTTGACAGGCGACAAAAAATATTCGGGATATCTGATCACCTATGGGCAGGATGCTGAAGTTGCCGTGAACACCACCAGCGATCCGGAGCCGCTGGTGGAAAAGCTTCGTAAGCTCAAACCGGGCGGCGGTTCGGCATTGTTCGATGCCATCTATCTGGCCTGCACCAGCCGAAAGCTCGTGAAGGGAGAGCCGATTGAGCCGCGGCGCGTGGTGGTTATCATCGGCGATGGCCACGATAATTCAAGCAAGCGATCGCTCGACCAGGTGATTGAACTTGCGCAGCGCAATCTGGTAACGATCTATTGCATCAGCACCTCGGCATTCGGCTTCTCCAACACGTCCGATCAAAACTTGGTCAAGCTTGCCACCGAGACCGGCGGCCGCGTCGTGTATCCGCTTGAGGATGTCTATCGAGACACGGACGGTTATCTATCGCATCCATCCGATGACGGAAACTATGCGCTGACGGTTGGCATTGGCGCCTACAAATCAGCGGTGGACAACAAAATGTATCGTGCCGTTGCCGATATTGCGGGCGAAGTCACTACCCAATACATTCTTCGTTACGTGTCGGATATAGAGAGTACTAAGTCGTCCTATCGAAATGTGAAGGTAGTAGTGGATCTGCCTTACGTCAAGGTGCGCGCACGGCGAGGCTACTATGCCGAAACGGCTCAACCCTGATCTGCAAACCTTAAAGTCGTGAACCGCCGCCGTCAAGACGATAAGCTCATTTGAGACCAGCCCATGCCCGGCCGCCTGATCAGCTTCGATGAACGGACGCCGAAAGCGGCGGAGTTTTGCCTGCTGATGGCCGATTTACCGGGGCGCCGGCAGGAAACCATTGGCGTATTGCTCCTCGATAAGAATAACGACCAACTACATCTGCGCCTGCGCCGGGACTACGACAGCATTGCGACCAGTGACGACGCCGAAGTCCTGGCGGAACTCGAAGCCGATCTGGCAGCGAAATCGACAGAAGCCGGCGCGGCAAATCTGCTTGCTCAACTCGAAGAATCGTGTTCGCTCGCCGTTCGGCTCAGCGATCGCGAAGCGGTTTCAGTCGTCAATTTCGAAAAGTCAGTGAATGACTTATACCGCCAGCACGTTTCGACCACCGTTCGTCCCTTTCGGACGCACTTGCCGCGTTATGCATTGGCGGTGGCCGCGGGGCCGTTCCTGGCCAATGCATCGGAGGGCCAGGCGGAAGAGTGGGTTGAAACGCCAGAAGACTTGTCGCTTGGGAAAGACATGTTTATTGCCACAATTCGCGGAAAATCGATGGAACCGCGCATTGCCGATGGCAGTTTGTGCGTATTTAAGCGCGGGGTCGTAGGATCGCGGAACAACCGGCTGGTGCTGGTTCGCAATAACAGCGCCAGCGGTGATGAAGAATATACTGTCAAACGCTACCGTAGCGAAAAAACCATGACGGAAGAAGGTTTCGCGCATACCCGCATTCGCCTGGAAAGCCTGAACCCGAATTATCCCTCGTGGGATCTCGATCAGGACGAAGCGCGGTACGAAGTGGTCGCGGAGTTCGTTTGCGTTCTCCCCTAATGCGGCTTGGTGTATCGAAGACGGCGGGTACGGCGCTGCTCTTCGCAATACTTTCCGTTATTCGCGCCGCTCAAGTTCCCTCCTCCGGCACGCCAGTCTATAAATATCGCATCGTCAACACCTACCCGCACGACCCGAATGCTTTCACGCAGGGCCTTGTCTACCTGAATGGCGCTTTCTATGAAAGCACTGGCCTCTACGGACACTCCACGCTGCGCATGGTGGACGTGACCACCGGTCAAGTGATGCGCCAGCAATCGGTGCCCTCGCAATTTTTTGCGGAGGGCCTGACAGCTTGGAAGAGCAATCTGGTGCAACTCACGTGGAAAGCCGGAGACGCGTTTGAGTATGACCTGTTCAGTTTCCAACACGTGAGGGATTTCCATTATTCAGGCGAAGGATGGGGCCTCGCGCAGGATGGGCGAGAACTGATCATGAGCGACGGCAGCGCAGATCTTCGGATGCTCGATCCCGCGAGCTTTCGTGAAATTTCACGCCTGCATGTCACCGACTCGGGCGCGCCCGTCAATGAATTGAATGAGCTTGAGTATGTCCGGGGCGAAGTCTATGCCAATGTCTGGCAGACTAATCGTATTGCCCGCATCTCACCCAAGACTGGCAAGGTGGTGGGCTGGATCGATTGCACCGGCCTGCTCGCCGATTCGGACCGCACAGGTCACGAAGATGTTTTGAACGGAATCGCTTATGACAAGGAACACGATCGGCTTTTCGTTACCGGCAAATTGTGGCCCAAACTGTTTGAGATCAAAGTAACCAGATAGCCTCTTCAGGCCTAAAGGTCACGCTTGGGCTTGTGGGCCGGCTTTCGCGTCCGCCGTTTTTCCACTTCTTCTACCGCAAACTGCAACTTGCGCTCAACCGTGTCGGCTCGATCCAAACGAACGCGGACCGAATCGCCGATGGAGTAGGCCCGGCGGCTCCGCTCCCCGATGATCTTGCGGCCATTTTCGTGATAGGAGTAGCGGTCTCCGGGTAAGGTCTCCATCGGAACCAGGCCTTCAATAAACAGATCCGCCAGTTCGACAAAGAATCCGAACTTGGTCGTACTGATGATCAGGGCGTCGAACTCGTCGCCCACCCGGTCTTCCATGAATGCGATTTTTTTCCGCTCGATCAGTTCGCGCTCGGCTTCAGCCGCGCGCCGTTCGGTGAATGATGTGTCGTCGCCGATCTCACGCAATTCCGGGTTGTCGAGCAGAGCTTGCTTCGTCGCCAGATATTGCTTCAGAACGCGATGGACCACCAAGTCGGGATAGCGACGTATGGGCGAAGTGAAGTGCGTGTACGCGCTCGCGGCAAGCGCGAAGTGGCCCTGGTTCGTATTGCTGTAGCGGGCCTGCTTTAGAGATCGCAGCATCAGGTAGCTGAGGATCCGTTCTTCCGGCGTACCGGCTATTTTCGCAATCAGGCGTTGATAATTGCGCGATGAAATATCCGCTTCTCCACTTGGTAGAACAATGTCTTTGCGCACTTTGCGGCCATCGCGCCGGTGTTGCACGACGGGGAAACGCTTGATCGGAATGGCGCCGATACCCAGCGAATATCCGAAGTGCACGGCAATTTCTTCGAAGTCCATCACGCGCTTCGCGTCCGGCTTCTCGTGAATGCGGTAAAGACTCGGAATCCCCGCCGACTCAAGCTCTTGCGCAACCGCTTCGTTCGCGGCCAGCATGAACTCTTCAATCAATCGATGCGCAATGTTGCGTTCGGCACGGCTCACGCCGCTCATCTGGCCTTCCGGATCCAATTCGATGTTCGCCTCCGGCATGTCGAAATCGATGGACCCGCGCCGTATTCGCTTCTCGTTCAGGATCAGCGCGAGTTCACGCATCAATTCGAAGCGGGGCGCAAGATTCGCGTAATGTTCGCGCATCGCGGCATCGCCTTCCAGCACCCGAAACACATTGGTATAGGTCATCCGCGCGGCACTGCGAATGATGCCGCGCGTAAACTCGCTCGAAACCGTCTCCCCCCTGGGATTGATTTCAAGAATGGCCGATAGCACCAGCCGATCCTCATTCGGCAGCAGCGAGCAAATACCCGTGGAGAGTTCAATCGGCAGCATCGGAACGGCGCGATCGGGGAAGTAAACGCTGGTCCCGCGCATCTGCGCCTCGCGGTCGATCGGCGTCCCCGGCCTTACGTAGTGGCTGACATCGGCGATGTGAACCTGCAAAACATAGTGGCCGTGAGCAAGCTTCTCGACCCAAACAGCATCGTCGAAATCACGCGCTGTTTCGCCGTCGATCGTGACCACCTCAAAGGATCGAAAGTCGCGGCGCGATGCGATCTCAGCAGTGTCGATCGCCGCGGAAATATCACGCGCTTGGTCCAAGACATCGTCTGGAAACGCATGCGGAAGATGGTGCCTGCGGATGACGATTTCGACATCGACGCCAAAGTCACCCGGATAGCCCAGGATTTCGATGACGCGCCCCACAGGATGATCGTCACCGCCTTGCGCGAAGTCAATGATCTCCACATTTACGACCATCCCATCTAACTCTTCTAGGCTCGCCGGTTGTCGCGCAACCACGCCGACGCGATCCGCCGTCTGTAAGCGATACGGCAATTCCAATCCTTCGGGAATTTCGATCCATTGCTGAAGGCGTTCGTCCGAGGGCACCACAAAATTCCCGCGTTTGCGGATGCGAAATTCTCCCACCACTGTCTGGTGAGCGCGCCGAATGATCCGCACCACCTCTCCATCCGCCCTGCCGTTCCGTTCGACGCGCATGACATGGACCAATGCCCTGTCGCCATGCATGCCTTTTGCCGCCTCGTCCCTCGGCAGGAAGATATCGCCGTCAATTCCGGGTATTGGTTGATCGGTGATCAGAAAACCGTAGCCATCGCGGTGGAGGGAAAGTCGGCCCGAAACATATTCGGAGCCTGCGCCCACTGCCGCAAAATGACCGGATCGTGGTTCGACCAGGGCGCCCTTTTCCGTTAGCCGGTCCAGCGCCTGATCCAGTGGCCTGCGGTCTTCGCCGTGCAAGCGCAGTTCCCGCACAAGCTGTTTGTACGTCGCGCGCCCGTGCGGAAGCTGCCGGATCCGGTCAAGCACGCTCGCGTCGGTCAAAGGCTGGGACACACCGTGAATTATAAAAGGCGCATCGTCCGTCCACCTTGAAGATGGCGGCTATAGTAGTGGCCATGGAACTCAAGTCGGTGCGCCTCACCATCCCGGAAGATGGCAACATCATCGTGGGCCAGAGCCATTTCATCAAGACGGTGGAAGACATTTACGAGGCCATCGTCAATACATCGGCCCACCTTAAATTCGGCTTGGCATTCAACGAGGCTTCGGGGGCGTGCCTCATCCGGTGTGACGGCAACGACGACGAACTGCAGCAGAGTGCCGTTGCAAACGCCGTGGAAATCGGCGCCGGCCACGTTTTCGTAGTGGTGCTCCGCAACGGATTTCCCATCAATGTCCTGGGCCGCATTCAGGCCGTGCCCGAAGTTGCCAACATCTACTGCGCCACCGCAAATCCGGTTGAAGTGATCGTGGCTGAAACCGAACAGGGCCGCGGCATTCTCGGCGTCATCGATGGCAGTTCGCCACGTGGGGTCGAGTCCGCATCCGACGCCAAAGCCCGCGTAGAACTGCTTCAGAGATTCGGGTACAAACGTTAGTCCCGCCCGGCTAACGCCACTTCCCGTTCCGGTTCTTGCGAGCGCGGTGCTGGCGCAGATGCCCGGTTGCCCTGGAATTTAACCGAAACCAACTTGGATACGCCGGGTTCCTGCATCGTCACGCCATACAGTGATTGCGCCGCTTCCATGGTGCGTTTTGAGTGCGTAATCACAATGAATTGCGTTTGTTGGGCGAGCTCGCGCAACAGCCGTGTCAATCGCTCGATATTTGGCTCATCCAGCGGCGCATCCACTTCGTCAAGGACGCAGAACGGGCTCGGCGTGTACTGAAAAACAGCCATCAGCAGCGCCATCGCCGTCAGCGATTTTTCGCCACCCGAAAGCAGCAGCACGCTCTGCAGCTTCTTGCCCGGAGGCGAGGCCACAATATCGATGCCCGATTCCGGCAAATTGTCTTCATCCGTCAGCCGCATCTCGCCGATGCCGCCGCCAAAAAGGGTCTTGAACATTTCCCGGAAGTTTGCATTGATCGCGTGAAAAGCTTCGCCAAATCGTTTGTGCGATTCGGAATCGATTTCGCCAATCGCCTTCTCCGTGTCCCTTATTGAATCCAGCAGATCCTGACGCTGTGCGCTTAGGAAATCTTGCCTTTGTTGCGCCTCTTCGTGTTCCTCCATCGCCTGCGGGTTCACCGGGCCCAACGCGTCAATTTTGCGCCGCGCTTCCGTATAGTGCACCTCAAGGTCCGCCAAAGCGGAATCATCGGGAACGGTTTCCATTCCCTCCGCCAACTCGGCAAGCGAGCTCTCCAATTCCTTGCGGCTCGTTTCTTCCAGATGCTCCAGGTCCGATTCAAAACGGGCAAGCTGCACCTGTAAGCTGGAGCGCTTTTCCTGCGCTGCGTTGGCTTCGGCGCGCAGCGCCCTCAAATCTTCGTCCACCGCCGCTAATTGGGTGCGGAGGCGCGATTCTTGCTCTGCCAACTGCCGCGTTTGTTCTTCCACTTGCTCAATAGCGGCGCCATACGTCTCCCCTCGAGCGATCAACTCCTCATTGTTGGCGGTTAATTGCGTTCTCTCAGAAGTCAACTTCTCCCCCTCGCGGGAGAGATTGGCGAGCCGGTTCGCCACCTCGCGGGCGCGCGATTCCAAGCGAGCGCGTTCCCCTTGCAACGAACGCTGCCGTTCCTCCAGCGCCGCCATCGAGGCGCGCTGCGTTGCGTGTTCTTCAATAGCACGCGCCGCTTCCGACTGCAGCCCGCGTAAGTCTTCCCGGGCCTGCTCCAACGCTTGTTCGTGTTCGGCCCGACCCCGCTCGGCTTGTGCCAGGGCCTCACCGTCGCGAGTCACATTCTCTTCCAGGCGCACGCGGTCCCGTGCAATCCGCTCCAACTCTGACTTGGCTTGCGAGAGGCGAGCTTGCACACGTTGCAACTCCTCGGCCATCTTTCGGCTGTCGTGGTCTAACCCCAGCACGTCCTTCTCGTGGGCTTGCTGCTGGCTACGCAGCAGCTCCAACTGATCGTTGAGTGCGGTGATGTCTTTTTCAAGCTGCGCCAGGTGCGCTTGCGCGTTCGCGGCTTCGCTTTGCTTGGCACGCTCCAGCTCCGTTACTTCTCTCAATTCGCGCTTCAAAGCCAGCGGCCCCGCGCCCGTTTTCTTGCCGCCGCTCACTGCCAGGCCGTGATAGCTCACGCCATCAGCCGAAAGGAACCAGCAGTGCGGATATTCGGCCGCCATCCGCTGCGCCAGCGGCCTGTCCGCTGCGATGTAACAGTTGCCAATGCGAGGGAGCATGTGCAGCGGCAGTCCTCGTAGACCATTGGTGAAGCGCAAGGTTCCAGTCAATTTGGTTAACACGCCTGGCTCATCTTTTGGACGAGGCAGATCAGCTGGATCGGCGTTACCCACCGGAGATTCCACCAGAAAGGTCGCCCGCCCGTTCAGATCGTTGCGCATCAAGTCGATACCAAGCTCGGCGCTCTCCCAATCGCGTACGACCACGTACTCCAGTTCGTCGTGCAGGAATTCTTCCGTCGCCTTCTCATACTGCGGATCGACCTCAAGAAAATCAGCCAATACGCCGGCTGGCTTCAAATTTCCAGCTTTCCCGCGCTCGACCGCCGTGAAGAAACGCTTCACCGTTTCGGTGGTGTAACTGCGGTGATGAATCACTTCCTCAAGCGAGTCCCGCCGCGCTTTCATGCGGGAATGCTCTGCGCGCAACCGGTCCAATGCCTGGCGTGCCTCGACGAGATGCGACCGCTTCTGCTGTAATTCCTGCTCGACGGCTCTGCGCCGGTCCACTAAAGACGTCAATTCACTTTGCCGCAGCGTCAAGCGTTCCGCCAATTCCGCTTTACTCTGTTGAAGCCTCGTCCGGTCCGCTCCCGATTGTGCCTCTTCCGTTTTCGCGCGCGCGCTTTCGCGGTCTGCCGCCGCCAATTGCGCTTCCACCTGTGTGATTCGATTTCTCAAGCCGGCCGATTCGCCCAGCAGCTTCAGCACTTTCTGGCGCGCCGCTTCGAGTCCCCGCTCCTGCTCGACTAATCTCGATTGCGCCTGCTGCCGCAACACCGCTTGCGCATCCAGTTTCTGCCGGGCTTGGGTGCATTCGGCCTCAAGAGCCACCATCGCCGTGTTCATGCGTTCCAACTCGGCGTTGATCTCTCCCTTCTGCCGGTCCAGCTCGATCGATTCCTGGCCGGAAGCGGCCAGTCTCGCATCGATTTGCTGCACTTGCTTACGCTGGTATTCCAACCGTCCTCGGGCGCGCTCCGCCTCAAGCTGCAAGTCTGCAACCTGCTTTCGTGCCTCGGTCAACTGCTTTTCGGCGGCGTATAGGGCTTCCGCGAAGCCGCTTTGGCTTTGTTCGCGGTCGCGCACCGCCGCCTGCACCGTTTCGACCGATTGCGTAACCAGACTCAACTCAATCGCAGCCTTAGCCGCTTCCCGCTCCAGCATGCGAAAACGCGCCGCCAGCAACTGCCTCAAATATCCGCTGGCTTCGGCTCTTAACTCGGTATAACGCCTGGTCTTGGCAGCCTGGCGTTTAAGAGAATTCACCTGGCGGGTGACTTCTTCCAAAATGTCGAACACGCGCGACAGGTTCTGCTTGGCGCTTTCGAGTTTTGCTTCGGCCAGCCGCTTGCGCGTCCGGAATTTCGTGATACCGGCGGCTTCTTCGATGACATTGCGGCGGTCCTGCGGCTTATTGCTTAGAATCTGTCCAATGCGGCCCTGCTCGATGATGGCGTAGCTCTCGGGGCCAAGACCCGTGCCCAGAAACAAATCCTGTATATCTCGCAAGCGGGCAGCCTTGCCGTTGATCAGGTATTCGCTTTCGCCGGAGCGATACAGGCGCCGCGTAATGGTGATTTCGCCGCGTTGTTCAGCAGTTTTCTGCGCTTCCGCTTTGATCGGGGTATACGCGTGTGGGGCGCCGTTGCCGTTTCCATTACCGTTGCCATTCCCCTGGGACTGTTCCTCCCCATTCGCGTGACCGTTTTGCGCGTCCTGGGGCCCATGCCCGGAAATGCGTTCTGTGTCGCTGCCGGGGCTGACCGCTTGAAAGACAGCGGCAAGCTTGGACTCATCCGGTACCAGCGTCATGGTCACCGTTGCCATTCCGAGCGCCTTCTTGTCGCGAGTTCCCGCGAAAATCACATCTTCCATGCGGGCGCCGCGAAGACTCTTCGCCGACTGTTCGCCCAATACCCAGCTGATGGCATCGCTGAGATTCGATTTTCCGCAGCCGTTTGGACCCACCACGGCCGCGATTCCGTTCCCGTTGAACTTCATCTCGGTCCGGTCGTAAAAGGATTTAAATCCTTGTATTTCGACGCGTTTGAGCTTTAACAAAAGAGGCCAACCGTTCCTGCTGAATTTCTCGGGGGTGTTTCCATCCTAGGGCTTTTCCATTCCAAAGTAAAGCGCCCCCACCACAGTGCTTAGAGTACCGCGCTCTCGGACGCACAACATATAGCGGTAGGCCGCCCCATTTTACGTCTGTCTCGCCAATGACTTATGTCCTTAATGACGTGGCCCGATAGGAATGGTGCACATCCATTCCGCTAAGCTGAACGTGAAAGCTACCCATGGAACGGGATGTCATCACCACACGCCTGAGAACCTCTGTGCTCGCGGCAATCCTAATCGGCTTCCTCGTGTGGTACACCGAATGGCCCAGTCTGAAGATTGGCCTGATACTCCTTCTGTTCGGGCAGCTGGGCATCGCGATGATGCTGTTGATTCGAAAGAGGACTGCGGCCGCGCATATAACGACTTCTGAGGACGAATTTCTGTGGCGCCTCCGCGTTTTCGACAATTGCCAGCGTCTTGTCGGCTTTGCCGCGCTTGGCTACGGATTTTGGACCGCCACGCGGAATGTATGGCTGGCGCTTGCGTTGGGGATCCTTTATCCCGCGGTGTGCGCTATCGGCCTCTTTACCCGAAGGAATCGTTCTGGCCGTACACTGAGGTGAAGTAGGTTCATGCATCTCGCCTGTTCGGGCCTGCGCGATTACGTGGCGCGCAATGCCACCCTTGTCGTGCCCTCTGCCCTTTTAGCCTCTGCCGCTCGTGAAGAGCTCTCTCGTTTTGAAGTTGACTCGGGCCGCCGCTCATGGGAGCGGTCTTCCATCTATAGCGTTGAAACCTGGCTGGAGCGTTGCTGGCAAGAAGTCCGCTACGATATCGACGCTATTCCGGCGCTGCTTTCGCCCGCGCAGGAGCTTCTCCTTTGGCGCCAATTGGTCGAACGGGAACACCCTGATCTGTTTGATTTGAGCGCTTGTGCGCGCGGAGCCCGCGACGCGGCCCGCATCATGGCTCAATGGCACATCCGGCCGGACACTGTGACCGCGGCCGAACATTGGAACGGCCATCAGGATGGGCGGCAATTCCTCGAATGGCATCGCCAATTCGAAGACACTTGCACAATGAACGGCTGGATGAGCCGCGCTCACCTGTGGTCGCGCGTTCCGGACTGGTTCGCCAAAGGTAAGCTGCCAAAGCATGAAACCGTGCTGCTTGGTTTTGACGATTGGACGCCGGCCTTACAAGCCATTCGGCAATCGTCGGGTGCGCAGAAGGTCAATTGGGAGACGCCCTCGCCGCCAACTCGCAAATCGCAGTCGGTCTACGCAGACGCGTCTAAAGAAATTGTCGCCGCCGCGCGTTGGACTCGGCAGGCATGGGAATCGCAACCAGGCAGTTCCATCGCAGTCTTCATTCCGGAACTAAACGAACAACGCGCTATCGTCGAACGAACCTTCCGCAGTGTCCTCTACCCCGCCTCGGCGCAGAACAGCGGCGTTACTCCTGGCGATTCCATCTTCCATGTCGCAGCGGCTGCTCCGCTTGACACTGAACCTCTCATCGCATCGGCGTTATTATTCCTGGAACTCGCCAATCCAAGGCTTGAAACGAGCCATGCGGGCGCTATTTTTCGCAGTCCTTTTCTCAAAGGCGCAGCCGCGGAGAGAAGCCTGCGTGCCGGCGCCGACATCGAACTCCGCCGCCGCCGCGACATGGACGTTTCGCTCCGTGACCTGCTGTATGCGTCGCGAAATTGTCCCGTCCTCACCTCTACGATTTGGCCTTCCCTTCTCGATATTTTGAAGAAACGGCCTGACAAGGCTGAACTTGCCGATTGGAGCCGCTTCATCTCCAATTTGCTCCAAACGCTGGATTGGCCTGGTGACAACGACCCGAACGAACGGGAACAGTCACTCCTCGATTCATGGAAAAGTGCGCTCTCCAATCTCGCCACACTCGGCATGGTGGCGGGCGTTGTCCCGTATGACACCGCGCTGCGGCACTTACGCCGGCTCCTTCATGCGCCTGGACCAGCCCTCGGCGAATGGTCCTCTCCAATCCAGATATTGGACGCCTCCGATGCCGCCGGGCTCTCGTTTGATCAGGCCTGCCTCACTGGCCTTTCAGAAGAAACATGGCCTCCGCGCCAGCGTCTGTCGCCGTTCATCCCGATGGCTGTCCAACGCGCACACGGCATCCCGGGCAGCAGCCAGGACAGTGCCCGTGAATTGTCTCGCCGTCGTACCCGCGCGCTCTTTCAAGCCGCCCCCATTCTGAACATTAGTTTTTGTGGACGTCTCGCGCCCATCGCATCGCAATTTTTGGGCAAAGGTTCATTGCGGCCGGAGTTCTGGGAAGGCGAGCTTCCGATGGAGGCATTCCAGCCGGCGCCACTTGAATGTATTGAAGATTCTTTCGGGCCGGTCTTCACATCGTCCGAATTGATGCGCGGCGGGGCTGCTGTATTGAAA
>JBARMQ010000468.1:0-7298 GCA_049802535.1 Bryobacteraceae bacterium | reverse complement strand
GAGTAGATCATAAATCCGATCACCAAAGCGACTCCGGGCATTACCCAAGTGAACAGGCCCCAACCCGACTTGGGAGGCGATGCCAAAGCTACGATTCCATCCTCGCGAACGATCGTGTTTACCACTTCATCGTCGTTGGCGCCCGCCTGCTTCATCTGGAAAATTCGCCGCCGCAATGGATCGGCTGAATCGCAGTGAATCATCGGACACGTCCCCACCGTGTTTCGGCATCCTCCGCACCGGCACGCCAACCGCTGACCGACGCGTAAAACGTCAGGCGAGGTCAGCGGGTCCTGAGCCACCAATGCGGGAATGACGGACAGCGCCAGTACGGCGGTAAACGCCGCAACCAGCTTAAGATTCGACTGTCGCAGTCGTTGTCGCAATTCCTACTACCTCCGTGCGGGCATACAACAGCCGCACTTTCGACGGGATCAGACACACGATGGTGCCGAACAAGACGACCCAATATCCAGCCCAGAGCCACGAGACCAGCGGGTTTAGATACATCTTGAAGATCGCCTTCTTGTTGTCGCTTGTGATTCCGGAATAATTGATATACAAATCTTCGTTCAGCATCCGGCGAATCGCAATCAATGAACTTTGTTGCTGGCTCGCTTTGTAATCGCGAATCTCGGGCTCCATTTGACCGATTTCCTGACCGTTCTTGGAAATATCCAGGATGGCCTTCGATTGGGCGTAATCCGGCTTATCTGCATCGGTGACGGTCAGCAGCTTTATGGTGTATGGTCCGAAACGCGTGCTTTCGTCCAGCCCTAGATTATGCGTGTCTTGCTGGTTAAAGGCGGCACCCGTAAAACCGACAAATATCAAGACGATGCCCACGTGAACCAGATAGCCCCCATAGCGCCGGGTATTTCGCCACGTCAATTCAAATGCGGCTCGCGCCAACGCAACATGCTCCTTGCCTTGTATGGCGCGCGACCCCTTCCAAAACTCGCCGAGGATTGAACTCAATACGAAGGCGCACAATCCAAAGGAAAGCAACGCGGTTGCATGTCCTACGCCGGCGATTGCCAAGGCGCCCGCTACAGCAACGCCAATGATCGTGGGCAGTAGAAACGCTCGCTTCAAACTGTCCAAAGAGCTTTTGCGCCAAGCAATTAACGGACCGACGCCGGTCAGAAACAGCAGAAACAACCCAATGGGAATGTTCACCCGGTTGTAGTAAGGCGCGTCGATGGTTTCTTTCTCGCCGCTCAATGCTTCCATGATCACCGGGAACAAAGTGCCCCACAGAATGGCGAAGCAACTGGCCAGCAAAATCAGGTTATTGAACAGAAAACTCGATTCGCGCGAAATGACGCTCTCTAGCTTCACCTCGCTGCGCAGATACCGCAGGTTGACAATAATCGCAATCGTCACTAGCGCAATGGCCGAAAGCAAAAAGCTGGTGAAATAGGGCTTCACAGGTGATTGCGCGAAGGCATGTACCGATGAAACTAGCCCCGTGCGCGTGAGCGTCGTGCCCAGAATACTTAGCAGGAACGTGGCCGAAACCAGCACCATATTCCAGACCTTCATCATGCCCTTCTTTTCCTGCATCATCACCGAGTGCAGAAAGGCGGTCGCCGTAATCCATGGCAGCAACGACGCGTTCTCCACCGGATCCCAGCCCCAGTAGCCGCCCCAACCCAAAACCGTGTAAGCCCAACCCATCCCGAGCATGATGCCGGTGGTTTGAAACATCCAGGTCACAATGGCCCAACGGCGCGTGGTATGTATCCACGCTTCGCCCGGTTGCCGGGTCAGCAATGATGCCATCGCAAACGAGAATGGCACTACGGTGCCCACAAAACCCAGATAGAGGAATGGCGGATGGATGACCATCGTCCACCACTGCAGCAGAGGGTTCAGGCCTTGCCCGTCGCCAACGTTGATAATGCCTTTGCCCGCCATCAATACCGCAAACGGGCTTGCCACAAACGTCACCATGCTGATGAAAAACGCATCCGTCGTCATCAGAATCGCAATCACAATCGGCATCATCGACTGAAACTTGCGCCGGTTGGTATAGACGACAACGGCTGAATAGCTCGTGAGCAGCCAGCTCCAAAAAAGCAGTGAGCCTTCCTGGCCGCCCCACCAGGCAGTGAATTTATAAATTGCCGGCATCGCCCTGTCGCTATGCGCGGCGACGTACGCCATCCGGTAATCGCCGGTGATCAGCGAATAAACGAGAACGCCCGACGCAATCGTGAGCAATAGCCAGATGGCGTACACCGATCGCGTCGCGCTGACGACTAAAAATGGCCGCCGCGCGTATTTGCCGGCAACTGCCGCCACTGTCGCAAAAACCGCTAAGCAAAACGCCAGTAGGACCGACAGGGCCCCTATGTTTTCCATCGAATTAGGCGCTCCTTACGCGCCAGGAGTCGTCGTACCGCCCAACCAGCTCACCTTCGTTGCCGGTTCGTGGCTCACGCCGCGTTGCGCGGGCTTCGCTTCATATTTAGAGGCGCACTTGGCTTGAATTTTGGTGGCTTCAAACACGCCATCCGATCCCAGACGCCCATCTGCCAACGCCTGCGCATTGTCGCGGAAGGTATCCGGTAGAGGATCGCTACCCTTATAAACAACGTTAAGTGTTTTCAGCCCCTGATGCAGCACAAAGGTCACGCCGGTTGACGTTTTCACGATCGAACCCGGCCGCACATCGCCGCCCACCCGAAGCCGCTCGCCGGTGGCGGAGCCGCCCATCTGGGCCAATTCGGGAATCGTCTTGTAATAAGTCTTGGATTCCTTAACGCCGCCCATCGCCAGCCAGACAAGGGATCCAACAATCAACGTCATCAGAATCCCGAACTTCACATAGGTATTCATAGCCGCTTGTCCGCTAAATTTCTAGTATAGTCCTGCAAGATTGGCTCTGGTTAAACTAGATTTTCCTTTTGGCCTTGACGCCTGCCCGGCCACGCCACTTTGAAAAATAACCTTCGGACAAATGGCATGCACTCCCACCTTGCCATCCACCAACTGAGTGATGTCCACATCGATCGCCACGCTGGTCAACATGTACGCGTCGTCGCGGCTCAGGTGTTTCTCGTTCACCAGAAAATCGATCATATTGCGAACAGCCATCTCTGTTGCGGTCTTCAAGTCTTCGTCAAAGCCCATCGATATATAACTGGCCGGTGTTTCGCCGCGTGGCCATAACAAATGCTGATCTTTGTGAACGATGAACTTGAACGTACCCGTCAGCAAAGTCTCAAGCGCCGTAATGTCCACTTCGCCGTTGCCTTGCCCTGCGTGACCGTCGCCCGCCTCAAACAAGGCACCTGGCGCGAACACCGGAATGAACAGCGAAGTTCCCGCAATCAATTCCTTGTTATCCATATTTCCGGCATGCATCCAGGGCGGCCCGCTATTCAGCCTGCCGCCGCTCGGCGGGGCCACGCCCATGCTGCCGAAAAAAGGCCGCAGTGGAATGTTGATACCCGGAGCAAATTTGGCAACCATATGTTCGCGGTCCAGGGGAATGATTTTGGAACGGCTGTAGGGAAAGTCGTTCGGCAGAAATCCACGGCCCGCTCCAAATCCGTTGCAGGCAAACGGCACATCCAAGTCGATCTTTTGAATTTGAACTTCCAGCACGTCGCCCGGTCCCGCCTCTGCAATCGCCACGGGGCCTGTGAGGATGTGGCCGCCTGGACCCTTGTCGGTTACCTTCTCGTGCACCTCGCGGTCGTATTGCGGGATGTCGCCCGGCGCGACGCCCGAAGCCTCTAAGCGCGATGGCGGTGGGCACGATGAGACTGTCTGCATACGAACGACATCGCCCGAGTGCACCGTTAATGCCGGCTTCGCCTGCTGCGAATAATAGCCCCAAACGACTGTGGATGGAGTCGCGGCTAACGTATAATCAGCCGCCGCCGACAGAGGGGCGAAAGTGCCAAGCAGTGAGATTACGGTTAGGAGTTTGCGCATCGATAACAGAGAAGTTTAGCAGCGGCAGCGTCGCTATTATTCTAGGCTTGCGCGACCGGTTGGTATTCTGGATGAACACATAAATAAGGAGTGCTGCATCGAATACACCGCCAATGCGTTAGCGGCGGAGGCATGCTGCTAGGTCTTGCAGCCCAAATTCGCGGTTTGCACACATGTTTTCGCAAATGAGGGAAGCTAGCGCCGAGCGCATCTCGCAGGCGATTCTCCAATACGGTTCGCGCATCGCCCAGGAAAGGGATGCCGATGCATTGCTTGAACTCAACGCCGATATGGCGCGAGATCTATTGGATGCCGAACGATGCAGCATCTGGTTAATCGATCGCAAAGCCGAAGAGTTGTGGACCAAAGTTGCCCATGGCGTCGGTCAGCTCCACATTCCTTTAAGTCATGGGCTAGTCGGCGCCGCTGTGCGCGACGGCGCACCCATCATGGTCAACGACGCAGCTTCTGACGATCGCTTTTCTAAATCGATCGACATGCAGGTTGGCTACCGCACCCGGTCCGTTCTCGTCGTGCCTATGCGCACCGCCGACGGAACGATCATTGGCGCTGTCCAAGCCCTCAATAAGCCAGGTGGGTTTGAAGCGGACGACCCCGCGCTGCTCGGTCTGATCGCAGCGTATGCTGCGACCAACATTGAGGCGCAAGCCCTTCGAAAAAAGTCCGAAGAAGCCTTGCTGGTCCAGCACGAACTCGAAATCGCCCGCGAAGTGCAGCGCCAGCTGTTACCGGAAAGTCTTCCTTACATCGAAGGTCTAGACTGCGCCGCCTATTTCCGCCCGGCAAGCTTCGTCGGGGGCGACTACTACGACTTCATCACACTTTCGGAAAGCCGCTTGGCGTTCACCTTGGGTGATGTGTCGGGCAAGGGTATTGCGGCCGCGGTCCTGATGGCAAGCATCCAAGCCGTTCTCCGCTCTCAACTGCGGATGATCGATTCACCCGCCGCGCTGCTCGACCAGTTCAATGACACAGTCATTTCGATGTCCACTCCTGAGCGCTATTCAACCCTGGTCTGCGGACAAGTCGATGTGCCCAATAAGACCCTGACCTACGTCAACGCCGGCCACGTCTATCCCCTGCTGGTGAGGCCCGTGGGCGAGACTTCGGAAGTACTGCCGTTACGCGAGGGCAACATCCCCATAGGATTGTTTTCCGACGTCCGTTATCATCAGACGACTTTTCCCCTTGCTGCCGGGGACGTCATCGTCTGTTACTCGGACGGCGTCAGCGAGGCAGCGAATGAACCCGGTGAACTTTGGGATTCTACAGAACTCATTAAGTTGCTGCAGCGGTCGAATGGCTGGAATGCTCGGGAAATTGTCGACGCTCTCGTCGACGCTCTCGATCGCTACGTGGGCAACGCGCCTCAGGCCGACGACATAACAATCGTTGCGTTGCGCATTCAATAGCATTTGGCAGCCTAGTCAAGCCAGTAAAGGAAGATTAAAGGCACATGCGCATCGTTATCCTGTCCGATATCCACGATAATCTCTGGAATCTAGCCGCCGCGATTCGCACCATCAGCGACGCCGACGTGCTGCTATGTTGCGGCGATCTTTGTTCGCCGTTTGTGATCGACGAGTTGGCGAAGTTCCCTCGCGATGTCCATATTGTCTTTGGTAATAACGATGCCGATCTGTTCCGCATCACTGGCAACGCCGCAAAGAAGCCGAATATCCGTCTTCACGGCGAACTATTTCAAGCCGAGTTCGATGGCAAGCGATTCGCGATGAATCACTTCGATTACCTGGCCAGACCTCTTGCGAAATCCGGCGATTACGATGTGGTTTGCTTCGGACATAACCATGAATTCGAATTGAGCAATACGGGCGCGTGTCTCGCAATCAATCCTGGTCCCGTGATGGGAGCGAAGTTCTCCACTGGCGCATGGCAGGACGTCGATCCGACGCTGGTCATCTACGATACGGCCACGAATTCGGCCACGGCATTTCGAAGAGCCGAGGCGGAGCACTTCGAACGGGTAACGTTATAAGAGGTCAATAGACATCCGGATGGCTGCCGGACACCACTGGATACGGGAATTCACGTCTCATTTCCTTCAACAGTGCAGTCGCATCGGGCAGGGAAGCGTGTACTCCTCGTGTGCGGGAATGTCGCTGCCGCTGGCGGCCTGAGTCAGCACGCTGCCGGGCGAGCGGATCGCAAAGCCGATTCGCTGTCAGCATCGGTTACATGAGAACAACGCCGCGAGGATTATTGCTTGGTGTCTCCCAAAAACTATTATCATGCTGGCTGAATAGATCTGGCGGCAAGATGGTCTCTCGTCGTACCAGTTTGATAGGCGATCTAACTTTATGCAATCCGGGCATACCGAGTCGTGCATCGAACTCGGCTTCCTCATAATCAATGTCAGTGAAGTCATGAGGGAACAGGGGTTGATCAAGCTCCCCGTATAGCCGACGAATCACTTCACCCGGCCGCTCAGCCAGGGAGTTATATCGGATCACGACCAGGTGTCGTGATTCCTCGCTGAACCATGCCTGACGGAAAGCTCTTATAGATGGGCCTAGCATATGGTCACCCATTAGGTGCTGAGCACGCTGATATACATTCAAAGTTGGATCAAAGTTAAATATCTTAGATAGCCTAAGTGCGTTTCGTCGCACCTGGCGTTCCATGCTATCTAGGATCCATGCAGGACTGCGCACTAAGCAGATGACTCGCGCGCTCGGAAACAGGATACTAAGTGTAGGTAAAGCAACGCACTAGTATCTATTATTGTCGAAAATGACCGTCCCATTACCGCATTCAGAATAGTAAGCTTCGAATAGCGATCGAAGAATCATTTCTCTCTGTTTGTTCGAAACGAATACGGCCGCCGCGTCCGGGCTACTCATACTTTTGAGCAGACCGGGAAAAATGTCGGCTATCGGGCTCTGAACTGAAGCCCTAAAGATGGGATTCTGACGCAATATCGCTGCCAGGAGGGTTGAGCCGGAGCGTGGCAGCCCTGAGATAAAATGCATGTTCAATTTCATAGGGCCATCTTTTACCACATCGCACCGAGAATTGTCCAAGACCGGTCTTTCGTCATTCAGGCCATGCGCCGTCCGTCCGTCATCAAACTTGTTAGCGGGAGATCTTTCACTGTGGGGCGTTAGTTCTCAGGCATAAACGGTGCGCCTTGTACTCCTGCGAAGTCGGCACCCTAGTACCCTCTGTGGTTATTAATGGTTACCTTTTAAAAAATTGTTAACACGGTAATTGCCCTAGGTATGTACGTCAATTGACCCGTGTTAGATCCATTGTTGGAAGGTACTAGCTAGATAACTTCTCGGAGGTGTTTTGACAATGGAGCCTACAGG
>JBARMQ010000467.1:0-9858 GCA_049802535.1 Bryobacteraceae bacterium | reverse complement strand
GCTGTAGGGAACTGCAGCTGCCCAAGTGAGGAGAGCCATGCACAAAAGCGCCGATATACCAATTGACTTCACAGATATAGCTAGAAGAGGTGCTCTCGATGAAAGGCAGACCCGAGTTTTAACCGGTTTTCGTACAAGGTATAGCAGATAAGTGAGTCGTTTGGCGGGCTCTTAAGGAAAGTCTACAATCGGCGTGTTTGAAGGGCTTTTAAACCGGTACCAGACCGCGGCGAATTCCGATCGAGACGGCTTCGGCACGGCTGCGGGCACCCAACTTCGCGAGAATTTGAGCCACATGAAACTTTGCGGTGTGATCGGAGATCGCGAGCTGGTTGGCGATCTCCTTGTTGCCGAGGCCGTCGGAAAGCATTCGTAAGACTTGGAGTTCGCGGGCGGTGAGGTTTTCAACGGAGCAATCCTCATTCGCGTGCTCAGAATCGGGATGACTCAAATGAGCTTGGGCTGCCAAGCGGCGCGCTTGCGCCTGGGTGAGGACGACTAAATCGTGGGAGGCGGCAACAATGGCGGCTGCGATCTCCGCCGCGGTGGCATTCATCGGTAGCCACGCGTGCAGGTTTTGGCGAAGAGGCATCGATTCCGGCTGAGCGTCGCTGAGCACGACCGTGGGCCGGGAGACGGGCAGGGAATCAGTAGGTGAGACGCCTGCCAGAAGAAAGACGTCGGACAAGCCGCCAAATCCGCCGCCAAGGCCCCGTACCTCGACGACGTCGAGCCGGTCGTCATCGCGGAGCGTCGCGGCCAGCCGATTCGCTTGGGGCAAGCTTGCGGCGATGACGGAAACACGAATCAAGCAGCGCTCTCAACCTGTTGGTAGCGGACAGTGACGTGGCGCAGATTGGATTGGCCGCCGCGATGAAAATCGAGACGCAAGAGCGGACCGGGGCGGTCGATGGCGATTTGAAGATCGTCGCTATCGCGAAACGGCTGCCCGTTAGCGCCCATGAGAATATCGCCGGGCATGAGGGATGCGGCTTCGGCTGCACCACCGTTGACGATTTCGAGCACCATCAAGCCGAATTCGCCACTCTTTAAGTGCACTGGACGGATGACGACTCCAAGGCTATGCCCGGAAAGGGACCGAGCGAAGAACGCCTGCACTGCACGGCTGGGAATGGCTAATGCCAACCCACCGCGAACAATCATCGTGTTAATCCCGATGACGTACCCGTTCCAATCGGCGAGTGGACCGCCGGAATTACCGGGCGCCAAACGGACGTCGGCCTGAATCCATTCAAGGCCCTTGAAGCCTTGGATAGATCCGACCGAGTGGACTACGCCGGTTGACACGGCACCGATGAAGCCGAATGGATTACCGACCGCAACTACAGGGGCGCCTGGTTGCAAACGGCTGGAATCGCCTAAAGGGGCGGGCGGCGCGTCCAGGTTTGGCACGTGGAGCAGGGCGAGATCGCGGCGACGGTCGATACGCACGACCGTCGCACGATGGACTTTGCCTTCCCAAGATTCGATGTCGACGTCGCCTGCGCCGATGACATGGGCGTTGGTGATGAGGTATTGCTGTTTGAAGATGACGGCACAGCCGCTACCTCCGCGAGCGCCACGAACCTGAACGGTAGACCGCCGCAAACTCTCCGCGACGCGTCCTGGAACTGAGGATGGAACTGGCATGTGGACCTTCTCTGGCTTAGCGGCTTTTGCGGACACGTTCGCCGATGGTGATCTCCGATTCAGTGGGCTCGCCGCCGCGAAGAATTTTCGCCTTGACGGTCTTGTTAACGGCGTCGCCGCGGAGGAGGGACTGCAAGTCATCTACATCTTCGAGCGCCTGACCGTCAATCGAAACCAAGACGTCGCCGAGTTGCAGACCGGCACGTTCCGCCGGAGAATCAGTTTCGACACTGAGGACGATCAAGCCGGACTCCGCCTGTATGCCGTGTTTGTCGCGCAACGTTTGCAAGATGGCAACCGGCTGCAAACCGACACCGAGATAGCCATGCCGGATGCGGCCCTCGCGAAGCAACTCTTCGGAAACGCGTTGCAATGTTGCCATAGGCACGGCAACTGCCGAATGCCGCAGCAAAGCGGGAGTGGCCATTCCGAGGAGCTTACCGTCGACATCCACAACCGCGGCGCCGGATTGTGACGGATATAGGTTCACATCCAGCCGCAGAAAGGAGTCAAGAGTTCCGCCGCGCCACGTGCGCCGCGCGCCGCCGACCGCGCCCAGGACCCCTAGACTCACTGAGGGTCCGACGTCCATGGTCATCCCGACGACAGCAGTGAGCATACCCGCGCGGGACGATCCCCCGTCAGCCGATGGGAGGGGAGTTAACGATAGACCTTCTACCTTGAGAAAAGCCAGATCCAGGCTTGGTTCGCGCCCTAGAATCACTCCTACGCCGGTTTTGGAGTCGGATGATTGTACAGGAACCCGGCCTTCGCGACGCAGTGAATGATCGGCGACGGCGATCAAATCTTCCCGGAGGCTTAAACCGGTAACGACTCGATAGGGAGCGGCTTTGACGGCCACCACGCCGCCTGAGGCTTGTTCTACGAGTTGCACTAAGCTTTGCGACAGTCCGCTGAGCTCAGTGGATGAATATGTGCTGCTCATGGCTCCAGTGTGGCCCCGGAGCGGTGGGCTTCACATCAGCCATTCGGGTAGGCAGACGATTTGAATCGTGGCGCTAATTGAGCGGCACGCGGCCGGAGAGATAAATTCGCTGCGCCGGAGCGGCATGACCGGCTGCATGAGCGGAGCGGGCTACATGGACGGCGACGGCTTGGCCCGGTTTCAAGGTGGCGCCGATCTTCTTCACGTCCTCGGGAGTAGTGACCGGAATTCGATTGATGGAAAGAATCACATCGCCTTCCTGCAGGCCGAGGTCATCGCCCAGGGAGCCCGGATCGACTTCTGTGATCTTAATGCCCTCATTGCCGGTGAGGGACATGTCGGACCGTTCGCGGGGCGTCAAACGCATAATGGTGATGCCAAATTCCGCGTGGCCCGAGGGCGGCTTTGAAGGTTCAGCGGGCGTGCCTGGTTGCAGCTGAGCGGTTTGCAAACGATCTTTCCAGACCACGCTTCGTTCTTCCACATTCACGTTGAAATCCATGCGCTTGCCGTTGCGATCGACGGTCAAGGTGGCATCGGAACCAATCGGCAGGTCGGCCACTTTGTCCGTCAGTTCCTCGCCGTTCTTGACCGGGTGGTTATTCAACGCGATGACGATATCATCCGCCTTCAGGCCGGCTTTCCCCGCGGGGCCCGAGGAGGAAACTTCTTCGACCAGGACGCCATGATCTAATCCAAACGCCTGCAAGGTATCGGGCTGACTGCCGTCTCTCGACCACTGAATGCCGATAGATCCGCGGACAACGCGGCCATCACGGATGATGTCGTTGTAAACCTTCGCCACCATGTTCGAGGGCAGGGCAAAGCCGATTCCGGAGTAGGTGCCGCTTTGGGTCGCAATCATCGTGTTAATGCCGATCACTTCGCCGCGAATGTTGAGCAAGGGTCCGCCACTGTTGCCCGGGTTGATTGCCGCATCCGTTTGCAGGAAGTGTTGAAATTGCGAGCCGGGTAAGTCGCGGCCGGTGGCGCTGACGATTCCAGCGGTCACGGTGGCCTGCAATCCGAAGGGAGAGCCAATGGCCACTGCCCAGTCGCCGACTTCCACGCTATCCGAATTTCCGATATGCACGGGGATCAGGGGATGTTTGGTGTCGATTTTTAGAACAGCGACATCGGTCTCCTGGTCATATCCGATGACACGGCCCTTGTACTCGTCATCCTCGCCGGCGATCTTCACCTTGACGCGGTCCGCCTTCTCCACGACGTGATAGTTCGTGACGATGTAGCCGTTTCGATCGACGACAAAACCGGTTCCGGTGCCTTCCTGGCGGAAAGCGCGCGGATCTTGCTGCTGCTGACCGAAAAACTTCTTCAGCATGTCGGACGGATCCTGCGGCTGCGCCTGCGAGCTGGGGGCGTCCTCGTCGTCCTCATCGTCGCCATTACCGGGGTGGGAGCGTTTTATGCCGGGTTTGGCAAGATAGTCGGATTCGATGTAAACGACTGATGGCTCGAGGGTTTTGGCTAGCTTTGAAAATTCGTTTGAGAGCGGCTGCGCCGGGGGGATGACCAGGGGCGTCGCGTCGGGCGCAATTGCGGAGTTTTGCTTGTCCGCTCGAACACCAGTGTTGAGGATGGAACCGATGACGATGCCAATCACGAGAGTGATAAGCAGCAGCATGAAACTAAAGAATCTTGGCTGCTTTATCTTGTTGAGGAACGACATCAGGACCTTTCAAAGCGGACTGTTCTTTTCAGTATAGAGCGAGGTCAGCGATTTGACAGGATGGAGGGAAGATTGCTGCAAATTTTTCGCTTGGGCGGGAAGATCGGCTGGGTTGCGGGTTAGCACCGACTGAGATGGGGTAGGAGGTTCGCGCAAGGACAGTCGGGAGAGCCAGATAGGCCTGACAATATGAACGGAAGGGCGCATCGGATACTTAGTATCCCGGCGGAAAACAAGAGAGCTCTGGCGATTCCTCGCCCGATTAGGGATAGGCAATAAGGCGGGTTAGTCTTGACTTTATTTCGTACTGCCCAGTGGCGAAATTCAGGCGGCGAACGTCTTTTCTGGTCCAGTTTTCGGCTGCATCGACGGAACGGATATGCTCGGCAGTTGAAGCAATTTGCACATTTGCGGCGTCGAAGTGTAGCGTTATGAATTCTCTGCCGTGCTCCGCAATGCGCTGAATCAGGCGCGAAGAGTGAATTGCGTTGGTGTATGTGTCTGTGGTTGACTCGCTTTGTGAGTGTCTGCCGATCATGGTTACATTTGGCTTCAGCAGTACCTCAGTCTGGCGCAATTGCCCTTTCGCTATCGTATACATAGGTCAATTCGGCCTTGATAGCCCCGCTCTGGTCCAGGGTTAAAACCTTAATGTTTCTTCCACTTTCGTCGACGGTGAATACGGTGCGTTCTAGTTCTCGTCCATCAGCATCTTCGTCAATGATTTCTTGAAGATGTCCCTCGGACGAGTGAATAAAACGCTTAGTCTGGAGCTTCGTTCCCGTTGATTCCGAGACAACACACAAATGGATGCGGCCATCTACAAAAGTAGAGGTTTGCCGGTAAGAAAGAGTGCCATCCGGCCGGTATGATAACTGTTCTGTCGGGTCAGAGAAAGGTTGCTGATAGTACGAAATCTGTTTTAAATATGCCTGATTCGGTGTTTCCGGGCCGTTTTCGTACTCCTCGGTCCATACCACGACGAGCTTCGGGCGACCCTGTAGGGCGTCCTCGTTTAAGTCTTTAAGTCCAAACACGTTGAAACTCTTTAAGAGAGGCAAAAGAAACAAAATGTTCGTTTGCCTCTTAAGTCTATTCGAAGGCTCCGGTAATTATTGGTCTTCGGAGGTCTCGTTTTTGCCCAGATACTTCTCGTTTCCGGCGGCGGCCCGGAATGCGCATAAGTTTACATAATAAAAGTTATCAGCCGTTCGCTACCGCGCGTGAGTTTTTCGAAGCTCCAACGCGACAAGTCCGGGAGCGGTCGGCTCGGGCACGCTGGCTGGCGGAACGACCCACCACACCGCGAAATCCAGCGTGCCGGTCGAATCTTGAATAATGGTACTTACGTTACTCGAGATGGTGAAATCAGTCAGGCCGGGCGCGTTCGTGTATTCGGTCGTTGGACCCACTGAGTGGGGTGCGCGACATGAAAGTGGCAGTCAGCTTGCCCGCTCTTCCCAGTAGCTTTCAAACTTAGCGCTGAGTCGGCAGCAACGGAGGGCGATGATGGCATTGGCACCACGCACCGTCCAAAACATTCCAGACTGCTTGAGCCGGGAACCGATTACGGTTTTGCAGCCGGCCTCAATCACGCCAGAGCCTATAAAGAGACGCTTTTTCTGGAATTCGGGATAGCGCATGCGATTCCGGTTGCCGTCGAAGTATTCGGCCTCGATGCGCATAGTTTTGACTAGCTCGGAATTCATGTTGGTATCCGCCAGCCTGTGAAGTGCCGACACGAGCTTTTCGATTTTGCCGTTCTCCAACCAATCCAGCTTGTGCATCAGCCAGCGCTGCTGGGCCACTTCATCAGCTGGATAGAGCTTACGAGCCAAGTCCCAGAGGTGCTGGCGAGCATGATAGAGGTCTACGATTTGAATAGCGCCGGGAAAGTGCCGGTTCGCAATATTCCAGATCCAGTGAGAGCCATCGCCCATGATCACGCGGATGGCGGCGCGGTCCCAACCCCGATTCCAAGCCTCGGTATAAAGACGGAGACCAAACTCTTCGGCGCTCTCGATGGCGCCCACATAGGTGTGGAATCCTCATCCCGCACCGGGCGGCCCTGATCGTCAACACCGGTCTGCGTAAACACGGCGCCCAGTTTGCACTCGCGGGTGCGGGCGGGCTGACCGGGCGTTCTTCCCGCGCAACCTTCGGTCTCGGACTTCACTGCAAACACTTGCGTCCCATCCATCTGCACGTACAGAAAGGGAATCGGCGGCCCAGCCAGGACGGGTAGTGAGAGTTGCTTGGCGCACTGGATGTCCTGCTGTTGCCTGGCTTCAATGTCTTCACCGATGGATTCGGCGACTCGCTCGACCGCCTTGGCTGTCACCTCTAACCAGCCAGCAGCTTCATCTGGTCCCGGCCTTGTGCAAAGGGCGCTTCACTGCCAACCGCGGTTCGAGCATGGCATATCTTGGCATTCACTTCAATGAACTCCCGAATGAGTTGCTCGAAATGGCGAAATTCGGCAATCTCGCGTTCGGCCTTTTTCTGCGCGGCAGGATTGGTTAGAGACTCCGTCACTGTCTTTCCTCGCACTTTGTAAGTCAATCGCGAGTTGGGACCGTGCACCGGCTGGCCGGGTTGGTGACAACGGCAGTTGGGCTTGCCACACCGGCCGCTGGTATTGGAGATCGACCCGCTGCGCAGATCGCCCAAACGAGTGAATTGTTGGACGAGTTCGGCACGCCGTGAGTGGAGATCTTGTAGAAATTCGCGCATCTGAATGGCCTCCTTGTTCCTAGCGTATTACATACGCACGGATCAATGGCACCAAAAAAGAAACTGGCCATCCTGCCACTTCCATGTCGCGCACCCCACTGAGTGTCTTGCAGTTTCTTGATCTTCTTCCGCTGTTATACTACCAAGAATGGGGCGAGCCTAATGATTCATTCGCGGCTCTCGCACTATTTCGGTTCTACCGCTCTTCTTCTAATCTGGGTCGCTTCCTCATCGTCGCTCGATTCGCAAAGTACGTCTCTGAGCCGTCTGTTGATTTGCGAGTCGCTCGATGATGCCTGCAGTCAGACCGACCCGCGCTTCGCAATTACCTGGACCTTCGATGGAACCGAAGGGATAGTCAGTTCCACCTGCGGCCAAGGGTGTGCCCGACTCACGATCGACCGGTTGGACGATAAGTCCATCGTGGTTAACTCCGTGGAAGAAAGCGGTCCGAAGGCAGGATTGACTGCAATCTACACCGGATCCATCCGCGACAACCGCATCGGCGGTACCGTGGAGTGGTCATGGCCCGGTCACCCCGGTTACCCTACCAAAGGCGTGTTCTCCGGTCTCCTTCCGGAGTATCAGCCGGCCGCGTTGAACGCCGTCAATGTCTCCTCAGGCAGCGTTTCCGCGCCTGTGATGCCTGTCGAACTGCTTGTCTGCGAAAATGGCGGGGTCTGCAATGCGGCCTGGATCTTCAAAGGCTCGTCGGGCACTGGGACCTGGTTTACGCGCACACCTACTCGCGCTAGGCTCGCCATCCTGCGCTTTGAGCCCGACTACATCACGATTCGTCGGACCGATGGGACCGCCGGCGTATCGGCGACATACAGCGGATCGCTCCGCGGCGACCATTGGGCCGGTACGATCGTCTGGAGCAGTCCCGGTCATCCGGGCGGTGCCACTGGCACTTGGACCGCGACCGTCCCGCAAACCGCCTGCACTGCTCCGGACCTCGAAGCCCAAGATGCCATGCGCCTGGGACAATATGCGTTGATGTTCAAACGCGATCGCGACGCGGTTGACTGTTATATCGTCGCCGCGAAGGCCGGCGCCGCGACCGACCAGGCCGCGGTCGGACTGCTCTACTATGAGGGGCTTGGCGCTGCCGCCCAGAATTATAAACAAGCGTTCTTCTGGCTGCACAAGGCCGCCGACCAGGGCGTCTACGCCGCGCAACGAACCCTCGCTGAAATGTATACCAGCGGTCAGGGCACGCCGCGAGATCCCACCCTGGCCGCGATCTACACCGCTCGCGCTGACGAAGAAAAGCACGACATGGAGCGCCGCCAGGATCTCAAAGAACGCGCCGAAGCCCGCAGCGAGGAACGTGCCGAACGCGCAAATCGCCTTCTCTCGAGTTTCGTTCTGGGAGCCTCGTTCGGAATCTTCTTCTAAATGCTCCGCCTAGTGGTTAAGCGGCTGCGCCACATCTTTCGGCTGCGGAATCCCTCCCTGGCACGTCCCCGAAGAGCTCGATTCGCTCAGATCGACCACGGTTAGAATGCACACTCGCCGCCTTTCCACTATCGGCTTGCCAGTTTGGGGATCGGTCAGTCCCACGCCCACTTCGCGCACGACCTGAAACTTGTCTCCCGCTTTAATCCCGGCCGACGATCCGCGGTTAATGTAAACCGAGCCATTGGCGATGCCGGCCACCATCGCTGTTTCCAGTTTTGGCACCGGCCCACCCGATGCCGCGGCGGAAAGTTTAGCGGTGAGCTCCTTCACTACCGCCTCATCGGCTTTCTTCCACTCGTTATCTTCAATCACCTTCGGGTCTCCGCCCGTGGTTTTCTGACCGGGCGGCCTTCGAAACGGCACCCCAATGAATCTACTCGTTTCGGAAACCAGAACGCTGTCTTCAAAGCTGGATGTAGGCTGCAACAGAATCACACCGGTCTCGATGTCGATCAAGCGTGCGCTCGCAGCCAATTCGACGGTTCCCTTGGTGCTCGTCGTGTTGCCCGATTGCTCCGGATGCAGGGTGTAGCTTGCGTTTGTGAGCTCCAGCAAAACAATTTCTCCCGCGCCCAGCAGCTTGCCGATCTTTACCGCGGTCTCCGGCGATGAACGGTCGCTAGCCTGAAAGTTCTGCTCTTTGAGGACTTTGTCAACGCTCGCCCTATCGATTAGCGTGATTCCCGACAGCGTGGTGAGGCTCGCCGTCAGAGCATCGGTCAATAACTCCTCCCCGAACGCAAGCCCGGCATTGGCTCTGGCCAATGGCCCATATGCCGGGACTACTACCCAGCGGTGCTGCGATTGCGCCGAGAGGACGGAACTCGCCGTCGCGGTGAGAACCATCCAAGAGATGAATTGCAATTTCATTCCGCCTCCCCGAAAACACCTGGAGTCGCCGTTTCTAATCTTTTACTGAACTCGCTCACTGACGCCGAGTAGAACCGTCAAAAAGCGCAAGCCGTAGTATAACTCCGGTCAATCCATCACGGCCACGAGTTCGAGCACCCGGACGGTCGGCCGATACCACACACCAAGGGTGGTATGATTATCGACATTTAAAAGCGCGTCAGGCGTTTGTGAAAAGTGGAGGAAGTCGAACTCGGGTGCCGACAGCAAGTCTGTAGAAATTTACCCGAGCGTATTGCAGGCCAGGGGAAACGAAATCCCGGAAAATTGTGCGCTCGGGTGCCAAACGACTTCTAAGCGATGATTCCGGTGCGGCTTGCGCTTAGTTGCTAATCTTGGGTGGTACAGTTCCTATTCAACGCCCGTCTTATCGTTGACCAGCTTGGAGGTCCGGGGGGGGCGGAGAACATTGATGTCGCGGGCTTGCTCCTGCTGCCGTTTGATTTTCTTAGCGATCATCTTTATG
>JBARMQ010000466.1:0-24880 GCA_049802535.1 Bryobacteraceae bacterium | reverse complement strand
GTACTAAGTCGGTTGCTGTGGCGCCTCCCGGCAGTCTGCCACTCAGCTTAAATCCAACAACGGCCGGCAGCAGCATAGAAATTGGTTGGCCCAACATACAGGCCTCGGCCTCAATCCCGCCGACGCCCCAACCCACTACGCCAACGCCATTGATCATCGTTGTGTGGGAATCCGTGCCCATCAAGGTATCCGGGTACGCCTGCAGAACGCCTTTAGATCGATCGCTGAAGACCACGCTCGCCAGGTATTCGAGATTCACCTGATGCACAATGCCCGTGTCAGGTGGCACGACTCGAAAATTATGGAGAGCGGTCTGTCCCCAGCGCAAAAACGCATACCGCTCCTGATTGCGGGAAAATTCTAAAATCGCATTTTGTTCGAAGGCTTGCGGGGTTCCGTAGGCATCCACTTGAACCGAGTGATCGATGACTAGGTCTGCAGGAATCAGGGGGTTGGCCAATTCAGGATCTGCGCCAAGCTTCTTGAGTGCGTCTCGCATCGCTGCGAGATCCACAACACACGGGACACCGGTAAAGTCCTGCAATAAAATGCGCGCAGGCCGGAATTGGATCTCTTGCGCCGCCTTGTCCGCATCCCATTTGGCGACGTATTCAACGTCGGTGGTCTTCACCGTTCGTCCGTCCTCAAACCGCAGAAGGTTCTCCAACAAAATCTTTATCGAATAAGGAATCCGTGACACCGTGACGCCGGCCTTCTCAAGCGCGTCCAAGCGAAAGATCTGATAGTCGGAATCGTTGACGTGCAACGTTGACGCCGCACCGAAGCTATTTTTGCTGGCCATTTATTTCAGTTTAGAGCAGTCTTACATGTAAACGGGCTGCTGAATCCCCAACACCTGCATGGTTGCCAACATCTGCTCGCGAACAAAGTGCGTCAGCCAAAGCAGCAAGGCGCGCCGCGAGGCGTTCGGCTCCGCAATCACCGAATACTCGTGGTAAAAATTGTTGAACGATTGCGCTAATTGGAAAGCATATTTTGCCACGTGCGCGGGTTCTCCCGCGGCAATCGCGCGTTCAATCATGCCATCAGCTTTGGACGCGAGCAACAACAGTTGCCATAATCCTTCCGTTTCCAGGCCGCTCTTCAAAACATCCCTTGTCAGCACTTCTCCAAAGAGAGGCATCGTTTCGCCTCGGTCCACATATTTCCGCAGGATATTGGCCGCACGTACCGCGGCATATTGTACGTATGGTCCAGTTTCGCCTTCAAAACTCAGCGCTTCGTGAAAGTCAAAAGCGATGACCGAATTGCGAGTAAATTTCAACATAAAGTAACGCAGCGCGCCCACCGCAATCTGTTCGGCGACAGCTCGGCGCTCGGATGGCGTGGCCTCGGAATGACGCTCTTCGACCTCCGCCAACGCGGTCTCAATCAATTTGTCGATCAGGTCGTCTGCCTTAACCCCTAAGCCTTTTCGGCCGGAGACCTCCACATATGGGCGCCGCTTGTCATCTTCGGAAAGCTCGATTCCCATCTCGACACAGGTACGCGGCGACAGCGCAACCATCTCGTATGAAAAATGAACCGACGCGTTGGCTTGTTCATCGAAGTCCAGAGCCCGCAGACCTGCGACGACCACTTCCTGCAAGTAGGATTGCCGTGAGTCGATTACGTTGAAGACCTTCGACGCGCCTCCAAAATGCGGGCTCGGCACAGTTTGTGGCTGATCGGTCGTAACCCAAACCCGGTGCCCGCTGCTATACGACGACCACAATCGATAAAAGAAATCCTTGCCAAGCAATCCGAATTTCCACAATTGATATGCGATGTCCTTGCCAACGTAAGTCACAGTCCCGCTCGATCGAACGATCACTTTACTGTCGTCTTCGGCGCCTTCTTCGCTTTGTGCCGCGGACGTTCGGAAAGCTGAGGACGGCATGACCCAACAGCCCTTGTTCTTGCCCTCCGTCTCGAAGTAGATCGCGTTCCGCTGCTTCAAGAGTTCAAATGCCGTCGCCCAGAATTGCAAATGAAGAATCTCGCTTTCTCGGGGCAAGATGTCATATTCGATACCCAGGCGGTACATGGTCTGTAGGTGCGACTGCACAATGCTGTCCGCCACAATGCGTCCCAGGTCCGCCAACTCACCCTCGCCAGCTTCAATCGCATGCAACGTCGCCTCGCGCCAAGCCAGCGCATCCGGATGATCTTTGTAATACATCGAGGTCCGTGCGTACAGATCCCAGCATAGGTAGTCAAAACGCACATTTGGATCGTCGATCAGCGCCTGCACTTCGCCAAGCGTCCTTTTTTCCAGAAAGTGAAAGCCGGCTACGACGTCTGCAACCTGAACACCAGTGTTGTCGATATAATTCTGCGCTTCCACTTGCCGCCCGCGCTTCCGCAGCATACGGACAAACGTGTCCCCCAGCACCGCATTTCGCAGGTGCCCAATATGTGCAGCCTTATTGGGATTGATGTTGGTGTGCTCGACAATGAATTTGCCGCTCACCCGGTGTGCCGCTTCGCCTTCACCCTGTAGAAGCGACAAACCGTAAGCAGCACGATCGAGCCGCACATTGATATACCCATTGCCGGCGATTTCAAAGGAGGCTACACCAGGAAAATTAGTTAATCCACCCGCCAGCTCTTCTGCAATCTGCTTCGGGGGGCGCTTTAGTCGACGCGCCACTTGAAAAGCAACCGGAATCGCAAGGTCGCCAAATGAACTCTGCTTCGGCTGCTCCAGTGAAACCTTCACACTAATCCCGAAACGAGAGGCAAGCTGCCGCTCCATTTCGAGGGCAAGCCCTTCTTCTATTTGCTGGAACACTGCCCAATCGTACAATGGAGTCGTGCCGAAAGTGACCTTCCTACCGGAGGATAAAACCGTTGAGTTCCAGTCAGGAAAGTTACCCTATGACGATCATGGAAAGCCTGAGTCATTACTGGATATCGCGCTGAATTTTGGCATCCACCTGGAACATGCGTGCGGCGGGAGCTGCGCCTGTACCACCTGCCACATCATCGTGAAGGACGGTGAGGGCAACCTTTCTGAAGCTGAGGATGACGAATTAGACCGTCTTGACATGGCTGCAGGATTGACACTGCGGTCACGTTTGGGATGTCAGGCGATCGTGAAGGGCGATGTCACTATCGAAATTCCATCGTGGAATCGCAACTACATCAGTGAAGGCGGCGGCTCTACGCTATAGGCAGCCGCCATTCGCGATATCACTTATCCTATAAACGCTTTCGCGTTTACATGCTCTTTTCTGATTCTAGCTTCTTAGCATCACTGAGGTGCTTTTCAAGCGTTGGCAACGCGTTCGTTGCATATGTTTTCAGAGCTGCGTTGTTACCGTCCCGAATGTAGCGATTGTATTCCGCTATCGCCGTTTCATGTCCACTTACCATTTCATGCTCGAATCGGCGGTCAAAGGCTTTTCCTTTCATCTTTGCCAACGGTGCGATCATGGCGTCGTGTTTTGCATCCAATCCCTTAGGCACATCGACCCCGGCGCTCATCGCGGCGGTGCTCAACATCGAATAGTCTTTGGTGTGGTCGGTTGTTAGCGTCGTCCCGAAGTCCTTCACACCTTGCCCCTCTGCTTGATCCTGCGCTACTTGGCCAATGTGCGCTTCTGTCATATCGGTCTGAGCGGCGAAGTCGACAAACGATTTATCAGACATCGTGCTTCCCATCTTTGTCTGACCGAAAGCCGGCAAAATGCAGAGCGCCAGCGGCAATATAGCTATTGGAATTTTGTTCACAATTCCCTCCATTGGGTAGATGTACAAACGTGGCACATTTGCAACATGCCGTAGATGCAATCCGAGGTAGGTATAACTGCTAGATATCTGTGGGTTCCAACAGCTTTTCCGTATTTACTGAATACAACGCCCACTTACCTTCGCGGTCGCTTTGAAAATATACACGCTGGCTATTAGGTGAAAACACCGGGGCAACCGCCGCGGCGTCGCTGGCCTTGTGTTCACACAGAGTCATCTCACGACCCGTTGCCCGGAGGAGCAGAAGCACTGTCGGCTGAGCCCTGCTGCGGCTGGCGCCAACAAAAACAGAGGCGTTTGCATTAGGCGCAAATGCAGCGAATTGACTCGTCGGCGCAATCCGTGAGTCTGCTCCAGATTCGGGCATAACCTCGTGTATTTCCGCGGTCTTTACCGGAGTGCCGCCGGGCTCGCCTGGGGGAATGATCATTTCCCGCAAGAACATCAGCGACTCTCCGCTTGGTTCCCATATGCAATTTGTAACTGCTCCCGATACAAGCACCTTAGGTGCTGCGGCACCCGGCGGAAACGGCGCATATCCAACTTCTGTATCGGACCCGGCGTCGTTGTGCCAGAATGCGCAGCCCCTTTCTCCAGGCCTAATGCTCGCGTTCGTCGCGTTTTCGGCGACTGGCGCTGCCTTTCCAACCTCCAAGCGCTCGACTCGTCCCTCCTTCACGACCACCAAGTCTGCTCCAGAGACGCCCATCCCGAATGCGGTGACACCTTCTGCCACTGTTCGCTGTTTTAAGTTGCTTAATGCAATTTCAAAGAGTGTTTGCCCATCCACGAAGTAGAGTGAACGTTCTCGCCTGTCCATGCACAAAGACCGGGGGTCCAGCCGGTCGGGACGGGCCAGTTGCCGCAAGGCGCCTCGGCTGAGGTCTAGTTGAAACGGCGCCATCGAACCGCTTCGGTCGGACGAAAAGATCAAGAAATGGCCACGGGCAGAAACAAATCTGTTCTGCGGAGCTGGCAGGCGGCTGTTCGAGCGCAGGTCGGTCAGCCGTGCAATCAAACTTTCGGTGATAGGATCGTAGAACCGTACGATCTCACCCTGCGCCGGCGGCAGGCCGCCTTTCTTGATGCGCCCGATCTGAGCCCAAGCTGCTGGCGCGCCCAGGATGCCAGCGGCAAATGAGCGCCTCGTCAGGTCAGTGAAATTGGGGGGAGAACTGGACCGCACAACTACGCTCCCACTATAGCGAGAGCGCGTGATCCAAAGACCGGCTAAAGACCCAGATCGCTATGCGCCGGCTTCGTCGGCAAAGTGACTTGAGATTTTGAAAGATACTTATATGGATTAACGGGAGTACCGCCCAACCGTACTTCGTAGTGCAAATGGGGCGATGTCACACGGCCCGTGCCGCCCGATAGAGCAATCACCTGCCCCATGCGAACTTCTTCGCCCGCAGCAACCATGAATTGCGATAAGTGCGCGTAGTAAGTGGAAACGCCATTACCGTGATCGACTACCACCAGTTGTCCATAACGACCGTTCCATCCGGCGCTGGCTACTACGCCGTCAGCCGTCACGTGAACAGGCGTCCCGGATGACGCTTGCAAATCGATTCCAGTGTGAAACGCGCCCTCCCCCGAAAAAGGATCGGCCCGATCGCCGAACGCGCTCCGCACCACACCATCCACCGGCCAAAGGCTCGGCAGACTGTGTACTTGCCACTGATACGAATATCGATGATAGATGCTGGAGTAGCTTGCCGACGCGAGGAAGTTGTACTGCTCAATCGATTCCTTCAAGCTTGGCGTCGTCAACGGGTTCGCTGAGGCCAGACCATTCGGATCCGCCTCGCCGGATGGCGACCTCAACCCATACGCCACCGAGACTTCCGAAGCTAAATTTTCAAGCGAAGCCATCTGATCGGCATGTTGCCGTGATACTCGCTGCAATTCCTGGTAGCGCGTCCGTAGATGGTCGAAATTAGTCCGCAACTCGTTGTAATTGGAGAGCTGCCAACTCATCCGCACATAGCTCGAGCAGAACCCCACCATCGCCAGCGACAACAGCGCCACCACGCCGCCAAAATAGCCGAGGAAACGGTAACTGATCCGTATCCGCTTGACGTGTCCGTGCACGGAATGAGCAAACTCTACTACAAAATACTGCGTATTCATTCCACTCCTGTTCGGGAAGCCGGCAAGGTCGCCAATAGATCGACGTGACTCGCCGCTCAGAACCCGGGGTGCATTAAGATTAGTGAATCTTTAGACTATCCCTAGTCCTAGCCAAGTGTCAAGAAAATTTGGAGTTAGATTAAACTGACTAATGTAGTTACAGTGTCTTCGGGACAGCGTTTGTCGATGCCAGAAAAAGCTGATCTCCGGCAAATTTGGCGGTCCTGGAACCACGGTCGGGGAAGCTTGGTTGTCCGTCATACACTGTGGCAGTATGCTTGGCACAGCGTCCAGCTTTGATAGGCCTATTACCAAAGCGCAGTTCCTCCGCTAGACGGTACACTAGTTCTGAGGGACTCGTGCGCCAACTGAAGATTCTTGCCCTGCTTGTGGTCGCCACCACATCGCTGCTGCTGTTTTCCCGCACACGACAGGCGCCGTCCACGCAGCACGCAAATGTCAAAATGGAGACTGACCGCAAAAGCGCTCCCGACTTCAAACTCAAGGATGCGTCCGGTATGAGCGTCGAACTCTCCTCCTATCGCGGCAAAGTGGTGCTACTCAATTTCTGGGCTACCTGGTGCGGGCCGTGCGAAATGGAGATTCCCTGGTTTGTTCAATTTGAGCAGGAATATAAATCCAAGGGCTTTGAAGTAGTCGGGATTTCCATGGACGACGATGGCTGGCAGGTCATTAAGCCGTTCATTTCCGCCAAGAAGATCAACTACCGCATTCTGCTCGGCGATGATTCCGTCACTCAGCTTTACGGTGGCGTGGATGCACTGCCGACATCTTTCATGATTGACCGCGACGGACGCATAGCCGCCGTGCACATTGGGCTTGCTGGAAAAGACGAATATTCAAATGAAATTGAACATCTTCTTGCAAATGGGGAGACGACCGATTCTGTTCGCAACACTCGGCCTGTTGCCACTCTTCTTGCAGGCGCAACAAAGTAAACTCATCATCACGCCTCCATCCGAAATCGTTGCGAAGCGAGGCGCAACCGTCACGCAGACTTTGAAACTCGAAGTGCCCCCCGGCGTGCATGTCAATAGCGACAAGCCCAAAGACGAATTCATCATTCCGTTGAAACTCACCTGGGCTGATGGCCTGCTGCTTACTAAGTCGGTCACTTATCCAAAGCCGGAAGAAATAAAAGTCGGCACTCAAGACCTTACAGTTTTTACCGGCAGTTTCACTATCCAGACCCAGTTTGAAGCGCCACCCCAAGCTCCCACCGGCTCCGGCACAATCACAGGGAAATTGCGGTACCAGGCCTGCAATAATCAGATGTGTTTTCGCCCCATGACGGCCGACGTACGCGTTCCTGTCGTCGTGGAATAACCGGTTTTGCGCCACTCACTTGTTTTTATCTGCGCAATCGCTCTCTTCACAGTATCTTGCACTTCGTCGCGTTCGCCGGGTTTGCACGTCGATAGCTCAATCGCGGCCGAAATCCGGCAAATTCGTGCCATCGACAATCACGCGCATCCTCTAAAGGTTACTGGGCCCGGCGAAACCGATCATGACTACGATGCGCTGCCGGCCGATGCGTTGGAAGACTCCCCGCTGCCATTGCCACTCCGTCCTGGCAGCCCTTATTTTCCGGAAGCCTGGCATGCTCTGTTCGGCTACCGTTATTCCGACGCGACCGCCGCTCACTTAAAAGAACTGCAACGCGCCAAAGCAGACATTGAAAAGGAAAAGGGCGATTCCTTTCCGGTCTGGGTGCTTAACCAAACCAATACCGCCATCATGCTGGCGAACCGCGTTTCCATGGGGCGCGGACTTCCGAACGATCGCTTCAAATGGGTCCCGTATGCAGACATGTTTCTCCTGCCATTGAACAATGATGCGATCAAGGCGCAGGATCCCGATCACCGCGCATTTGTCACCAACGAGGAACTTCTTCTCAAAAGCAATCTCGCCGGAGCTGGTTTAGAGCTGCTTCCTGCCAATCTCGACGATTACCTGACATTCATCACGCACAAGCTGGAAGAATGGAAGGGCAGCGGCGCAGTGGCTGTTAAGTTCGAATTTGCTTATCTGCGCGACCTCCACATCGGCAATCCGCAAAGAGAAAATGCCGAGCGCGTTTACTCCATCTATTCACGCTCATCCGAACCGAGTCCTGAGGAATACAAAATTCTTCAGGATTACCTGTTTCGCTACATCGCAAAGGAATCTGGCCGCCTAAATTTGCCCGTTCACATCCACTGCGCCTGGGGCGTAGGCGGCTACTTCGCTCTCGGCAACGCCAATCCCATGGCGCTTGAGCCCATGTTTGACGATCCGGCATTGCGCAAAACCAAGTTCGTTATGCTGCACGGCGGCTGGCCGTTTACGCGCGAAGCGGCTTTGCTCATATCGAAACAGAATGTGTATCTCGATTTCTCGCTGATCGAATTCCTCACCTATCCTGCCGAGGAAGCTCGCGCAATCCGCAGCTACCTGGAGATGGCGCCCGAACACGTCCTCTACGCCACCGATGCATCTCCTGTCGATCAGAATGTTGGTTGGCCGGAAACCGCTTGGATCGGTTCGAATAAAGGACGGCTCGCGTTGGGCTTGGCTCTCACCGGCATGGTGGACGATGATGAGATTACCGTTGATCGAGCCAAGGAAATCGCTCACATGGTTCTGCGGGACAATGCCCGCCAGCTCTATCGGTTTTAGCGTTCCGTGAAACGTCTGGTCATACGCCCCGGGGCGCTGGGAGATTGCATCTTAGCGTTACCTGCGATGGAGCACTTGGCCTCAACCTGCGAAACGGAGATCTGGGCGCCCTCCGCAGTCGTTCCGCTGATCAAGTTTTCAAGCGCTGTGCGTTCGCTCGCATCTACGGGAATCGACATGGTGGGACTTGATGGCATTTCTACGCCCGAAAACTTCATCGAACGCGTTCGCTCGTTCGATTCCATTGTGAGCTGGTACGGAACCGGCCGTCCGGAATTTCGCTGCGCATTAACTTCGCTCGTTCTGAACTGTGAATTTCACCCAGCCTTGCCGCCGATCGAAAGCTGCGAACATGCAGTCGATTTCTTTGCCCGGCAAGTCGGTGGACCCGTCGGACTTGTTCCGCGCATCTCTATCTCCTCCGATCGCAAGCGCGGCTCCATAGTCATTCATCCGTTTTCGGGCAGTGCTCGAAAGAATTGGCCTCTCGCCAACTATCGCCACGTCGCGGCACATCTGCTTCAGCCAGCTGAATGGACCGCTGGTCCGGAGGAACACTTGCCGGAGGCCCATCGTTTCGATAGCACAGCCGATCTCGCCAGTTGGCTTGCCGGCGCCCGCGTTTATATTGGCAATGATTCCGGAGTAACCCATTTGGCCGCGGCTCTTGGCATTCCGGTGATTGCCATCTTTCGATCCACTCGTCCAGAGATTTGGGCGCCGCGCGGTCCAAACGTTTCGGTGTTAATTGATCCGTCCGTGGACGAGGTTCTCGCGCGATTGGCGCTACTCGCCTGAAGAAGGTTGCGGCTTCCAACGCACCACCGGACGCCGGGCCGCCGAAACTTCATCCACCCGCCTGGTTCGCGTCGAATGCGGCGCAGTCAACACGAGTTCCGGATCGTCCTCCACTTCCTTCGCAATCGAAATCATCGCGTCAACGAACAGATCCAGTTCGCGCTTGCTCTCGGTCTCGGTGGGCTCAATCATCAGCGCCCCGCGCACGATCAGCGGAAAACTTACCGTATATGGATGAAAGCCATAATCGATCAGTCGTTTTGCAATGTCACCCGTGCGGACGCCTTTTTTGGCTTGACGATCGTCGCTAAAAACGCACTCGTGCATGCTGGGAGCTTTAAATGCTAAGTCGTAATAGGGCTCAAGCAGCGAACGAATGTAGTTTGCGTTCAACAGCGCATCGAGCGTAGCCCGCCGCAGTCCCTTTCCTCCGTGCGCCATGATGTAGGCCAACGCCCGCACCAAAACGCCAAAGTTCCCGTAGAATGCTCGCACCCGCCCGATCGATTGCGGCAGATCGTAGTTCCAAGCCCATTTGCCGTCGGTCTGTTGCAATCTTGGGCCCGGCAGAAAAGGCGTTAGCACGCTTGCCACGCCGACCGCGCCTGAACCCGGACCGCCGCCGCCATGAGGTGTTGAGAAGGTCTTGTGCAGGTTCAGATGCATCACATCGATTCCAAGATCTCCCGGCCGAGCCACGCCCACCAGCGCGTTCATGTTGGCGCCGTCCATGTAAACCAGGCCGCCCTTATCGTGGAGAATCGCACAAATCTTCTTGATGTCTTCTTCGAACACGCCCACCGTGTTCGGATTGGTCAGCATCAATCCCGCGACGTCATCCGTGACGTGCTGCTCCAGCGCCGCAACGTCCACCACGCCGCGCTCGTTTGATTTAATGTTTTTGACGCTATAGCCAACCATCATGGCGGTCGCCGGATTTGTGCCATGCGCTGAATCCGGAACTAGTATCGTCTTCCGCGGATTGCCACGCGTCTCAAGCAGCGCTCGAATCATCAAGACGCCGGTAAACTCGCCGTGCGCCCCGGCCGCTGGCTGTAACGTCACCGCATCGAGTCCTGTAATCTCCGCCAGCGCCCGCTCTAGCGCCGCAATGACTTCCATGCAACCCTGCGATAACGCATCCGGTTGATACGGGTGCGCCCACGCTAAGCCATCGATCCGCGCCACGACTTCGTTAATCCGCGGGTTGTACTTCATCGTGCACGAACCCAATGGATACAGTCCCAGGTCGATCGCGTAATTCCATGTGGATAGCCGCGTGAAATGCCGCAGCGTCTCAAGTTCGCTCACTTCCGGAAATCCTTCAATCTCCGCCCGGGCGTGACCGCCTAGAGCTTCGTCAGCGTCAACCTCCGGGACATCCAACGGCGGAAGTTGATAGCCAATCTTTCCAGGTGAGCTCAACTCGAACAGCAGCGGGTCATTCTGAACGATGTGTTTCGATACTTTCTTGATCATTGGCGTCCTTAACGGCCTCCGAATGCGGCCGCCACGGCGTCCATGTCCGCGCGTTTATTCATTTCCGTCGCGCACAGCAGCATCGAGTCTTTCAGTTCCGGGTAAAATCGTCCCAGCGGCAATCCGCCGATGATCTTTTCCTCGGCGAGCTTCGCATTGATGTCCTCCGGCGTTGTCCCATTTGTCCGCGCTACGAATTCGTTGAAAAAAGGTGCTTCGAACGGCAAATCCAACTTGCTAGCCAGGTAATGTGCCTTCGACAGATTCTGCTTTGCCAATTCACGCAAGCCGCCCTTGCCATAGACAGTCATGAATACCGTCGCCATCAACGCGAGCAAAGCCTGATTGGTGCAAATATTCGACGTCGCCTTCTCGCGCCGTATATGCTGCTCCCGGGTTGCCAGCGTCAAACAAAACGCCCGATGACCGTTCGCATCCAACGTCTCACCCACCAGTCTTCCCGGCAACTGACGGATGTATTTCTCCTTCGACGCGATGATGCCGGCATAGGGTCCGCCATAACTCGGCGGCGTGGCAAAACTCTGCAACTCGCCGACCACAATGTCGGCGTACTTCGGAGGTTCAATCAGTCCCAGCGAGACCGCTTCGGTGAATACCACTACCAATAACGCGCCCTTCGCCGCAACCATCTCGGCAATCTCTTCAATCTGCTCCAGCAATCCGAAGAAGTTTGGCGATTGCACAATCACCGCCGCGACGCCGTCGTTCAACTTCTTACGAAGATCGTCCAGATCTAGCAGCCCGTTCTTGGCGTATCCCAGTTCTTCCAGGGGTATGCCTTGATGTTTGGTGTAAGTTTCCAGGACCTGCCTATATTCGGGGTGCACCGAACGAGCCACCAACACCCGATCGCGCTTTGTCACGCGCACCGCCATCATCGCCGCCTCGGGCGCCGCGGAAGAGCCGTCATACATCGATGCGTTGGCCACATCCATGCCCGTCAACTGGCACACCATCGTTTGAAATTCGAAGATGCTCGTCAGGGTGCCTTGCGCGATCTCCGCTTGATACGGGGTGTAGGATGTCAGAAACTCGCCGCGCGAAACCACCGTATCGACCAAGACCGGCCGAAAGTGATTGTAAACACCGGCACCTAGAAAACACGGGTAGCCGTTCGCGTTTTCCGACGCGCGCAGCTTAAAATAATCGACAATTTCGTACTCACTCTTGCCATCGTCAATCGCCAGCGCACGATTGAACCGCACATCGGCCGGCAAGTAAGAAACTAAATCTTCTTCGGATTTCAACCCGATGGCGGATAACATCTCCGCCCGCTCAGAATCAGACTTCGGTAAATAACGCAAACTTGCTTAGCGCTCCTATTCAGCCCCTACATACTTCTGATAGTCGGCGCTCGTCATCAGTTCATTTATTTCGGCCGGTTCGGCGAGTTTCAGTTTCACTAACCACGCAGCGCCGTGTGGGTCTTCATTCAACTTCTCCGGATGTTGCCCCAACAACTCGTTCACAGCGAGAACTTCGCCCGATACGGGCGCGTAAATATCGGAGACTGCCTTTACCGATTCAACCGACCCCAGCGTGTGTCCCTTTTGCAGCGCGACGCCTACTTTCGGTAAATCGACGTACACGATATCTCCCAGTTCGTGCTGCGCGTGATCTGTAATCCCGATGGTCCCGCTAGCACCATCGGCAAGAACCCATTCATGTTCCTTGGTGTATCGAAAATTGTCCGGATAGCTCACCCTTTAGTCCTCTTATAAAACGGCGCCGTCACCGTAACCGCATCCACGTATTGGTTGCGAATCGCGATTTGAATTGGCACGCCCGTGGTCGCTTTCTCAACGGGAAGGTAACACAGCCCGATATTTTTGTTCAGCGTTGGCGATGGACCGCCGCTAGTCACCCATCCGGCAGGTTGCCCATCCACCCACACTTCGTAACCGTCGCGTCCGATACCCCGGGCGGTCATCTCAAAGGCCGCAAGCTTCCGTGTGACCCCGCGCTGGGCAACTGCCGTTAGCGCCTTTCGTCCGACGAAGTCGCCTTTATCCATCTTCACGATCCAACCCAGATCAGCCTCGAACGGATTAATCGACGCCGTGATCTCGTGCCCGTATAGCGCCATCTTCGCTTCCAGCCGAAGCGTGTTCCGCGCGCCTAATCCGCAGGGCTTGATTCCAAATTCCGCCCCCGCGGCTAGTACTTCGTCCCAAAGACGAGGCGCGGAAGCCGGATCGGCATAAATCTCAAATCCATCCTCGCCTGTGTATCCCGTATGCGCAATTAACGCCGGTACGCCGCTTACCTCCCCCTGCGTAAACCAGTAATATTTAATGGTCTCAAGCGGAGTCTGTGTCAGCTTACGCAGCGTTGCCGTTGCCTTTGGCCCTTGAATCGCCAACTGCGAATACCGATGGCTTGAAAACTCAACCTCACAATCGAATCGGTTATGTTCCCGGATGTGCTCGAAATCTTTCTCTTGATTTGAAGCATTAACGCACAAAAAGTAATGCGTGTCGGAGAACTTGTGCACCAGAATGTCGTCCACAAACCCGCCATGCTCGTATAACAACGCCGAGTAATGCGCCTGTCCCACGTGCAGCTTCGCGGTGTTGTTTGTCGAAACAAAGTCAATCAGCTTAGACGCTTCCGGCCCGCGTACTTCCACTTCGCCCATGTGGCTGACGTCGAATAGTCCAACGCCGGTCCGTACCGCATGATGCTCTTCTAAGATCCCGGAGTACTGAACTGGCATGTGCCAGCCGCCAAAATCGACGAGCTTGGCTTTGGACGCGCAGTGAGTATCGAAGAGCGGAGTCCTCTTCAGGCCCGTAACAGCAGTCATTTGGGGAGGAAATCCCAGCGTAGCACGCGTTTGGTCTATGCTACGGTTTCCTCATCGTCGCCACGGCCGTACTCCTTCAGCTTGTTGAACAACGTTTTCAAGCTGATGCCCAATATCTCCGCTGCGCGCGTCTTATTGTTCTTCGTGTGCTGCAGCGTCAACTGGATCAATGCCTTCTCGGCGTCCGCAACGGTTGTGCCCACTGGCAGCCGCACGCTGTCCGGTTCAAACACTTGCGCTGGCGGCCTGGAGCCCACCGAAACGCCGAAATCGTAAGGCAGATGGGTCATCTGAATGGCCCCATCGCCCGCCATGATCACTGCACGCTCCAGCACGTTTCGCAGCTCTCGGACGTTCCCTGGCCACTGGTATTTGCGAAATGCCTCCATCACCTCGGGCACTACGTAGGTCACGTTGCAACCCTGCTTGCGGTTCAAATGCGTAATCAGCGTTTCGCACAATAGCGGCAAGTCCGACAGCCGGGTCCGCAGCGGCGGCAACTGAATTTGAAAAACGTTCAATCGATAGTACAGATCCTCGCGAAGATCGCCCTTTTTTAACGCGTCGTCAATTCCGCGATTCGTGGCCGCGATCACGCGCACGTCTACTGAAATCTCGCTCTTGCCGCCCAGCCGCCTCACCCGCGAATCTTCGAGCACTCGCAACAGCTTGGCCTGGGTGCCCGACGGCATTTCGGCCAATTCATCCAATAGCAGCGTACCGTGCTGCGCCAGTTCAAAACACCCCGCTCGCCGTTCCAACGCGCCGGTAAACGCGCCTTTCTCGTGCCCAAATAACTCGCTTTCCATCAGCGTTTCCGGCATCGCCGCGCAGTTGATCGCTACAAAGGGACCCCCGCGCCGATTACTCAATTGATGAACCGCTCTCGCCACCAGTTCCTTACCGGTTCCGCTCTCTCCCACCACCAAAATTGCCGCCCGGCTCGGTGCAACTTGCCGCACAACAGAAAACACCTGCTGCATCTGCGGCGACGTCCCGACCATGTCTACCAGTACGCCCTGATAGGAGAGTTGGCGCTGCAGCCGTTCGGTCTCTTCCGCCAATTGACTTTGCGAGGCCGCACGTTCCAGAAGTACACGCAGCGCATTTGGCTGAATGGGCTTCTCAAGAAACCAGAAAGCCCCTAAATCATGTATGGTTTGAATCGCCGTCTCGATGTTTCCGAAAGCCGTCAGCACGATAGCCGGAGGCATCTTGCCGTCCGCGCCCAGCCGCTTCATCAGCTCGAACCCGTCCATCCGCGGCATCATCAAATCTGTAACAATTACGTGCGCCGAGAACGCATTCAGTTTTTCGATCGCCTCCTGGCCGTCCGAAGCCGTCTCAACCACGAAGCCCCACGCCGAAATCATAGCCGCGAGCGGAGCTCGTTGAGACTCTTCGTCGTCCACGATCAATACGTTAATGCCCGGGCGTGAGGCGCTGTTTCCCACGGTCTACAGTGTAACGGATAGGTTTTTGAGCAAGAATTTGCGCGTCGACTCTCGCTACAATAAGGCATCGAAGACCCGCTTCATCCGATTCCCGACGGGCCGCCCCCAATTCTCGGCCATTGGTCCAGAGTGTACGTAGTAGTTCTGTCGTACGTCGCCTGCGTCATCCTGGCTTTGTACCTTTTCTCCGTTCACTTCACATACTAGCCCGCACTCCCACGCTAGAATTGCGGCAGTGCGAAAGACCCTGGAAGTCATCGTGACGTCCGTGCATGAGGCCAGAGAAGCGGAACGCGGAGGCGCGGATCGTTTGGAATTGGTTCGTGATCTCTCGCATGAAGGCCTCACGCCTTCGCCGCAATTGATTCGCAATGTCATGGCTGCCGTTTCCATTCCCGTTCGGGTCATCGTTCGCATTCGTGGCGGATTCACCGCCGCTAACGGCGACATTGCTCCGTTACAAGCGCAGATGGAGGAAATATGGCGTTTGGGCGTTGACGGCATCGTGCTCGGATTTGCCAACGCCAACAGCCTTGACGTCAAATCCATGCATGACGTTCTCAAAGTCGCGCCCGATTGCCGCGTCACATTCCATCGCGCTTTCGATGAGGTTGCTAACCCTCGCCTCGCTCTTGAACAATTGCGCCAAATTCCCCAAGTCGATCGCGTGCTCACATCTGGAGGCGCAGGCGCGACAGACGAGCGCGCGGGCCGTTTGAACGACATGCAACAAGTCGCCGGGCCCCGCATCGCCATCCTTGCAGGCGGCGGATTAGATGCGCATTCTCTCCCTGGTTTTGCCCGGCAGCCCCACCTGCAAGAGTTTCACGTTGGGCGAGCCGCTCGCATTCCCGCTGAACCCCTCGGAGTCGTACGCCGTTCGCAAGTCGCCCTCTTGCGGAGCATTCTCGATTGACACCCATCGATTGGGTCGTCATGTTTGGTTGGCTGACGCTCATCGTCAGCTATGGCCTCTATCGCGGCCGCGGCAGCAATAGCGTCGATTCATACTTGCTGGCGAACAAATCCATGCCATGGTACGCCATGGGCCTTTCCATTATGGCTACTCAGGCCAGCGCGATTACGTTCATCTCCACCACCGGTCAAGCCTATGTCGACGGCATGCGTTTCGTCCAGTTTTATTTCGGCTTGCCCGTGGCCATGGTCTTGATTTCCGCCACTGCGGTTCCCATCTTTCATCGCGCCGGGGTTTACACCGCCTATGAGTATCTGGAAAAACGTTTCGACGCCAAAACGCGCGCACTGGTGGCGCTCGTATTCCTGATTCAACGCGGCCTCGCTGCCGGAATCGCTCTCTATGCTCCCGCCGTGGCCCTCTCGGCAGTGTTAGGTTGGTCCGATCGCCTGACCACTGTGCTTATGGGAGCGCTGGTCGTCACCTACACGGCCACCGGCGGGATCAAAGCGGTCACCTGGGCCGACGTACAACAGATGGCGGTCATCTTCGCCGCACTTATCATTAGCCTCATCGTCGCACTTCACGCGCTCCCGGCTAACATCTCCTTCACGGACGCCCTCCATCTCGCTGGCGCAGCTGGCCGCTTGCAGGCTGTCGATACACACTTCAGTTGGAATGACCGCTATAACCTTTGGAGCGGCCTCATCGGAGGCTCTTTTCTCGCACTAGCCTATTTTGGCTGCGACCAAAGCCAGGTGCAGCGATACCTCACTGGTAAGTCCATTGCGCAAAGCCGCCTCAGCCTACTCTTTAACGCGATCGCAAAAATTCCTTTGCAGGCGTTCATCCTCTTCATCGGCGCGATGGTTTTTGTACTGTCGCTCTTTAGCCTGCCGCCGATGATTTTCCAACCGCAAGAGGACGCCCACGCGCGGCAAAGCGCGGACTGGACTCCAACCGAAAACGCCTACAAATCTGCCTTCAACAACCGCCGCGATGCGGCATACAATTTCGCACAGGCCGCGCGCCATCCCGACGCCCACCTCAATCAAGCTCTGGATCAATTCCGGTCCCAGGAGCACAAGTTCGAGACAGCCCGCGGTAAAGGCTTGGGCATCGTCAAGCGTTTGAATCATGACAACGAATTCGACGATACCAACTACATCTTTCTCTCATTTGTCATGAGGTATCTGCCCGTTGGTCTGGTCGGTCTGGTCATCGCAGTCATTTTTTCGGCCAGCATGTCCTCGACGTCGGGAGAAATCAATTCGCTCGCGACCGTTTCGGTCATCGATATCTATCGGCGCTACATTGTGCGCACTGCCTCCGACGCCCACTACCTCGCCGCATCACGCTGGCTCACGGTCTTTTGGGGCGCTTATGCGGTAGCGTTCGCGGCCCTGGGCGCGCGTGGCTTCGGCGCTCTCATCGTTCGTGTCAATATTGTGGGATCACTTTTCTACGGCGGACTGCTCGGCGTCTTTATCCTGGCGTTCTTCTTTAAGCACGTGCGCGGCACGCCCGCATTCCTCGGCGTCCTGGCTGGTGAGGCCGCTATCTTCGCTGCCGCGCTACTGACCAATATTTCGTTCCTCTGGTACAACGTCGTCGGAACGTTGGTCGTTGTCGTTTCTGCATTGTTGATCCAGTCGTTCGAGGGCGCAGGCTGGCAATCGACACCTCCACCTCGGGTGACGGCGCCATCGGACTGACGCCACTAGCGGCGGGTAGTGCCGAGGTTGTCGGACCGTCCGGCTTCGAGGCGGGACCACTGGGCGGAGGGACGTCCATCGGTACGGTAACTTGCTCGCCTTAGCTTCCAGGCAATGGCCGATGCCATTGCGTGAGAGATGATTGTGTCCGTGTCCACTTGGCTTATCAGGCTACGGTTGCGCTTTTCTCGTCCAAGTGGCGGCTCTTTATCTGCAATTATCGATCTCCTATACGCAAAAAGGGACTTTATCCGAAGGTTGTTTATTGATTCCCGACGCGGTCGCCTAAACGCCACTTTCCATCTGTGTTTCAAACGATTGCCGTACTAGACCCATTACGTATGGCAAATCGCCGTGGGAGGCCATCGCAACCTGCACGTCCCCATACCCTTGGTGGCCAATACCAGAGACATCTTTGCACAGGTGTTTCGGGTCCTCGATCTCTGTGTACCCGATGTTAAGGGTCAAAAGCAGCCTCTTGGCCTGAGGAACAACATCAACAAAGTTGGTTTCAGCCTTATAAGCAATGCAGGTTTTGAAGAACTCCTCGCTTACGCAGGGGTCAAGTGCTTTCACCTCCTTACGAAACGCTTCGAACAAGTCGCGAATTGGGCCACCCGAGAGATAACTGTGATCCTCCAAGCGGGAGCCCTCTGGCTGCACCTTTGGCTGATAAGCGGCTAAAACCTGAGCCGTTAAACTGGGAGCACCCCAGACCTTCAATGCTACTGAAGCGAGTTTTTCGGATCTTGCCTTTATAGTGTCTTCGTTCCAGCGATCAAGTTGCCCGAGACCTTCGTTAAGCCTGAGCGGGCTGTCTTTGAATCCTCCCTTCATATCACGCTTTTCCAGAAAAGGGCGGTCGCCGTATTCGGAGTTATATCCTGTTAATGTCAAGTTTCCAGCTGTATGTAGCCACGCGCTGCGAATTCGCTCCCACTCCGGACCAAGGACGAATTTCCATTCCTGCGGAAGGTTCGGGTTCTGGGGAAGGATGTGTTCGATGGTGTACTCCTCGACGGCAACGTGTTCCTTCCGTTCGAAGTTTTCGAGACGCCGAAGCCAGTAACTGCGACGGGCATTCCCCGTATACAGGTCTCTGGTCCGAAATTCGCGGGAGAACTCCTCGTCATCAGGGAATCGGCGATAGGATGACATCTCAAGGAAGTTGGCTTGTATGCTTTCGAGATAGCGATCCTTCCGCAGCGCTCTCGAGAAAGTTGCGAACGTCTTGTTCGTCGAGTTAGTAGGCACAGAGCAAATCGACCGCCGAAATATGTAGGATTCCACAAGGCGTACGGCAGCGATGAAATCGGGCTTCCTTAGAACACCAAGAACGTAATCGCGATAGAGCTCCATCAGAAATGGGTAGGCTACATCTACCTTCAGTTCTCGAAGGTCCTGAAATGCCGCCTTAAGCTGCGGGTCAGGCTCAGCATTGAGCACCATGGAACAGAAGTAACGAGCGAAATCTCGAACGTCCTTAACCAAAGCCTCTATGCCCGCTTCTGCGGCGTTTCGGGCGTGACTTTTGAATGCCTCATATACTTCGTTAACATTCGGAATCTCGCGCGTCTTGACGATGAGATAGTGACGGATAAAGCTGTCGAATTGATCGCTATAAGCCTCTTGACCGAATTCCAGCTCCATGGGTCGCCAATATCTCTCGTACAGTTGTGTCTGAAGCGCAGGCTCAAGCCCCATAAGGACGAAATTGCGTATAAGATCGGCCTGACTCAGTTCGCGGCCGGTCGAATTCATACTTTCGAAAATGAGTTGCGGATTGTCCTGGCCACGACTGAGAGCAATATCTACAACAACCAACTTCGCAAGCCCTTTGCAGACTGTCACTAGATCGTCCTTAGAAGATGTTTCGAGGCATTTCGCGAAGAGGGCGAAGTTCTCCGTTACCCGCAGCGATGGCTCCTTAGGCAATTGGTGTGCCGACACAATCGCAATCAGAGATGTGTTATCGTTCTGGGACAAAACCAACTTGTGGTACTTCTCGCCGGCTTCCTCTGGGTTTACCAAATAGTAATTCTGGATTTTCCGTCTGGAGAAGCCGTCCGTCAGCTCCATATCTCCAAGTGCCTTAGCCAACGCGGCCAGAAGCAAGGTAATGGTCGTGAGCCGTTGCTGTCCATCGATTACCAGCAGCGGTGGCCGACTAGATACTTGGTAAAGTCCTTTCTCGATGTATACGATGGAGCCCACAAAGTGGGCCGAGATGCCGTCATCGCCGCCCGTTCGAACGATGTCCGCCCATAACTTTAGGCACTCAGTTCGTGTCCAAGAATAAGTGCGCTGGTAAATCGGAATTACGAACTGCGGAGACTTTCTGATGAAATCCAAAAGCTTAGCTTCCGTGGCTTTCATCGGATGATCCCATCCCGCTTCCAATCAAACTGATCCTCTAAAAGTCCCAAGAAGACGCCCCCGGAATAGATAGTTTACAACGTCGTTTCTAGCTATTCCGTGCACTAGTGAGGAGACCATGATGGACGGCGAGAAAACCGAGAGCGCAACCATGAAGCGCAGTGATATGTGGCAATTCGGTAGGCGCATTTCATTGCCCGGCCTAACGGGTGTGGCGGGCAACGTCTCCGTCACGGTCTTATTTGCGGCCACCCTACCGGTCTCGCCATCCCGCCGCCGGTTGAAACCCCAGGCCTCGCCACCACAACAGCCTCGCTCTCGACGACTGTACCGCTATGCAATCGGCGGTGAGCGCGGAAGCTGTGAAAATCACGTCTCCCGTTACAGGCTCCAAACGTGAGGCCAATTGGGGCAGCCTTATTCGCAGTGTTCGCCGGGAATGGCAGTCAATTGGCCGTTAGCGTCATTTTCCTCAGGTCGCGCTCGCCCCTCTCTCGCTCGCTTTCGCCTCCGCGTCGCGCTTTCGGGCGGCTTCTTGAGGGTCGGTGATTATGTCGACCCACTTCCGGTCAGGCGTTGCCTCGGCCTCGTAGTTATCGTGCCAGTTCCACCACTTGTACGGCGCGGTTTGGGGATAACCCTCTGGCGAGTCCTCCCACGTTTCCTGACGGCCGAGCGGCGTGAGGTCGAGGTAGCTCCAGGTGGTCCCCATCGCCTCGTCGCCTCGGTTGTTGATGAAGTAGGTGCGGAACACCCGCTCACCGTCGCGGAAGAACACGTTGTGGCCGTGCCACTGGTCGACCCCGAAGTCCACATCGAAGCTGTCAGTGATGGTGTACCAGGGCATGTCCCAACCCATCCGCGCCTTCAGGCGCGCGATGTCCGCCTGCGGTGCGCGTGAGGCGTACGCGAGAGTCGTGTCGCGCGCGTTGAGATGGGCGACGTGGGAGACCTGGTCGGCACCGAAGGAGCAGCCGCGGCAGGCGTGCTCAGGCCAGCCAAACACCCCGGGTTCGAAGAACGCGCGATAAACGATCAACTGAGGCCGGCCCTCGAACATATCGAGCAGGCTTACCTTGCCGTTGGGTCCGTCGAACTCGTATTTCTTGTCCACGGCCATCCAAGGCATCCGCCGGCGTTCGGCGGCCAGCGCGTCACGGGAGCGGGTCAAGGCCTTCTCCTTCACCAGGAGTTGCTGGCGCGCAGCCTCCCACTCCTGCTGCGACACGGTCGGCGGTGTGTTCATCGCAAAATGCCCTTTTCCGTTTTCCTTGTCGCTCTCTTTGCTTGTTGCCATCTTATTTCTCCTTTGCTTAATTCCAAAATATGTCACTTTCATTCGTGTGTCCAACGACGATTCGCCTTGGTATGCGGTCACGAAAGCGAGATTCCGCTGGTGATGCTAAAAACAGAGAAGGCCGCAGCCACTCAGCGGCGGAGGTAAAACCGTGTGGGAAGATGTCGGCCAACAGCTCTCCAATATTCTGCAGAACGAAGTATTCGGATGTCTGCTCGATACGCCAAGTTATGTCATGCTCTTGGAGAAAGGCGGCCTAAAACCACCTTACACGGCCTACACCAAGGATTATAGGCCGTCCTTCCCATCTGCCTTTAAAGGCGTCTGCGAGACTTACGCTTCGCTGATAAAGGGCCAGATTCGGCAATTGAACTGCCTCGTCGACGACCAAAGCCTTCGGGCAGAAGTCATTCACGGACCGGTCAATCTATATCGGGCTATGAATTCGCGCCAGGCGCCGCCGGAACGATCCGATCTGCGCCGAGGAACGGCCGATATTGGCGATTGGTGGTTTGATCAGGGCTTACTGGACAGCTGCACAGAACGCTGCCGCGCCATCGAACAAGAGCGGAAAAATAATTCGTTATTGACGGAAATGACGCCGGACCGCTGTCTCCGTACGCTCTTGCGCCGCAAGCTCGCGGTCTCGATTAATTGGAATGCCATCGGCGCTCTTCGACGGCTCGTGCTCAGCGGAAATGAATCGATTCCTGTCATCACTGGTATAGGTCTGGGGATGCCCGCATACTCAGCCGACGCCGATGTCCGTAAGTTCAAAGGCAAGTTACTCCCCGCTGTGCAACAAGCGCTGCTTCCCGGCGGCGAGCGCCAGATCTGGATTCCGTTCACTCCCCAGAAGCAAATCCAGCTATGGACCCCGAAGGGCGGATTCTCTCGAAGCGCCAAATTTTAGGCGTTGCCCTTATTCGTGGCGGATCGACGTTAGCGGGCTTCAGCCGTGCGATCGCGCGAAACCATCTGATTGTCTGGCGGAAAGAAAGGCGGTCCATTGGGGAACGAAACTCAACCTCAGCCACAACTGCGTATCGGCGGAGGGAAATGCGAACGACGGCGGCATGACTCCGACGATGGTTGCCCGCTTATGATCCAATTCGATCTGCTGGCCAATCACGGACGGGGACGAAGCGAATCTGCTTCTCCAAAATGGCGTGCTAATCACGACCGAATTGTCGCGACGCTTCTCTTCGTCCGTTGTATAGACTCTTCCCAAGACTGGCGGCACACCCAGCAAAGGAAACAAATTGGCAGAAACGCCCAACGTTGACTTGTTCAGGTTCATCCTGCCCCGTCAGAGTGGCGGAGTCAATTCGCAGTTCGGTCGCGACATCGTCAAAGCTAGCGCTTTGTTTGCGCCAATCCTGCATTGTGGGCCATGAAGTCCAATCCGCCGGAATATTCTTTCCCGGTATACTCGCCCACAACATCACTACCCGATCGGCGTGTTTGTAAGCCAGCGGCCGCAGAAGTGCCGTATACACGATGCTAAAGACGGACGTATTTGCTGCGATCCCCAGCGCCAGCGTTATCACCGCAGCCGCCTTGAAACCTGGATCTCTTTCGAACGAACGAAAAGATCTCGAGTCGAAGTCACGCCGATCATTTAACCCGCTGCCAATGAGCTTCCTCCCTTTCACTTCCTCCCAATACTATTTGCCACCTGCACCTGATACATCGCCGCCTTCTTATAAATCTCATCCTTGCGTAGCGTCAGCACATTGCGATTTGCCACAATTTGCCGTCCATTGATAAACACATCCTCAACGTCGGCCGCCTTTCCCGCATACACCAACGTCGAATACACGTTATAAAGCGGCACCGTGTTGGGATGCGCCAGCGAAATCGTAATCACGTCCGCCAGCTTGCCTTCCTCCAACGACCCCAGATCGCGATCCATCCCCAACACGCGCGCCCCACCGATGGTCGCCATCGCAAGGGCCTGCTCAGCGGGCAACGCTTGCGGGTCCTTTGTTGCCACCTTCTGTAACTTCGCCGCCAGATTCATCTCGCCGATCAAATCGGCCGAGTCATTGCTCCCCGCGAATCCGTCCGTGCCCAGCCCTACGTTCACGCCCGCCTTCAACATGTCGGTAACGCGCGCAATGCCGCTCGCCAGCTTCGTATTGCTCGATGGGCAATGCGCTACGCCCGTGTTGTGCTTCTTCAAAATCTGAATGTCGTTGTCGTCTTCCCATACGCAATGCGCCGCAACCGTCCGCCCATCCAGAAGCCCCAGTTTCTCCACCGTTTGCGTCGGCGTCATGCTACGTTTCGTCATCGCCTCATCGCGTTCCACTTCCGTCTCTGACAGATGAATCAGCAGCGGCACTCCATATTTCATGGCCAGTTTATTCGAGGCAATCAAGGCTTCATCGGGCGTCGTATAGATCGAATGCGGCGCAACCGCCGGCGTAATCAGCGGATCGGTCCGATACTTCTGTATGTATGCTTCGGTGGCCGTCAACGCTTCGCTCCACGTCTTGTGATCGGGCGAAGGAAAGCCGATAATCGTCTCGCCCAACACTCCCCGCACGCCGGCCTCTTTGGTTGTCTCCGCTTCGACGTCTTCGAAGTAATACATGTCCGTGTACGTCGTGATGCCCGCCAGCACCATCTCTAAACATGCCAGCCGCGTTCCCCAACGCACAAAATCGGGCGTCACGTTTTTCGATTCAGCCGGAAAAATCACATTCGTCAGCCAGTCTTGCAATTTCATGTCGTCCGCAATAGCGCGAAACAACGACATAGGTGCGTGCGTGTGGGTATCGATGAAACCCGGCGCAATCACCGCGTCCGGTTTCTCGATCAGCTGCTTCGCGGAGAAGCGCTTCGTAATATCGGCATTCGTGCCGACGCCCACGATTCGCGCCCCTTTCATCGCAACAGCGCCATCCTCGATCAGCCGATGTTGGGCGTCCATCGTCACAACATAGCGTCCATGAATAATCCAATCGGCACTCTCCGGCGTAGCGGCCAGAGCAGTGTGCGAAACGGCAATCATGCAAAGTGCCTTAAAGAAAAAATGACGCATCGAAAGGCCTCGGAAATATTTCTCGCACTGACGTGGTTTCTTGTTTGCCCGTGAGGTTGTTCAATGTGAGTTCTGCATTTCCGCAAAATTCCCACAAGATCTGACGGCAGGCGCCGCAGGGCGGAGTCAGCATGTCGGTGTCGGCAACCACCGCCACGCGTAACAGCTTGCCCGCACCTTCCGAAACCGCTTTGGCAACCGCCACCCGCTCGGCGCAAAGCGATAGTGCATAGGTGGCGTTTTCAACGTTGCAGCCAGTGAAGATCCGGCCATTCTCGTCTTCAATCGCCGCGCCTACCTTAAACCCCGAAAACGGAGCATGTGCGCGCTCCCGTGCTGCGATTGCCGCTTCAATCAAAGGGTCCATAATACGATCGGTTCGAACTATATCCTCTCACTGCAAG
>JBARMQ010000465.1:0-2985 GCA_049802535.1 Bryobacteraceae bacterium | reverse complement strand
CAATATACTAACTTGAAAATGATGTTCCGCAGCCGCAGCTTTTGGTGGCGTGCGGATTGTGGAAAACGAACCCGGATTGCAGCAGAGCGTCCTTCCAGTCCAGCGTCATGCCATCCAGAAACACCATGCTCTTGGGGTCGACGAACACCTGAACATCTTCGAAGTGGAAGACATGATCGGTGGAACGGGGCTGCTGCGCAAACTTGAACTGATAACTCAGGCCCGAACAGCCGCCGCCCAAAACGCCCAGACGCAGACCGCCGGAGACCTTCTCCCGCGCAAAGGCTTGGCGGATTTTCTCGACAGCTCGCGGCGTTACGAAGACTTGCTTCGCCGCCGGCGATTGTCCAGCTTCCGCTTGGCCTTCGATCTGGGCCGTTTCCGACATTAGTGAACCGCAACCGCCTCAGTCTTGGCGCTCGTCTGTTTGCTCTTGTAATCGGAGATTGCGGCCTTGATGGCATCTTCGGCAAGAACAGAGCAGTGAATCTTCACTGGCGGCAAAGCCAGTTCGTTCACGATGTCGGTGTTCTTAATTTCAAGCGCTTGGTCTACCGTTTTGCCCTTAAGCCATTCGGTGGCGAGCGATGAACTCGCGATGGCGCTGCCGCAGCCGAACGTCTTGAACTTGGCGTCTTCGATCACCCCGGTATCGGGATTGACCTTCACTTGCAGTTTCATGACGTCGCCGCATTCGGGGGCGCCCACCATGCCCGTTCCCACGTTGGAACTGCTTTTGTCCAGCGACCCGACGTTGCGCGGGTTATTGTAGTGATCTAAAACTTTGTCAGAATATGCCATTTCGGTTGTCCCTCTTCCAGTCTAAAAGATTCGGTTTAATGTGCCGTCCATGAGACCTTGCTCAGGTCAACGCCATCTTTGGCCATCTCGTAAAGCGGAGATAATTCACGCAGTTTCCGCACTACATCAATGACCTTGTTCGCCGTGTAGTCGATCTCTTCCTCAGTGTTGAAGCGGCCAATGCCAAAGCGGATGGAGGAGTGAGCAATGTCGTCGCCAGCGCCTAAGGCTTTCAGTACATAGCTGGGCTCAAGCGTTGCGGACGTACAAGCTGAGCCGCTGGACACGGCGATGTCGTTGATACCCATCAACAGGCTTTCGCCTTCCACGTATGCGAAGGAGATGTTGAGATTATGCGGCAGCCGGTGTTCCATGGAGCCGTTAATATACACTTCGTCAAGCTCCGCCGTGAGCTTATCCTTAAGCTTGTCGCGCAGGAAGCTGAGTTTCCTGGCTTCTTCAGGCATTTCGTTTTGAGCGAATTCGCAAGCGGCTCCCAACCCGGCGATCCCGGGAACATTGAGGGTGCCGGAGCGCATGCCGCGTTCATGACCGCCCCCATCCATTTGAGAAGTAATCTGGACTCGGGGACTGCGGCGTCGAACGTACAAAGCGCCGACTCCCTTGGGGCCGTAGAGCTTGTGGCCGGTGAGGGAGAGAAGGTCAATTCCGTCGCTCATTACGTTGACGGGGACCTTGCCGATGGCCTGGACCGCATCGCTATGGAAGAGGACGCCTTTTTCCTTTGCGATTTTCCCAATCTCCTTGACCGGTTGAATTACGCCAACTTCGTTGTTGGCATACATGATGGAGATGAGTATCGTTTTGTCGGTGATGGCGTCACGGAGTTGATCGAGATCGATCAATCCGTTCGTGCGGACGGGCAAATAAGTAACTCGAACTCCACTCTTTTCGAGACGCTTGCAGGTGTCGAGAACGGCCTTGTGCTCGGTGGCCTGCGTGATGATGTGGTTGCCACGCTCCGCGTACATCTCGGCGACACCTTTGAGAGCGAGGTTGTTGCTCTCGGTGGCGCCGGAGGTGAAGACAATCTCTTTGGGAGTGGCCCCGATGAGGCTTGCGATTTGCTTCCGGGATTTTTCGACGGCCTCTTCGGCTTCCCATCCGAAACTGTGGTTCCGCGAGGCGGCGTTGCCGAAGATCTCGGTGAAATAGGGCTTCATGACATCGAAGACGCGGGGATCCAACCGCGTAGTGGCGTGATTGTCGAGGTAGATCGGCAGTTTCATAGTATTCATTTCCTTAGGGCGCCGAACAACGAGGGACTATTGCCCGAATCCAGCGCGACCAATGCAGAGCTGCTGCCCAACGGCTCAGCATCGCCATCGCGCAACATATCTTGGATGGTCAAACTGCTCAGAAGACGCAGAATGCCCTCATGAATACGTTGCAACGGCCGTTTGACGGAGCAGCGGGCGATATGGTCGCAGTGGGCGTGGTCGGTAAAACATTCAGTCAGAATAATTGGGCCGTCAATCAGGCGAATTACCTCAAGCGCCGAGATCAAGCGCGGGTCGCGGGCCAACCGGTAGCCCCCGTTTGTCCCCTGTTCCGACGTGATCAGACCGGCCTTGCCCAGCTTCTGCAAAATCTTTGCCAGCAGCGGAAGCGGTATGCCATAGGAGTCGGCGACTTCCTTGGCACTCACAGCGGAACCGCTATCCAATTGCCGTGCAGCGAGGTGACGCAACGCAATTAGGCTGTAGTCCGCTTTCTTGGTCAGGCGTAGCATCTAAGACCGTTTTTATCCTAAATTAACTTTAACACGTTTCGAGACCCGGGAGGGGTGTAGGACACCTACTATAGAGGACGAAAGCGGCCGGAGGCAAGCGACTGGTTTTAAATAGCTTAAGTAGACCTTAATCGGTTGCGGCCAAGTCCCCCGATCTTTATGAAAATCAGCCACTTTTTACCTTATACATGCGCCAAGTCTGGCGTGACGAATATCCGCCAAAGGAGCGCCGCGCCAACACGAAAGAACGGCGAAGAATCGACCGTGGCTGACTCCGTAACCCCTATCCGGGGAGCGCGGTACGCCATGTTAAACTGCAAGGGCTCGGCGGATTCCCGCTGATTACGGTTGAGTGATCCGCCTATTCAAAGTGCTCATCCCCGCGAGTGTAGTGGCACTACTGCTTTCGGAGATTTTTCTTGTTGCGGCCT
>JBARMQ010000464.1:0-1675 GCA_049802535.1 Bryobacteraceae bacterium | reverse complement strand
GCACCCTGCTGCTCCGCGACTACCAAATACATGGCCCACAACACGCTCGCCGGAGAGTTGATGGTCATCGACACGGTAGTTTTTTCCAAGTCGATGCCGGAAAAGAGAATCTCCATGTCTTCCAATGAATCGATTGCGACGCCGCACTTGCCGACCTCACCTTCACTGTTGGCGTGGTCGGAATCGTAGCCCATTAACGTGGGCAGATCGAAGGCGACGGAAAGGCCGCTGCCGCCCTGCTGCAACAAATATTTGTAGCGCTGATTGGTTTCTTCCGGCGTGGCAAAGCCGGAAAACTGGCGCATGGTCCACAGCTTGCCGCGATAACCGGTGGCGTGGATTCCGCGCGTATATGGGGCCTGGCCGGGTTGGCCTAGATACTTCTCTGTGTGTTCATTCCAATCCGCAGGAAGATCGGCAGGAGTGTAAAGTCGTTCGACGGGAACGCCGGAGATGGTGGTGAAGCGGGCAGTGCCGTCCGGATTGCGATTGGTTCCGGTGTTGGCGCCGATGGGTCGCTCCGGGGATTTTTCCAGCGCGGGCTTCAGCGTGGTGTCAGTCCAAAGTTGTTCCGCGGCAGACGGCCGCGACGACCGGGCGGGTTCGGCATCGGGCGGCGGCGGAGGTTTCAAAACATCTTCCGTGGTGCTTCGCGACATACGGTACCCCAAAAACGTCAGCCTGCTCGGACGAACCCTTCAGCATAGGGTATTGCATGCGGCAGTGGCAAACGGATTGGGCGGGCAGCATTCCGCTCGTGGCCGAACGTATCCGGACCCTCATCAGCCAACTGAATCGTAATGGGCTTCGACACCATCTATTTTGTTATGCATCCATGATGTAGAAATGCGTGATCGCCATACTATGCGAATAGGGAGAGATGCGAATGAAGATGACCGGGAACACGATTCTGATTACGGGCGGCGGTAGCGGCATTGGACGCGGGCTGGCAGAGGCATTCCAGGCGCTAGGGAATACTGTGGTGATTGCTGGGCGGCGACAGTCGATGCTGGAAGAAACGGCGAAGGCAAATCCTGGTATGGAGTGGATGACGCTCGACATTGAAGATTCTGCCAGCATTCAAGCATTCGCCAAGAATGCCGCGCAGAAATATCCGAAGCTGAATGTGCTGATTAACAATGCCGGCATTATGAAGATCGAGGACTTGCGAACCGGAGGCGGATCTGAAATCGCCGAGCAGATCATTGCCATCAACCTGCTCGGCCCGATTCGTCTGACGGCGGCGCTGTTGCCGTTGCTGCGCCAGCAAAAGCAATCGACGATTATGACGGTGTCGTCCGGATTGGCGTTTGTGCCGCTGGCTCCCACGCCAACGTATTGCGCGACCAAAGCGGCGATTCATTCTTATACGCAGTCGCTGCGATACCAGTTGAAGGACACGACGACAGAGGTGGTGGAATTGATCCCGCCGTATGTGGCGACGGAGTTGATGGGTTCGAGCGCGGGCGATCCACGGGCCATGCCTCTGAACACATTCATCGTAGAGGTGATGGGGATTTTAATGACGCAGCCGGAGGTGCAGGAGATCTGCGTGGAGAACGTGAATCGCTTGCGCTTCGCCGCCGAGCGCGGGCAATACGATGCGGTCTTCAAGGGGCTGAACGACGCGTGGGCCAAGGAACTGCACTAAGGCTTTTCCTCCCAGGCACGTGGC
>JBARMQ010000463.1:0-15421 GCA_049802535.1 Bryobacteraceae bacterium | reverse complement strand
GTTATGCGCAAATTAATTATTGCATCGACGTTATGCATTGGACTGTGCGGTGCCACCGCACTGTGGGCTCAGTCCGACTCAGTTCGTCAGGCCCAACAAGCCCTGAAGGATAAAGGTTATGATCCGGGGCCAGTTGACGGCGTGAATGGACCGAAAACCCGCGAAGCCACCCGGGAGTACCAGAAAAAAGAAAACCTGACGGCGGATGGCCACTTAGGTCCCCAAACTATGGATCAACTCGGCGTGCGGAATAGCGGCTCCGGCACTGAAATGAAGGAAGCCGGCAACAACATCAAACATTCCTATACCCACGGCGGAAAGGATATCGGCAGAGGCTCGAAGGAGATGGGCTCCGATGTCAAGCACGGTGACGTGGTTGAGGGTGGCAAAGACTTCGGCAAGGGCGTGGGACACGGCGTCGCCAAGATGGGCGAAGGCACCGGCGAGGCCGCGAAGAATGCCGCCAAAAGCGTGAAGGACAAGGTAACGGGCGACAAGGACAAGGATCACCCGCAACACTAAACCGGTGAGAGAGGAGTTACCGGTTTGCCCAAGCCAGCCCATCGACGCCTTTGCCGGCCTCTATGAGCTTCGCTACAGTCCAGGAGCCGATATTGATCGCGGCCACTTGGTCGCTCGAATCGCACGAGACATAGGCTATTTTTCCATCTGGCCGCACGATCACTTCTTGCGGCGCCTTGGGAACGTCAATCGTATGAACAACCTTCATTTCATTCAGGTCGATCACCGCGATCTGCTTTGAGGCCGGAACGCACACCAACAAGAAGCGTCCATCCAAGGTGGGCGCCGTTCCATAGCCCGGAGCGGAAATGGGCACCCACGTTTTCACTTTGTCCGTCGACGTATCGATCACCGCAATCTGTGGCTTCGTTTGATCGGCCGTAAACACCCACTTGTCATCGGGCGAGATGGAGATTCGCTGGGTCTCTCCAGAGATCGGAATCACCGTGATGGTCTTCTTTGCTTGCATATCAAGGACTGACACGGTGCCCGGACCGACATTGGCCGTATAGCCCCGCCGTCCGTCGTGTGACACCGCCAGCATGTGTGACTCCGGCTGTTCCGTCGGAATCGAGCCGATGATCTTCAAGGTCTTTGGATCGATGACGCTGATGCTTTTCTCCAACTCGGTCGTGACATAAAGCAAGCCATTCTTTGGCCCGAATACCGCGCAATGCGGACGCACGCCATGGCCGAAATCGAGGTTGCCCACAACCTCGCGCGAGGCGAGATCGACAACTACCATGTTGCGGCCATCGGTGCCCGGTTTCCCTACGCCTGAGTTCCCATATATCGGCACATACGCTTTCTTCCCATCGGGTGAAACGGCCAATTCATGTCCTGTAACGCCGCCTTCCGGAACAGTAGCTACTTGTTTATCCGCCACCGGGTCAATGATGCCTACTGTATGTTCGCCTTTATTGGCCACGACCAAATAATCGCGGTCCGGGGCGCTGCTATGTGATCGCGCAACGGATAAAGACAAGGAAGCTCCTATAAACAGTGCGATGTATGTAGCTTTCGGTATGCGTGCCATGATGACTCCTGATCTTGGCGGAGGGCCGGAACCTTACGCTCTTGGAACACACTATCATAGCGACTGAGGTGTCGGACCAGCTGAGCCCCCTCGTCACTCGTTTCGCAGGCGGCGATCATCCTTTTTCGTTGCTCGCAACAAGCACTGCCAGCAACGCCACGCAGCGATCCGCCGGATGCTGCAAACAGGAGCGGTGCAGTGCCGGATTCGGGCACTGGAGTAAAGGTTGCAACGAACGTGTTCTGAGGCGCTAAAGGATACGACGGCGGTTGGAAGAAAAATGTAAGATACCCCTGGATGTCGAGATCGACATTGGCGACCACAACCGGATAGGCCGGATCCCCGGGCGGCCAATTACAACCGTACTCGGAAACATAGATTGCGGTACATGCCGGACGCGGAAGTGACCGTAATCGTTGGAATGGAGTCGGCTCGCGCGGCCGACGGATAGAAGGCCAGAGCGCCGGCCAGCGTGTAAGTGGCGCTCATAATTATGCACTTAAACATAGGCCGACGTTTCCCCTTGGTCGTCAGCATAAGCCGCTAATCTTGAATATGTAAGTCACCCAGATTGGTTTTAAGTGCTGGTACTCCGAGTTCGGAAAGCTCGACGGGAGTCGCGGCATGAACGGTCGAAACGACAAGGGCATACACTATTGGACGATGGTATCCAGACGGCAAATGCTGCGATCACTCGTGGCCGCGGGCAGCCTTTCGCAAGCCTTTGCGCGCACCCTGCCGGCATCGCGGCATATGTATTTGTCGTTGAACAGCGTGCTCATTGGAGGCCGCGTTCCATGGCCCGATTTCGCACAGCTTGCAGCGCGCGTTGGTTATCCTGGCACCGACGTGATGCTGAAGCCGGCCATGAAAGCGGGCACATCGGCAACGAATCAGTTGTTGGCCAATTTGAATTTGAGACCCGCCGTCATCGACTTTCCGGTTGAGTTTCGCAAGGACGACGCTACCTTTCGCGCCGGCCTGGAACAGTTAGAACCCAGTTCAGCCTTCGCGGCAGCCATCAATTGCCCGAAGATGATGACTTGGATCATGCCCTCGAGCGATACACCCGCCGACGAATTGCGCCGCTTATATAAAGAACGTTTCACCGCCTGCGCAAAAGTCATGGCCCGCCACAACGTTCGTCTGGCTCTCGAATTCATCGGGCCACTAAACCTGCGCCAGATGTTTAAACATGTATTTATCTACCGTATGAACGACATGCTGGCTTTCGCCAAGGAATGCGGACCGAATGTCGGTCTGCAGTTGGATTCCTGGCATTGGCACCATGCCGGCGCGACCACGGAAGATATTATCGCCGCCGGCAAGGATCGGATCGTACACGTTCATTTCAACGACTCTCCGAACCTGCCGCCGGAACAGATTCGCGATAACCAGCGGCTTTTCCCCGGCGATGGCGTCATCAATCTAACCGGCTTTTTGCAGGCTCTTCAGATCATCGGCTATACCGGCGGCCTCAGTGTGGAAGTTTTTGGGGCAGGGAAGAATATGACCCCGGAAGAGGCCGCAAAAGTAGGACTTTCTAAGTCACTTACAGTATTTAAGAAAGCTGGAGTTCCTGAAGGATAAAAGTTGATCGCCGTTCGCACTGCTTAAACTGTTTAATTACTCAGAAGCGCAAAGGGCACGGCCGCGTGCCACTAGGCAGGAGAGGAACCCGCTAGTTCTTCGGGTGGCACGCTTGATCCCTTGCCCGTTTTGCGCGACTTACTCAAAAATCAAGCGACCAGCGATGAGCAGAACGTCCCGCCCGCTTCAAGGGTATGCATAGCATCGGGCAGCTCGGTAAGCGCTGCGCTTTTGATGACATAGCCCCGGGCGCCGCAATTCATCGCCTCTTCCCGATATGATTGCTCACGATGCTGGGTGACAAAGATAATGGCCAGTTCGGGCATATTGCGCTTGAGCCAACGCGCGGCCGGGAAACCGCCCATCGTGGGCATAGAGATATCGAGACAAATCAGGTCAGGCCGAAGACGTTTTGAGGCCTCGATCGCTTCTTCCCCGTTTTTCGCTTCGCCGACTACATTCCCCCCGCTGCCTTCAATGATGTGCGTCAGCATTCCACGTATTGGGCCTTCGTCGTCTACTACGAGAACTCTTTGGGGGTTTTGAGTAGACATAAGAAAGCCATCCCTCCCTCTGTTACTCTTACGATGGCAAATCCACTCGATGAAACGGAACTCGCAAATAGACGTGTCAAACGCAACACAGCCGCGTTAGCTGCTGGCGTGCTCGTCTATCTTCAACTTGCTTCCAGTGCTCCATTCCGTAAATGGCCGTATCGTGGTTACTAATTTGTCGCGTTCCCGCCAACTCGCGCGTAAATAATCGCGATTCATCCCGGCAATCACCTCCAGTGGGATCTCCTTCGGACAGACCGCCGTGCATTCACCGATATTCGTGCAGCCTCCAAAAGCCTCCGCATTCATTTGAGAGACCATGCGGAGTGCGCGGATATCAAGCTCCGGTTTTCCCTGCGGCAGAATTCCCAAATGCGTGATTTTCGCGCCGGTGAAGAGCGCCGCCGAGGCATTGGGACAAGCGGCCACGCATGCGCCGCAGCCAATGCATGCTGCTGCGTCCATGGCGCGGTCGGCATCTTCTTTGGACACGGGAATGGCGTTGCCATCTGGCGCGTTGCCGGTTGAGACGGAGACGTAGCCGCCGGCCGCTATGATGCGGTCGAAGGCACGGCGGTCCACCACCAGATCTCGAATCGCGGGGAAAGCCCGTGCGCGCCAGGGTTCCAGCACCAGTTGCTGGCCTTCCTTGAAATGGCGCATCGTTAATTGGCAGACGGTGGTCGCCGGCAGCGGCCCATGCGCAACGCCGTTGATCATGAATCCGCACGACCCGCAAATCCCTTCACGGCAGTCATGCTCAAATGCGACCGGTTCTTCGCCCCGCTCGATGAGCTCTTCGTTCAGGACGTCCAGGCATTCCAACATCGACATTTCAGGATTTACAAAATCTGCTGGATAAGTAACAAACTTTCCGGCTGCGTTCCGGCTTTTCTGCCGCCATATCTTCAAACTAAGCCGCACTTATTTGTAACTCCTTTGTGCCGGGTGCACATATTCAAATGTCAGCGGCTCCTTATGCAGAGCGGGACGATTGCCATAGCCGCGATACTCCCATGCCGCCACGTACGAATAATCCGCGTCATCCCGCAAGGCTTCGCCGTCTGCCGTTTGAAATTCTTCACGGAAGTGGCCGCCGCACGATTCGTTGCGTTCCAATGCATCGATGCACATCAGCTCGGCTAATTCAAAGAAATCCGCCACGCGGGTCGCTTTCTCCAAACTCTGGTTCAACTCCTCGCCCGTTCCGAGAACACGAACACCCGTCCAATACTCTTCCCGCAGGTCCCGTATCTGTTGAATCGCAGTTTCCAGCCCTGGCGCGTTTCGAGACATGCCGCAGTAGTCCCAAACGATCTTGCCCAACTGGCGATGGAACGAATCCACTGTGCGTTTCCCGTTAATCGAGATCAACTTTTCGATGGTCTGTCGAACGCAGGCCACTGCATTTCGAATCTCAGGGTGCGAATCGCTGACAATTTCGAACTTATTCGACGCAATATAGTTGCCGACCGTGTATGGAGCGACGAAGTATCCGTCGGAAAGTCCTTGCATCAACGCGCTCGCTCCCAGCCTGTTTGCGCCGTGGTCCGAGAAATTAGCTTCGCCGATGACGAACAAACCGGGAATCGTGCTCATCAGGTGATAGTCGACCCACAGCCCGCCCATCGTGTAATGGATGGCGGGATAGATACGCATCGGCGCCTTGTACGGATTTTCGTCGGTGATGCGCTCATACATATCGAACAAATTGCCGTAGCGTTCGCGAATGGTGTTCTCGCCGATCCGGCGGATGGCATCGCCAAAATCCAAATAGACCCCTAATCCGCTCTCGCCGACCCCGTGGCCTTCATCGCACACCGCCTTAGCGTTCCGCGAGGCCACATCGCGCGGCACCAGGTTCCCGAAGCTCGGATACTTGCGTTCTAAATAGTAGTCGCGTTCGCTCTCTGGAATCTGATCGGCGCTTCGCTTATCGCCTTTCTTTAGCGGCACCCAAATGCGCCCATCGTTGCGGAGCGATTCGCTCATCAATGTCAGCTTCGATTGGTAATCGCCCGAAACCGGAATGCAGGTGGGATGAATTTGCGTATAACAGGGATTGGCAAATAATGCGCCGCGCTTATGGGCCCGCCAACACGCCGTAACGTTCGATCCCTTGGCGTTGGTCGACAAATAGTAGACATTCCCATATCCGCCGGTGCCCAAAATCACCGCGTCGCCGATATGCGTGTTGATCTCGCCGGTGACTAGGTTGCGTGTCACAATACCGCGCGCGCGGCCATCGATGACAATCAAATCCAGCATTTCCGTTCGCGGGTACATGGTGACGGTGCCGGCTTGTACCTGCCGCTCTAACGCCTGATAGGCGCCCAATAAAAGCTGTTGACCTGTCTGGCCGCGAGCATAAAAGGTTCGCGAGACCTGCGCGCCACCGAATGAACGGTTGGTCAGCGTTCCGCCATATTCGCGCGCAAACGGCACGCCTTGCGCCACGCACTGATCGATAATTTGTACGCTGATTTGCGCTAACCGGTAAACGTTGGCCTCGCGCGCGCGGAAGTCGCCGCCTTTCACCGTGTCGTAGAACAACCGATAAATGCTGTCTCCGTCGTTTTGATAATTCTTGGCCGCGTTGATTCCACCCTGAGCGGCAATGGAGTGCGCACGCCGGGGCGAATCCTGGAAGCAGAAACAATCGACGTTATACCCAAGTTCGCCTAACGTTGCCGCAGCCGAACCGCCGGCCAAACCAGAACCCACAATAATGATCCGGTGCTTACGCTTATTCGCCGGGTTCACCAGCTTGAAGTTGAAGCGGGCATCATCCCAAAGCTTCTCAATCGCGCCCTTCGGAATTCTTGCGTCCAGTTCCATTTATTTCACCCATCCCGCCAAGACGCTGACGGGGATGGAAATGAACCCCAGCGTGATCGTCCACGCGAACAGAAAGGCGGCTTTCTTCAGAATTGGCGTGTGCCGCGGGTGATTAAATCCAACCGACTGAAACATGCTCCAAACGCCGTGACGCAGGTGCATCCCCAGCAAAATCATGCTGAAGATGTACCAGGCGGAAATGTAAGGCACCTGGAAACCTGCCACCAAATTGCCGTACGCATCGCCTTCATGGAACGCCTGCGGTTGCACTACGCCGAGAGTCAAATGCAAGATGTGGTAAATCACAAACGCCAGAATGATGGGGCCGCTCCAATACATCGTCCGCGAAGCGTAAGTCGACCCGATGGATTCTTTCTTGGCATATCCGACTGGCCGCGCACGATTCTTTCGCAAGGCCAACTGAATAGTAGCCACAACGTGCAGCACCACCGCCGCCAACAACGTCAGCCGCACTGCCCACAACAACAGCGGTTCCACGCGCAGCAGCCGTGAGTAGGCGTTGAACGTATCCGGGCCTTCATAGACCTGAAGGTTCCCCACCAAGTGCCCGACGACGAAGAGGAACATGATCGCTCCTGTGATCGCCATGACGATCTTCTTGCCGTTTGTCGAATCCCACAAGCGGGCAGCACGGTTCTCGCGCAGACCAACCGCAGTTGCACTCATTTCAAATTTCCTAACCTCTGGATGATTAATAGTGCCGGGAATTTCCAAAACTTCCGGACGGCCGCAAACAGGACGTCCAACCGTCTTGACTTGTGACTGGTATCATCTAAAATCTTATGACACCGTAAATCCGGTGGAGTGCCGTTTTGAATTCACAAGGCCACCCGCTACAATAAAGGATTAGATATTCATGCCAAATACTGAAAACTCAGCCGCCAAGACAGCTCACGCCGCCTCCGCCAGTTTTAAGCCGAAAGAGAATCTGTATCAGGCCGAATATTTTGGCAGCGGCACGTTCCGTATCGTTAAGCCCAAGCGCAAATCGGCCAAGCGCCGACAGTCCGCGCTTAAGGGCACAGTGGGCGGCGCGCGCAAGTAGCGGCTATCAAGTCGCAGCTATAAAGTCTGCGTTACTTTGCTCAAGGTCCGGGGCCTATCCGGATTCAGCCGTTTCACCTCCGCTAAGCTTGCCGCAAAAAGCTGAGCGGGAATAATGTACGGAATGGGCGTGAAAATGTCCTTCGGCAACGGTTCCTTGCGGGCCAAGGCAGCCGGAATTCTCACCACCGCCACGCCCGCCTCTTCTTGCACCTCGCTGTTGCTGCGATCCGTGATCACCAACGCGTCGGCCTGAAGCGTCTTCAATTTCGCAATTAATTCGCTGATCGGTTTCCAGGATGGTCCTGGCGGACCGAATACAAAGGCGGGAAATTGTGGTTCAACCATCGCGATGGGGCCGTGCAGCAAGTCGGCCGATGAGAACCGTTCGGCCACTACATAGCAGGTCTCCATCAATTTCAATGCGAATTCGAATGAATTGGAGTAGTTGATGCCGCGCCCTACGCAAACCGCAAAACGCATGAAGCAATATCGCTCGGCGCGGGCACGCATTTCAGGCTCTAAGCGCAGCGCCGCCTCGCACCACACCGGCAATCGCTCTAACTCGGCACGAGTGATCGGCGCACCCAACGCATACGCCAGCAGGTAGAGGCACGCCAGCTGGCCGGTGTATGTTTTCGTCGCCGCAACGCTCTTTTCCTTGCCGGCCCGGACTAAAAAAGTATGGGCCGCCAGCTTAGCCAGCGCGCTTTCGCTTTCATTCGTAATGCCAACGGTGATCGCACCCGCCTCTTTGGCGCGTTCAAGAACCATATTCGTGTCGGTCGATTCGCCGGATTGCGAAATCGCGACCACCAGAGCACCAGTCATGTCTACCTTCGCTCCGTATAGGGTGAAAACCGAAGGCGCTGCCAGCGAAACGGGGATGCCGGTTGTGATCTCAAGCAAATAGCGCCCGAATTGAGCGGCATTGTCTGACGTTCCGCGCGCCGCCAGCACAATCAAACGGGGCCGGTTCTGCTGAAATATCGTGCGCAATTTCTCAGCCCGGCGCCATTCGGCCTTAACCGTGCGCTCAATCGCGGCCGGTTGCTGCCGGATCTCATCCAACATGGTCGACATCGAATAGAGAATACCATCGCCAACCAAAAGAAAGTAAAGATGATAATGAGAAGTTACAGCAGCACTCGGAGGCCGCCCGCGGCGCCGATAAAGTACTGCGGGCTGAACAGATCGGACATAGGAAGCCGTGTGATCCGAGGCTTTATGACGATCAGTGTTTTCGACGTCGCATCGTCGCGCTGGTTCTCGCTTAAGATTTGGTCGAGTATCGGCACCTGGCTAAGCCCAATCAAGCCGTTGCGGCTTCTGGTCTTAGTGCTCTGGTCGAGACCGGCGATAACCGCCCATTCCCCATCCTCCAGCCGGACGTTGCCCTTGAATTCGCGCTGGGCGATGGAGGGAACCGAATCGATGAAGGTACCTCCCAGCGATTTGAACGCTCCATCGACGTCCAACGAAACCTCCTCGCGGCCATTGATGTGAGGCGTCATCTTGAGTTCCAATCCGAGATCCTCCATCGTTACCTGGCCCACCGGATTGTAGAGAGCCGGGCCGGATGTAGCCTGATATCCCGAATAAAGCGATTGTGGGATAGGGTATTTGTCGCCGACGTGAAAGTCCACTGGTTGACTATCCAGCGCCGTGACGGTCGCATCATAAAGAGTCTTGGCGTAGCTGTGCGAGTAGGTTGCGAAAATCGTGGCTTGCGTGATACCTAACCCAAAGAGCGTCGCGCCGCCGCCAAACGCGAAACTGGCCACGCTGGACAACGCCGAGGACATCCCAACTTGGCTGCCGATCTTTCCGAAGTCCGCCAGTTGAAAAGCCGTGGGTAGTGCCACTCCATAGTGGTAATTGACGTCGGTATCGAGCGTCAAAATCTGAACCTCCAGGCTAACCTGCCCCTTCGGAAGGATGAGGGCTTCGAATAATGAGCGGGCCGCCCGCGCTTTGGAGATCCTGTCGCGAATAACGACCGTGCGTGTGCCGGGATCGAAAGCCAAGCCCCGCAGGTTATTGAACGTGCTCCGCACAGCGCTTGCGACTTCTGTCAGTTGCTTGGCATCGGTTGCATCGAGCAAAGGAACCGCATATTCCACCGTCGGCTCATATTCGGCGCGCTTTGGCTCGGTATCTTGCGCCACAAAAATCGTGTCGCGCGAGATGGCGAACAAAAACGTATGCGTGGCCAGGGTCAGCGCATCCATCGCCTCGCGAAAATTAACGTTCGAGTCGTCGAATTGAATGTTCGAAGCCGACGTCAGATCACGATCGACTATCACGTGAACGCCATAGGGCGCGGTAACTTCGGTATAGAGCTTGGTCGTGTCGCCCCGCAAACGGAAGTCGTGGACCGTCCCATTCGCCACCAGATGCGGGGGAGGTTCCAGCTGAGTGAGGTCGTTGGGACTGGCCCAACGGATAGCTGGATCTGGTTCCTCAACAGTAGAGGATTCCGCCGCCGCGATGGTGGCCTTAATGTCTGGCGCGGTCTCGACGCTGGCCGACGTCAACAGCTTGGCAAGAGGCGCCAAAGCGTCACGGTTTTCACGATAAGAATCGACCTGCGGATCGCGTGCCGCCGCCTCTGAGTAAAGCAGATAGGCCCGGACCAACTGCCCCGCGTTTCTTGCTTCCCCGGCTTCATGGGCCAAACGGGCTGCCACCGCGTCGGCCGCGGCGAAACAAGTAGAAGCGGCAACCACGACCACAACGCAGATGAGGATACCGAACTTCAAAGAGTGAGGACGCTTGCAGCCGAACTTTCGTTCAGGCGCCGCTTATATTCTAAACTCTCAAGCCGCAATTAACTACTCAGGTTTTGCCGCGGGGCGAAGGGCCGCTGCCGGCATTACAGCGACCGTTCTCGCCGTTGACGCTCCTGCTGGCGCATCATGCGGATCAATTGCTCCATCCCTAGACTGCAATCGGGAAACAGATCGACGTATTGAGTCTTCTGCGCAATATGTCTAGGAACCGCGCAATCGTTTAACCGCACCGGCACCAGAAAGATGTCGTCTAACGGTATCTTGTTGGCCAGTTCTAAGGCGATCCGCAATTCGCTTTGAAAGAAACTGCGCTTGGCCGACGACCTCAGCGAAAAGCAGCCCAGAAAGAAATCGGTGCTCTCAATGGCGCGCTCAATCGATCGCGGCCAGTTCTGGCCCGGCAGCAAATTTCGTTCATCCATCCACGGTTCAAAATCAGCCGCACGCAAGGCGTCGTAGATGTCGCGTACCATGTCGCGGTCCTCTTCCGCATAGGCCAGAAACACGCGAGGGCGGCCAGTGGGCAGAAAGCGGATCAGGTTTTGTTCGTCGAGATGGAACCGGCCGACGCCGTCAATCTCAACCGCGACGCCTTCCCGCAGACACTTCCCGACAAGGTCCAGCAGTCGCTTATGGCGGCTGCGTTGTCTCAAGCTGCCGTCCTTCGGCTTCCACTCCGCTTCGCGGCGGGTTTGGGCTTCGGCGGCGCCTCTACTTCAGGTTGCTTCAAGTCCTTCAGCAAGTCGTAGATGAGGTTGTCTAATGCATCGGCGGCCTTCCCTCGTGAGCGGTGCGATTCCCGCGCCAGCCGCAGTGTCAAATCGAGCTTATTCATCGATTCAAACTAAAGCAGCAACAGCACCGGCAAGATACAGCCCGTACAGACCGCCATCCGGATGTGCCAACGCTTCAGATACTTAGCGGCTTAAAAACTTTTTCCGTCCACTGTTACCGCCTCAACGCCGTTCTGCTCGCCACCCGCGGAGGCGCAGAAGAACCGCGACGGTACTGACCATCGCGAAGATTCTATAATCGATTGGACCTTTGGAGTGCTGAGCCGGGGATAAGCGCAAGGATATCCTTCCGTGTACGCATTGTATGTACAATTAAGCAGATGGCTTTCGAATGGGACCCGGAGAAGGCCTTAATCAATGCTCGAAAGCACGGCGTCTTATTCTCGACCGAGGCGGTCAGCGTTTTTGAAGACGAAAACGCGATCACTATTGCGGATTACGAATCTGATCCGGGCGAGGAGAGGCTCATAACGATCGGGATAAGTATGAAAGGGCGAACTATCGTGGTTGCTTACACCCACCGGGGCGACCAGATTCGGATCATCTCAGCGCGTCAGGCGACCAGGCACGAACACGAACAGTACGAGGAACGGCAATGAAAAGCGAATACGATTTCAGTAAGGGCAAGCGCGGCAAAGTCTCACCCGAGCCACCTATTGAGCCAGGTAAAGCAAGAATCACGATCCGGCTCGACGAAGATATTGTTGACTATTTCGGCTCGGCGGCGGACAAGTCGGGCGGTACGATCGGATACCAGACGCTGATAAACGCCGCTCTGCGCGAATACGTTGAAGGAAAGGCTCCCAAGTTCGAGGAGACTCTGCGCCGGATCATCCGGGAAGAACTGAAACGGAGCGCGGCTTAGCAACGCGCGGCTTTGAGGCGATTGGTTCGCCGCCTCCGCGCTCGGCGCGGACGCCTTCAAGACGCACGCTGGCGGGTTCGTCGTTCGGATCGGAGATGCGCTCGGAACACGAGCAGCGCGTATTCGGGAAGCAATGTATCGAGCGGCCTAAACCGGTTCGCTTTTGATCGCAACCCATCCAATTTCAATTGGTAATTTCCGCGCAACCCACTCACCCCAAAGCAGATGCAAGAGCAAACCGAACCGCGACGGTGACGGATCGGACGCCGTTGCCGTTCATCCCCTCCGGGAGGGGCGCCCCCACTTCTTCCACTCAGCTCACCTCCGCCGTCGCAGCGGTCCGCTTCCGCGAAAGTCCCTCCGGCTCAACCACCACCCAGGCCAGCGCACCAGCGCCGCACAATGCCGCTGCTGTCAGGAACGATGCATTCCATCCCCAACTTCGCGCGATCAACGGCGTCAGAGAAGCAGTCGCCACCCCGCCAAACTGCCCAATCATATTCATAAAGCCAGAGACAGAACCCGCCGACCTTCCACCGATATCGGCGCTCACCGACCAGAACGAGCTTTGCGATAAATACAACGCGCCCGCCCCGCCCGCAAGCATTACGCTTGCAAGCTCTACGCTCGTGACCTCCATCGCCACCGCGATAAAGATGGCCGAAAGGGCCATGCCGGCGACCGCTACGCCGCATCGTCCCGCCCTCTTACCGTTGCGCTTCGTCAGACGGTCGCTGACGACGCCGCCCAACGGCGATGCAACCGCCATGGCAATAAACGGAAGCATCGTGTACAGCGCGCTCTGACGCATATTTAGATGCCGCACTTCGTTGAGATAAATGAAGAACCAAGTGAAGAAGATATAGGCGGCATAGCCGTAGGCGAAATAGCTGAACGACACCAGCCAGATCGCTTGATTCTTCAAAATCGCGCCCCACGAGAGCGGCGCGGCATCGGCCCGCGAATTCGCCGGCAGCCCCGCCGCAATATAGGTTGCCTCGGAGGGACTTAGCCACGGATGCTCCATCGGTGTGTCACGCGCGATCACGAACCACAGCATGCCGACAACGATTCCAATAACCGAGCTCGCCCAAAATGCGGAACGCCAGCCGTAATTCAAGATCAGCCAGGTGATCAGCGGCGGCGTCACGCCCGCGCCAAACCCCACTCCGGCAAAGATGATTCCATTCGCCAGCCCCCTCTCGCTCGACGGGATCCACGCCGCTACCAGGCGATTGGACCCCGGGTAAACAACCGCTTCACCCACGCCCAGCAAAAACCGCGCCCCCATCAAAAGCACGACAGCCCCACCTGCGCTCGGATTTAGAATCGTGATCGCTGTCGTGAATATGCCCCACCAAATCACGCCCCCTAGAATGGTCCATCGCGGCCCCCACCAATCGGCAAGCCGCCCCATCGGCGTTTGCGCCACTGCATACCCAAATACGAATGCGCTGAAAATCCAGCCGAGCCGCACATTGTCTAAGTGAAACTCGTTGGCAATGTTCCGGCCGGCAATGGAAATATTCACCCGATCCAGGTACGCCACAGCACTGATCACAAACACCCAAGCAATAATTAGCCATCTCATGATTGCCGTATCATCTTATCCGCTGCGTATTTGTAGCGGTTTCGCAGCACCGCTTCTGAGGCACTCGCGCAAGACAGGCACGGGATCAAGCGTGTGCCACCCGAAGAAATAGCGAGTTCCTCTCTTGTGTGGTGGCACGCAGCCGTGCCCTTTGCGCTTCCGCCTATTTTGCAGGCGGCTCGCCGGTCAGCCAAGTCGACTTGTATCCACCCGGGACCAAGATATTGGCATCGGGCCTATCGCTTCCAAAGATAAGCGCACGATCCCACTTCTGATCGCTCATAGTGGCGAAAGGACAAAGATGCTGCGGGTCGATCGGAGCTCCACAACTCAACCGGACGCGAATCGAATAAACCGCCCCATGCGCTTCAATCGCGTCGAAGTCGGCCCAAATTAGGAAAGAGTACGGGTCTTCCGCGCGAACGCCATGTGCGTTGCTCCCGTCGCCGCCCAATCTGTGCAGGTTGTGTTCCATGGTTATGATTCGGCCTGTCAACATGGCGCCCGCAGGGGCCTTCACATCCGGTGACGGCCCCATCACGTCCTCTACAAGTCTTGCCTGAACGACGTCTCCCGCCTCAGCCGCAATCTGATCGCAGGATTTTTGCGACACCGGCATCGTTTGACGCCGATAATAGCTTCGATTGATGGTCGCGATACACGTATACCCGGTAGGCGGCAATCGTGCGATGACTTTGTCGCGCACCTGTTCCAATACGTCAGCAGCATCCGGCGGCTGCGCATTCAGCAGCATGATCCCAGCCACGCCGAGCGCCACAATCTTTTGAGGAACACGCGCAAAACGGGCACGGGGTCGAGCGTGCCACCCGAAGAAATAGCGAGTTCCTCTCTTGTGTGGTGGCACGCAGCCGTGCCCTTTGCGCTACATGGCGCAACCGTGATCCATTTCGACCGGAAGCCGTCCGGGATCACAAATTTTCCGCTCTTTGCCGGAAATCTAAATTGACTGCCGCGGTTCATCGAACCGGGCGCTGGTAGCAAAAACTCAATTCCCCTTTCGATAAGCCGTTCGCGGTCCGCTGTTCGGCTTTTACTTCTCTAACTAAGCGGATTGAAAGCGGCGATACTGTGCCTTTTTCTTCCAGGCTATTGAACCGGATCGAAATCAAGAATTCCGAAGCCCTCATAAAATGTCGTAGCTCCAGAATTCGGCCTTTAACAATCGCGCCCTCGTGCAGCAGAATTTGTTTTGATCTTGCTGCGTGAACGTTCTCGATAACCTCTGCCGAGATTGGATCGCCTGCGGCGGCAGCATTCAAATTGATAGGGCCATCGAGTGCCAGCACGATCGAAAGCCCCGGCGGAAGGGAGACCACACGCTTGGGCGCGCTCTTCGTCGATCCCGCAGCCGCGACCTCATCGTCGAATCGAAGGCTCGATTCGGCTGTATACTCGCGACAGGCTGAAAACTTGGTCATGCTGTCCGTTTTCCCGCCGTCAACGTCCGACGTTTCCAGTTCGCTCCGCAACGGGATGATAAAGTCGCCGTCTCCTATGAACATGAAGTGGTAGTCGATCGAAATTTTGGCTTGGAACATGCCCGTGTCGGCAAGAAGCGGATCCGTTTCGAATACCAGCCGCGTCAACGACGCTGTTGCCGCGTTGATGTCAAACGAACCGCTAAAGGGGGTGCGGGACATGAAAGTAGAGAAGCGGCGGCTTCTTTTTTTTGAGCCCGGTGACCGAGCGTAATGATACGCTCGGTAAAAGGAGGCCATTTCCATGACCGAGACTTTGCCGCAACTGGAGAAAC